>JANOFL010000414.1:0-21095 GCA_031405895.1 Planctomycetota bacterium
TCCCTTGGTTGAGTGGAGTCGTGAGAAAACACACATCAAACAGGGGAAGAGCGTTTTTGCCATCGTCAACCAGGCAAACTGGCAAAGCCCGGCTGACTTCCGCCTTGGTGGAACAAGACTTCCAGTTTGCGGTACTAGCGCGTGCCGGCTGATGGATGCGACCCTAAAGACAGGTGTTGACGAAGCAATCGCCTGCCTCAGGTGTCGGTGTCCGCCGGCAAATCGACGGGGTCGGGGCGCAAGATGCTCAGCAATGCCGGTGGATAGTGGCGAATCCGCCAGGCTTCACTGTTGGGCAGCTGGAGCGGGTCGAACTGATCGTCGGATTCGACGGCGAAAACACTCTCGGGAGGCGCGACGTTCATCAGAGCCGCCAGCAATTCGATGATGTCGGCAGCCCTCCGCTGGAACAGGTTCCAGGGCGGCGAACAGAAGACAACCCACGGCACTTCCGGGCGTTGCGTGCTCGCCTTGACGAACTGGCGGACCCAGAAAAAAGTGTCCGACTTGACGATCTCGACCGGCAGCCCATCGCCGAGCGACTCGATGTTTTCCCGGATGATGCGGGCGGTAGGGAAGTGGCGTTCAATCAGGGTCGCACCGACGGCACCGCGGCTGAGGGCTTCGAGTCCGATCGCGCCGGTGCCGGCAAACAGGTCGATCGCGTGGCGGCCGGGAATCCACCCGCCGACAAGGTTGAAAAGGGACTCGCGGAGATTGTCCTTCATTGGCCGGGTCCGCATGTCGCCCGACCAGCGGATGGTCCGGCCGCGGAACTCGCCGCCGATGATCCGCAGCTGGCTGGCGGGAGCGACTGGTGTGGGGGTGTGGTCGCGGGCGTTGCCTTTTCCGCGCTGGATTCTCGGCATGCGGGCAGTTGGGAGAGTTGGCAGTCGGGTGGCGAGTCCAGTCTCGGACAATGCTTGCGGTATAATGGCCAGCCCGTTCATTGTCCAGTTGCGGTTGAGCGAATGCAGACAAAGCAGGCTTTTTCTTTCAACCGGCCGGACGGGCTGCCCTACCCAGCGGAGATTGTGGGACGGTGGTTGGTTCATTTCGTAAACGTTGTAGCCGGTTCGCGGCCGGAGGGCTCACGGCCTTCCGCTACGGGACGGTGGTGGATACTGTTCGTAACCATTGGGGCTGCCCTGTGGGGCTGCCCGACTGGCAGCGCACAACTGATTGGCGTTGAGTCGGCCGGGCTGGAGGAAGCGCGGGCCGAGTTTCAAGCTGCCGATGCGGGTCTGCGGGACTCGCTGCGGACCGCTGGCAAGGCGCGAACCGAACTGGCGCTAAGTGGCCTGGATTCCGGCCAGGCGGCCATGGTGCAGTGGATCGAGGCGATTCACGCGACCAATCCGGCGCGGCTCCGTCTGGAGCTGGCCGCTGAAGCCCTGTTCCGTCTTGAACCGGATCCCGACATTTCCCTCTGGCAGCTGTTGTTTCTGACGCTCGACCGGGCCTTCCAGTCCAAACGGATGGGCAAAACCCATCGGCTGGCCCGGTTGCTGACTGAACGGCTCGAGACTGCACAAGCCGGGATGGCGGACAGGAAGAATCGGGAGTTCGTCGAGGTGACGCTGGGCGTTTCTGGACTCTACGTCGGGGACATCGAAACGGCACGCGCGTTCGCCAGGACTTACGAACATGAAATGAAAAAGTTCTCACAGGATGAAATCGACCTCGTGGACCAGCTGGACTACGTCGCGTTGATCCTCGCGAACGAAGAACAGCGGCGGGCTTCCGAAAAAGACCTGCCGCGGGTCCGGATCGAAACCCGCCTCGGTCCGTTCGAAGTCGAGCTGTTTGAGGACGACGCGCCGCTGGCGGTCAGCCAGTTTGTCGCCCTCGTCGAAACCGGTTTTTATGACCGGACCGTTTTTCACGGTGTCCTGCCCGGCACTTTTTCCCAAGGGGGGCTGTTTGGCGATGATCGGCGTCCCAAGCCGCCTCAGCTGACCATCGTGGACGAACTGAATTTGCCAACAGCCCGCAAACACCTGTTCGGGACGGTGTCGCTGGCCCGAACCGACAAGCCCAATTCGGCCAGTTCACCGTTCTCCATTGCCTGGCGGCCCGACGTTCGAATGGATGAACGGCAAACCGTGATCGGACGGGTGATCGCGGGGATGGACGTCGTGGAAGAGCTGGAGCCAACCCTCAAGTCTGGTGAGGAGGACAAGATCGAGGAGGTGGATGGGGCTATTCCCTCGACCTTGCTGAAGGCCACGGTGCTGTACAAACGCGATCACGAATATGGCATTCCCGCCAACCCGGTTTCCACCGACAATCAGTAACCGGAACAACCAACCGGGTCGCCCGGGGATTGAGGCTCCTCCACTTGCCGGCAGCCGGCGTGGCCCTGAATTTTCAGAGTGGGTCAGTCCGCGGGGCAAATCGCGGGAGCCAGGTGCAGTTCCACTCGCTCAAGGGAAAACCGGAAATGGACCGATCTCGCCATGTTCGCCAGCCCGGCCGGGCAAGTTTGTTCAGGCTGGCTGGACTGCTGCTCCTGATGCCGACGGCAAGCGGTGCACAACAGCCCGATCCACCGCCCGCCGACCAGCAACCCGCCGCCCAGCAACCGGCGACCGGGGAGGAATCGGCGGCGATGACCGAGTGGCGAACCCTGACCCGCCAGCGCCGCGTTCTTCAGGACCAGCTGGGGGCGGTGCTCGCCAACTTCTCGCTGACCAACATGGAGAACAACGACCAGCATCTGGCTCAGGTCGCCGGCGTGAAAGAGCAGTTGGGCCAGTTGCGGGTACGCCTGATGGAAGCCGCGGCCGCCGCCTACATCGAGGCACCGAGGGGCAGTTTTCTGGTCGAACGCGACGTGCAGGCGTATCTCCGGCTATTGATGGGTGAAGACCCAAGTGCTCCGGCTTTTGATCCGCACCGGGTTCTGGCCCTGACCGGCCAGATGTTTGCCGCTGGCTGCGAAAACGCCCAGATTGTCCGGTTCGCGCTGCGGGCCGCGATCGCGGCGGAAGACTTCCCCGCCGCACAAGCGAACCTCGCCTTGCTGAAAAAGCTCAAAGCCCCGATCGACGAGGCCTTTGCCACGCGGCTGGCGAAGCTGGAGGCCGACTGGCAGGTTGAGCTGGCGGCGCGGCAGCGCGACGAGGCCGCAGCCCTGCCACTGGTCCGCTTTGAAACCGGGGCCGGCGTGATTATCGCCCAGCTCTTTGAGGACGATGCACCCAACACGGTCAACAGTTTTGTGAATCTGGTCGAGAAGGGTTTTTTCGACGGCCAGGAGTACTTTCTGGTTGACACAGGCTTCCTCTCCGTGAGCGGATGCCCGGATGGCACCGGCCTCGGACACGCGGGCTACTCCATTCCCACGGAAGCCGATTCTGAGCGGGCGCGAAAACACTTCGCCGGCAGCCTCGCGACCTTCAACAGTCCCGGCCTGCCAGTCAGCTCCCAATACACATTTGTCTGGCAGCCGATCCCCGAACGCGATGGCCAGGCGACCGTTTTTGGCCGGATCGTTGAAGGGCTGGATGTGCTCTACAAGATGCCCGGATTCACAGCTTCCGACCGGCTGGCAGGTGCCACGCCCCTGCGGCTGGTCAAAGCCACCATGTTGCAAAAACGCGAACACGCGTATGCTCCCCAGCTGACCACTCCCGTCGCTCCGCCGGCGACAGAAAGCAGTCCCCCCTCAACGACCAGCCCGCCAACGCCTGGCGCAACTCCGGATGCAGGCAAACCCGGTGATACTGCCGTGCCGGCCGGGAATGTGCCGGCTGCAAACCAGCCTGCCGGGAATCCGCCTCCTGATTCTGGCGGCGGGGGCAGTCCATCGCCGTCCGGCGGCGCTTGACGAGCACCTCTGACCGGTAGGGGCTAAGATCGTGGCCACTCGGCGGACCGCGCTCCCGTTCCTTGCCCCCTCGAAGAATCCGGGAACCGAATGCGGCTCCGGCAGCCTGTTGCAATCGCCAGAGCGGATTCTGCCAACCCGAACAACACCCACCCCTACGTCCCTCGAAGAGGAGTTACTCGCCCCATGAAAACCACGCGCACCGGAATGCAGTTACTGACCAGCCATCTTGCCGCGTTCGTGGTGGCGATTGCGTTCTCGCCCGTGATCCTGGCGGGCCAGGAACCCGGAACCGATGCTCCTCCTGCAGCCGGCGGGCAAGACCCCGGCGCGGATGGCTCGACACAGAAACCTGGAGACACAGCCGCACCATCAACCGAATCACCTGCCCCGGCTGATCCGGCTGCCGACGCGCCGGCAACCGAAGCGTCCAGCGCGCCAGCCGGCGACTTCGCCCCCGCGGCCGGCGATCCGGCGGCTCCACCAGCCGCACCCGCCGACGAGCCATTGCCAACCGATTACGAAGGCCTGTTGGCGAAGTGGGAACAGATCCGCGCCAGTTTGGTCGACTTGCGAACCCGGTTCGATGCTGCCGGCGAACTCCTGGAAAAGGATTCCATCCGCGTCGAGTACACCAGCCTGCTGACCAGGGCCGGCAATGTCATCGACCGGCTCCGCGATGTCTCGCTTGGCGGACTGACCGCGGAGAACCTCGATCCGGCGAAGCTCAAGACGTTGCTCGGGATCATGCTCAACGACGCCAATGAAGGCGCGGACGACCGGGTGCTCGCCACCGCCGAGACACTGATCGCAATGGGAGTCGCTCCCGAAAAGTTCGAGCAGTCTGCCAAAGTCGAGCGGCTCAGTATTCCCGCCCGCGAGCTGTTCGAGGAAATCCTGATCCGCCAGCGCGAGTTCAAGGCCGACGACTTGCCGCGCGCGAAAATCACGACCAATCGCGGCGTGATCGAAGTCGAGTTTTACGAAAACGAAGCCCCCAATACAGTCGCCAATTTCATCACGCTCGCCAAAGCCGGCTTCTACAACGGCCTCAAGTTCCACCGCGTGCTGGAAGGCTTCATGGCCCAGGGTGGCGATCCCAATGGCGA
Organism: Planctomycetota bacterium; assembly: GCA_031405895.1. Taxonomy (GTDB): domain Bacteria; phylum Planctomycetota; class Planctomycetia; order Pirellulales; family Pirellulaceae; genus BJ22. The sequence goes on from JANOFL010000414.1 coordinate 4,942, forward strand.
TGGCTCGGGCGGACCGGGCTACACCATCCCCTGCGAGTGCCTCACCCAGGATGCGCGGCGGCATTTCACCGGCGTGTTGAGCATGGCCAAGACGCCGGACCGTGACACCGGCGGCTCACAGTTTTTCATCACCTATTCACGCAGCAGCAGTGTCCGCCTGCTCGACGGCCAACACACGGTTTTTGGCCGGCTGATCGCCGGGCAGGAAGTGCTCGACAAGCTGACCCGGACTCACGAGGCTACCCAGTTCGGCGAGCAGCCCATCGAAGCCGCCGTGGCCGACACGATTACCACGATCGAAATCGTCCGCGACCGCGGGCACGAATACAAAGTGCGGAAAACCGGCGAGGCGGCCGAAGTACCCGCTGAGACGCCTGAACCGCCCACCGCCCAGCCAGAAAATCCTCCCGTTGATGCTGCCGGCGAGGGTGGCGGCAATGAACCAGCGCTTTCGCCCGATCCCCCCATGGCGGAAGGTGAAACGCCTCCTGCCGCCGAAGGTGGTGGCGATGCTGGAGCAACAGCTGATGGCGACGGCGAGGCAACCGATCCGCCCGCTGAGAAGCCCGCGGAATCACCGCCGGCTGAAACTCCACCCGCCAGTTCGGGCGGCAGCGGGGAAGGCGGCAGCGATGGCGGCGGTGGCCGTGAATGACCCGGCAACAGCGGGCTGATTTCATCCGCCTGCGGCTGGCGGAGCTTTTCCCCCAGCCTGCGGTGCCGCTCGACCACGTCGATCCGTTCACGATGCTGGTCGCGGTCGTGCTCAGCGCCCAATGCACAGATGTGCGCGTCAACCAGGTAACCCCGCGCCTGTTCCGGCTGGCCCGCACGCCAACCGTGATGGCCCGTCAGCCAGTGGGAAAAGTCGAAGCCATCATCCGCCCCTGTGGACTGGCGCCGCAAAAAGCCAAAGCGATTGTCGGGCTGTCACAACTGATCCTTGAACGGCACGGCGGCGAGGTACCGCAGACTTTTGAAGAACTGGAGCGTCTTCCCGGCGTCGGACACAAGACTGCCAGCGTTGTAATGGCCCAGGCGTTTGGCGTTCCGGCTTTTCCGGTGGATACCCACATCCACCGGCTGGCCCAGCGCTGGGGGCTGACCAGCGGTCGCAGCGTCGTGCAAACCGAGCGCGATCTCAAGCGGCTCTTCCCGGAATCCGCCTGGAACCAACTGCACCTGCAGATCATCTTCCACGGCCGGGAGCACTGCACCGCCCGCGGCTGTGACGGAACCCGGTGCGAAATCTGCCGGACCTGTTTCCCGCGGCGGAAAAAACCGGTCCGGACGAGGAAATGACAGCGGGCCGGGAAGTCGCCAGTACGGACCGAATTGACCTGATTACTCGTTCCACGGCTCCCGCCGTGGAACGCACTGCATGGGCGGCTCCGCCGCCCCAAGCGCCGACCACTTCCTTTCACCCCAACCGTTCCGCGACAAACCGCCGGACCGCATCCCGGACCCGCTCCGACTTCCACTGCTCCTGAACCTGCTGGCCAAAACGGCGATGGTGTTCGTCGATTCGCGCCGACACCGCGTGGCGCAGTTGCTGCTTTCCCAGCCGGAACACCGCCGGCGCGATCTCCGCCAGTCGTCGGGCGTGATCGAGGGCAATCGAAACGAGGGGACTGGTCGAGTCGTGGCTTGCCTGTTCCGCCGTAGCGTCGATCCCGGACGATCCGGCCAGATGGGAAATGCGTTCGGGCGACACCTCGTCGGCCAGCCCCACTTCGACCGCGGCGGCGCCAGTCCATTTTTTACCCTGTCCAATAATTCTCGGCAGGATCCTGTCGCCAATTACTGCCCGCATGATTTCGATCCCTTCCGCAGGCAACGGCAGTCCAACCCGCGACTCCGGCATGCCGATCGGGGCCTCACTCGCCAACACGCGCCAGTCGCCGCAACTGGCGAGGACGCAACCGCCCGCCAGTGCCGCCCCATTGACGGCCACGACCAGCGGCGGAAGAAACTCCCAGGCGGTCCGGAAAAGTCTCTGCAAGGCTGGCAGGAATTCGTCAATGTAGTCGGGAGGTTCCGCAACCAGCCGCTTCAGATCGACTCCAGCAGAGAAGACGCGATCTGTGCCGGTCAAAACCACTGCCGCCGGACCGGACTCCTCAAGGTTGTCGAGTGCATCTGCCAGCTCCCGGCAAAACTCGAGATTCATCGCCTGAACCGGCGGGTGATGCAGGCGTACGATGCTTACGGACGGTCGTTGTTCAATCGTGAACATGTACCTCCGGCGTGGGATAGGCTTCCAGCCTGTCAGTCAGCAATGTTGTCCATGACAGGCTGGAAGCCTGTCCCACGCTTGTCAGACGACACCCAGATGTTGCAGCACGGCAGCGCTGCTGACCGGCTGAATCAGGCCCCGCTCGGTGACAATCGCGGTGATCAGGCTGGCCGGCGTGACGTCAAAGGCTGGATTGTAGACCGCGGTTCCGGCCGGTGCCGTCCGCCGGCCAAAGCCTTCTGTGATTTCGTACTCCGGCCGCTGTTCGATCGGAATCGCACTTCCATCGGCCAGCGTCACGTCAAAGCTGCTGGTCGGCGCGGCGACAAAGAACGGAAGGTTGTGGTGCCGGGCGATGATCGCCAGACCGTAAGTTCCGATCTTGTTGGCCGTGTCGCCATTGGCCGCGATCCGGTCGGCCCCGACGATCACCGCCTGGACCTTGCCCTCGCGCATCACCTGGGCCGCCATCGAGTCGCAGATCAGGGTCGCCGGGATGCCGCGCTGGGCCAGTTCCCAAGTCGTCAGCCGGGCCCCTTGCAGCAAAGGGCGGGTCTCGTCGACGTAGACGTGGAGCTGCTGGCCGAGGTCGACCGCCGTAAAGATCGCGCTCAGGGCCGTCCCATACTCGCTTGTCGCCAGCCCGCCCGTATTGCAGTGGGTCAGCACGCCTCGAAACCCGTCCAGCAGGGCCGAGCCATGCGAGCCGATTGCCCGGCACATCGCGCGGTCTTCGTCGTGAATCGCGCGGGCTTCGTCGCGGAGCCGCCCGAGGGCCGCGACGCCATCAAAGAAAGCAGCGTCGAGGACGGTCAACGCCGCACGTCGCATCCGGGCCAAGGCCCACGACAAGTTGACCGCCGTCGGCCGGCTGGAAGCCAGGTACTCGCAGGCCCTGACCACCCGCTCCATGAATTCATTACCGGAGGCAGGGGCTTCGCCGGCAAACTCCAGCAATACGCCCCACGCGGCCGCGATCCCGATCGCCGGCGCACCGCGGACCTTGAGCCGCTCAATCGCCACCCAGACCTGTTCCGGCGAGCGGCAATCGATGAATTCGAGCAACTCCGGCAACCGGGTCTGGTCGATCAGTCGCAAAGGCCCTGCCAGATCGCCTTGCCATGAAACCGAAACGGGCGCGGGTATGGATTTCGTCACGCGACCAGCAGGAGCAAACAGGTTGAGGTGTAGTTGCAGTTGTAGTTGTAGGGTGGGTCGAGTCTTCGAGACCCACCGGAACGGCCCAGCGATAGGGCGATTCAATGGCGGTGGGTCTCGAAAACTCGACCCACCCTGCGTATTTCGTACTTCGTTCTGCGTTCTGAACTCACGCAACCAGTGGGTGGAAGGGGAGCTGGAACGTGTCGGCGACGGGCTGGTAACAGATTCTTCCCGCGTGGATGTTGGTCGCGTCGCGGATTCCACGCTCCTGGGTCGCCAGCTCGATCAGGTTCGTCCCGGCCAGCTTGATGACCCACGGCAACGTGACGTTGCAGAGGGCAAATGTGCTGGTCCGCCCGACCGCGCCCGGCATGTTCGACACGCAGTAATGGACGACGTCCTCTTCGATGAAGACCGGATCGCTGTGCGAAGTTGGCCGCGTGGTTTCGACGCAACCGCCCTGATCGACCGCGACATCGACAATGACGCTGCCGGGTTTCATGATCTTGAGGTCTTCACGTGAGATCAGCCGGGGAGCCTTGGCACCGGGAATCAGCACGGCACCGACAACGAGGTCGGCCAGTTGCAGCTGTTCGCGGATCACATGACGGTCGCTGAACAGGCAATTGACGTTGGGCGGCATGATGTCGTCGAGGTAGCGCAGCCGGTCCATGTTGACATCGAGGATCGTGACATCGGCCTGAAAGCCGGCCGCGATTTTGGCCGCGTTCGTGCCGACGACACCGCCGCCAATGATCGTGATGTGAGCGGGCGGAACGCCGGGAACGCCGCCCAGCAGGATGCCGCGGCCCATTTGTGGCCGTTCGAGAAAGCGGGCCCCCTGCTGGATGCTCATCCGGCCCGCCACTTCGCTCATCGGCGTCAGCAGCGGCAGCGTCCCGCCCGGCCCGGTCAGCGTCTCGTATGCCACACAGGTCGCCCCGGTCTTGAGCATCCCCTCGGTCAACTCGCGGTCGGCGGCGAAATGGAAGAAGGTGAACAGCGTCTGGCCGGGCCGGATCATCGCAAACTCGGCCCGCTGCGGCTCCTTGACCTTCACGACCAGATCGGCCCGGGCAAAAATCTCCTTCGAGTTGCGAACGAGCTCGGCCCCCTCTGCGACATACTGGGCATCCGGCAAGCCGCTGCCCACGCCGGCACCAGTCTCGATCAGCACCTGGTGCCCGCGCTTGACCAGTTCATGCACGCCGACCGGCAGCATCGCCACCCGGTACTCGTCGGTTTTGATCTCCTTCGGAACCCCGATAATCATGCCGGCCTCAGTCGCGGAATGGGACACGGGCAAGCCCGGTTTCAGCCCGTTGAACACCGCCGCAATTCAAACACGGGTAGCAGATTTCCGCAAGCTGGCGGAGCGGATGCCGGCCGGCAACCACCTGGACGTGCAATCCTTCGATCAGGACCCGTCACCCGCAGGTTCAGCCGAGCGACCTCACATCGCGTCCCAGTCCTCGCCTTCATCCGGGTCATCTGCGGCCGGCCAGTCATCCCCGGGCCGCGCGGCGTTAACAGTTTCTGTATCACCGCTTCGATCATCGGCCAGCAGCGGATCGTCGGCGGGCCTTTCCTCCAGCCCGCGGTAGCCTTCCGCCGCGCTGGTCCGCGCGTCAAAGACCAGCCGGATCGGGACTTCGCCAAAGCTCAACCCGTCGCGGAGCCGGTTGAGCAGGTACCGTCGCCAGTCGGGCCTGATCGCTTCCGGGTCGTTGCACTTGAGCACAATCGTCGGCGGCTGGGTCCCGATCTGCGTGGCGTAAAGCACACGCGGGCTGAGCGACGGGCTGGCGGGAATCGAATGTTCTTCAATTGCCTGGCGAACGAGCCGGTTCAGCCGCCCGGTCGAAATCCGCTCACGCGACTGGCGGAAAAGCATCTGGGCGTGATTGAGCAGCTTGCGGACGTTGCGCCCCGACTGGCCAGTGACAAAGGCAATCGGCACGTAGTCCATCGACGCGAACTGTTCGCGGAGGTACTCGGCCCAGCGGCCAGTCGGCATCTGCCCGGCCATCAGGTCCCACTTGTTGACCACGAAGATGCAGGGCTTGAACTGGTCCTCAATGTAGTTGGCCAGTTTCTTGTCGACGGCGCTGATCCGCGAGTTGCATTCAAAGAACAGCAGCACGACATCGGCATGCCGGATAGTGCGATGGGCCCGGTGGTCGCTATAGAAATCGATGTCGGTGCGGACGCTCTTGCCGCGGCGAAGGCCGGGCGTGTCGATGGCGACAAACGGCTTGCCGTCCATCTCGAAGCGGACGTCGACGCTGTCGCGGGTTGTCCCGGCGACTTCACTGACAATCATCCGCTGGTAGCCGGCGAGAGCATTGACGAAGGTGCTCTTGCCAACGTTGCGGCGGCCGACAATGGCGACCTTCATTTCCGGTGCCGCAATCGCTGCATCGTCGGGTGGATCGTCGGGCAAGGCGTTGAAGATTGCGGTCAGCAGGTCGGACTTGCGACGGTTGTTTTTTGCACTGACTACGACGGGCATGCCGAGGCCAAGCCGGGAAAACTCGGCGGCCGAATGTTCCCAGTTCTCGCCGTCGCACTTGTTGGCTACCAGCACGACCAGCTTCTCGGTCTTCCGCAGCCGCTCGGCCACAGCGCTGTCGGAAGGCGTCAGCCCGTCGAGCGCATCGACGACGAAGAGCAGCAAGTCGGCCTCGCGCAGCCCGGACTCGATCTGCTCGTCGATCTCTTCGTCCAGGTCATCGACATCGTTGCTCCCGATCCCGCCCGTGTCGACGATCTCAAAATAGCGGCCACCGACGTCCATCAGGTGGTTCATCCGGTCGCGAGTCACGCCGGCGACGCGGTCGACAATCGCCAGCCGGACACGGGCCAGCCAGTTGAACAGGCTGGACTTGCCCACATTCGGGCGGCCGACGATGACGACTTTGGAAACAGCCATGAGCGGGCAGGACGGATGACTTTCGCCGGATCGCGCAGGAGGGACCTGACGGCCCGCTTGCAATTGAGTTTTCCCGCGAAGCACCAGATTTGCAGGGTCCGCGGACCAGCAGTTGGGGACAACTGCTCTACACTGGGCGACCAGGCGATTGTCCGGTCCAATGCAACGTTCGTTAACGGGTGTCCGGAGTATACGCGAATCGACCGGTGATGGCTGAAAACTGGCAAATCCGGCAGCATTTGTCACAGGTTCTGGAAGCGTTGCAGGCGAGCGGCGTGACGCACTGGCCTTGGCCGTTCGATGGCCGTTCACCGGCGGAAGTGTTTGGAGAAAAGGCAGGTTCCCGAAAGGGCCCTCTGCCGCCGCAGGTGCGGATCGAACCGGTTGAGTTGCCTGACTCGACTGTTCCGTTGGCCTCGAGCCAGTCAGTTGCCCCGGCCTCCAGTAATCGATCTTCCGCTGGCCCACCGGCGGGCAGCTCCTCAGGATTGCCGCCCGCGATAGCCGGGCCGGAAGAGTCCCTGGCGGCAGTGCACGTTCCCGTCGCTCACGCTTCCGGCTCGTCTTCAGGCTCGTCGCGGATGTATTCCGGGCCGGAAGATTCGTGGCCGGAACCGCAGGCCCTCGAAGCCCGGACGATGGCTTTGACGATCATCCGCGATGAAGTCGCGGGCTGCACGCGCTGTGCGGAACTGGCGCGCTGCCGGACCCAGACCGTGTTTGGTGTCGGCAATCTTGCGGCAAGACTCTGTTTCGTCGGCGAGGCACCCGGTGCCGATGAAGACCGCCTCGGCGAACCGTTTGTCGGCGCCGCCGGCCAGCTGCTCGACCGGATTCTCGCCGCTTGCAAACTGCCCCGGAGCGAAGTCTATATCCTGAACGTGCTCAAATGCCGGCCACCGCAAAACCGGACGCCTGGTGACGACGAGATGGCCAACTGCTGGGGCTTCGCGACGCGACAGCTGGAGCTGATCCAGCCCGAGTTCATCTGCTGCCTCGGCAGCATCGCGGCGCGGGCCGTGTTACAGAGCCGCCAGTCGATCAGCCGGTTGCGCGGTTCATTTCACAAGTACCGCGGCAGCCAGGTCCTGGTGACCTATCATCCCGCCTATTTGCTGCGGACCCCGAGTGCGAAACAGCAGACGTGGGAGGATATGAAGCTGCTGATGCGGGCGATGGGGCGGGAAACAGGGTAGGCGGCGGAGCCTTTGGACAGGTGCAGAGGAGGCGGAGCCTCTGGTCAGTGGGTGCCAAGGCGGGAGCCTTGGCACCAGTAGGGAAAAATGAGCCTGAGGCGCTAGCCGAGAACGCTGGATCAGCCATTGACTCACACCCAAGGGAGTCGGCTAGCGCCTCAGGCTCACTGGAATTCGCCGTTTCTTCAGCCCAGGCGGAGGCACCAGGAGTTAAGCCACCGGCAGCTCCGGTTTGCTCGCAATCACCGGCGGCACGGGACAATCGAGCGATTCCGCCAGGGCCCGGAACAGTTCGGCTTCGGCGACGTTGACTTGCCGGTCATGGGCGATGGTGGTCGCGGCGGCGGTGAGAACCTGTTTTCGAACAGCGGGAGCCGCAAGCGCCAGCCGTTTGACGGCCGCGTTCAAGGCCGCCAGTTTGCTGGGGCCGGTCTCAAAAACGAATTGCGACCGGACTTCGGCCGGCAGTTCAGCGACTCCGGCGGCGAAAGCGGCCGCCGCATTCGCGCCTTCATCCTTGCTGTAGCGGGCGATCATCGAAAGCAGCAGCCGCGTCTCGGGCAGCAACTGTTCCAGTCGCTCGAACTGGACCCGTTCATTCGGCCGCAGGCCAAAGTGCCGGTCCAGATGCGTGAGGAGGTGATTCTGCAGGAAGAACTCGAACAGCGTGATTTGCTGGTCGACTTCGATCAGCCAGAGGACCGTTTCGCGAAAGCTGAGGTACTGCTCGCGCGACATTGCGGTGAGCGCCCCCTGGACGATTTCAAACAGCGGCAACCGCCAGCGGATTTCGGCCGACTTCACGAGTGGTTCGAGGGCCAGCGTGTCGTCGCGTGTCCCAACGCCATGCCGGGCCGCGATCTGGTCAAGCTGTTTTTGGCGGACCGGACTGCCGGCCGGCTCCAGCAGAAAACAGAACGCCACGCAGCAACCCTGATAGACATCGCGGACCGCTTCCAGCAGCTGGTCGGGGACTTTTCCGACCAGCAGCTGCGAGAACACGACATCGTCGTCAGTCGGCGACCCGATCGCCGCGATCAGGATCGACGGATCGAGTGGCAACCCGCCGGCGATGTTGTCGCCGAATCCGCCAGGCAGGCCGAAGCCTTGTTTTTTCGAGAGGGGTTTTTTCGCCGGTTCTTCCTGCGGCCGTTCGCGGCGGCGGGACCGTTCGCGCTGCCATTCGCCAAAGTCGCCGTTGAAGCCTGGCTCGACTTTCTGGATGCGGGAAACCAGTGGCGGGTGGGTCGAAAGCAGCCCGGCCATGCCGCTGCCGCTCATGTTGGCGAACCACATGTGGCTGATCAGTTCAGCCTGGCCGGCCTTGACCGTCGAATGGGCGCTCGACAAACCAATGGTTTTGAGTGCGTCGCCGATCCCCGCAGGGTTGCGGGTGAACTGCACGGCCGAAGCATCGGCGAGATATTCCCGCTGGCGGGAAACCGAAGCCTTGATCAGCCGGGCAAAGAACAGTCCGACCGAACCGAGGACCAGCAGCCCCGCCCCGATCGCGAGAATCAGGGCGATCCCGCCGCCCTTCTCCTTGCTGTTGCCGGATGAACTGTAGCGCAAGGAACGGATGATGGCCCAGCCGATCAGGGCGATCACCTGGATGCCGTGCAGGATGCCGATCATCCGCAGGCTCATCCGCATGTCGCCGTTGAGGATGTGCGAGTATTCGTGCGCGATAACACCCTGTAATTCATCGCGCGAGAGCTGATCAATCGTCCCGCGATTGACACCGATCACCGCATCATCGATGGAATGCCCGGCCGCGAACGCGTTGATGCCGGGTTCGTCATCCAGCACATAGACGGGTGGAACGGGAATACCTGAAGCAAGGGCCATTTCCTCGACGACGTTCATGACCCGCTGTTCGGCCGGATCGCGCGAACCGGGTTGCAGGCGGCGGCCGCCGAGCAGACTGGCAACTTTCGATCCGCCCGCCCGCAGCTCGGCGATTTTCAACAGCGAGCCACCGCTCACAACGGCCGAAACGAGCCCGCCGACCAGTCCCAACAGCGGCCAGTTGATCCACCCGAAATCGAACGGGACCGAAGTCCCTTTCGGGCTCGCGAAGCCGATCACGGCCACGACCAGCACATAGATGCTGGCGATCAGGCAGACGAGTGTGATCCCCAGCAGCACCACCAGCTTGCGCGAGTTGCGGCGGGCAAGTTCCTGGCTGGCGAAAAAATCCACGGTGCGGCGCACTCCCCAAGGCTCTTCTCAGGCCGGACGGTCAGACCCCTTTCCTGGCGGCGTTTGGTTATCGCTCAGGAGAAACTGACTTTCGGCGCGTTCCGCTCTTCCGGATTCTCGATTTCGAGCAGCTGGGCGTTGCTGAAGCCGAGCATTCCGGCGAGCAGCACCGCCGGGAATTTTTCCCGCGCTGTGTTGTAGGTCGTGACCGAGTCGTTGAAACCCTGCCGCGAGAAGGCGACCTTGTTCTCGGTCGAGGTCAGCTCTTCCTGCAGCGACAGCATGTTCTGGTTCGCCTTCAGGTCCGGGTAGGACTCGGCGACCATCAGCAGCCGGCTGATCGCGCCGTTGAGCTGCGATTCGGCCGAGCCGAGCTGCTTCATGGCGGACACATCGCTGGGATTGGCCGAGACGGCCTGCTGGGCCGTGATCGCCTGGTTACGGGCTTTGATGACCCGTTCCAGCGTCTCGGACTCGTGCTTCATGTAGCCCTTGGCCGTCTCGACCAGGTTGGGGATCAGATCGTGGCGCCGTTTGAGCTGGACATCGATCTGCGACCAGGCGTTTTCGTAGCGGTTGCGGAGCGTCACGAGCCCGTTGTAGATGCTGACTCCGATGATGAAGAGCAGCGCGAGCAGCCCCAGACCGACCAGAATCCCGATCACCAATGGCGTCATGGCACAAACCCCTTACCGGATGTTGGAAACGTCAGGCATCTGATTCGCGAAACCGCCGGGAATCTTGCCGCGAAACCGCGATTGTAGGTCGTTGGGAGAACAATGACTACTCGCCGGGGGAGGGATTGGGGCGGCAGGACAAAGCGGGAGCTTCGTCCCGACTTGCTGAGCGGACGCGGCGGGAACCTGGTCCCCACGATGGATTCGCTATGATGCCCTGCGAAAAGCCGGCCACAGGACCAAGGCGATGAAAGCCCTCGTACTCGAACAAGCCCAACGGCTTTCCCTCCGGGACTTCCCGGTCAACGAACCGCTCGGCCCGCGCGACGTCCGGATCGCGATCCACACCGTCGGCATCTGTGGCAGTGACGTCCACTACTACCAGCACGGCCAGATCGGCCCGTTCGTGGTCCGTGAGCCGATGATCCTTGGCCACGAAGCCGCGGGCACGGTCGTTGAGGCGGGCCGCGAGGTCAAAGACCTCCACGTCGGCGACCGCGTCTGCATGGAGCCAGGGATTCCTGATCCCGACTCACGGGCCGCCCGGCTCGGGCTTTACAACCTTGACCCCGCCGTGCGGTTCTGGGCGACGCCACCCGTGCACGGCGTCCTGCGGCCAGAAGTCGTCCATCCGGCCGCGTTCACTTTCCGGCTGCCCGACAACGTCAGTTTTGCCGAAGGGGCGATGGTCGAGCCGCTGGCCGTCGGAATGCACGCGGCGAACAGGGCCCGCATCCGGCCCGGCGACACGGCTGTCGTGATCGGTGCCGGCCCGATCGGCATGGTCACAGCCCTCGCAGCGCTCGCCGGCGGTTGCAGCCGCGTGATCGTCTCCGATGTCCAGCAGCCCAAGCTCGACCTCGCCGCCACGCTCGGCCCCGTCACTGCGGTCAACATCGCCAGGCAGAGTCTCGCCGAAGCTGTCCGCGAACTGACTGGCGGCTGGGGTGCCGACATCGTCTTTGAAGCCAGCGGTGCCCAGCCGGCAATTGCGGGCATGTTCGACGCGCTCTGTCCAGGTGGCACGGTCGTGCTGATCGGCATGCCGATCGGCCCGGCACCGGTCGATATTGTCGCGGCCCAGGTCAAGGAAGCCCGGATTGAAACGATCTTCCGCTACGCCCACGTCTACCCGCGGGCCCTTGCGCTGATGGGCAGCCGAAAGATCGACGTCCGCCCGCTGATCACCGACCGGTTCGCCTTTGCCGACTCGGTCAAGGCGTTCGACTTCGCCTGCGCGATGCCGCCAACATCGGTCAAGGCGCAGATTGAGCTGGTGACCTGATGCGGGAAACTGCGAACGCACCGTGACGACAGCGGTAACTCCACTCACTTTGCCAGCTCCACCAGCCTGACGCGCCCCGACGCGACGTTCGCCCAAAATATTGTTCCCAGTGTTGTATTTCCCAACAGCCGTCTCAAGTGCTGCTCGTACGAGCCCATGTCGTCTCGCAGACATGTGATCTCAAAAGCTGCGTTGTGTCCCACCAGGTTCGCCAGCTGCCAGCCCACGCGCGCTCCCTCCCAAAACGTTTCGACTGGCTGCCGGACGACTTCAGGACCACCCAGGAAATGAACTGTCGCGTCGATGTACAGACTGCGGTCCAACCCGGTTCCCCAGTCGCGCAGGAGATTTACGGCAATCTCCTGAAACCTTCGGGCTTCGGCGCATTTGGCCGGCCAACGGCTTAGGTCGAGCTCAAACGCGCGGCGATGCCCGGTCGTCTCATGACAGTTGACGAACTCGTGCTCTAGGACTTCGCCGCCGAAATTGATGAGTTTGCCATGGTTCAGGCCGGTCAGCATCAGGTACTGGATCAGCTGTCCCCGATGCCGGTCATGCAGTTGTGACACAACTTTCAGCTCGAATGGACAGCCGGCGTCGACGACAAGGTCCAGGAAGTACTGCTTCTCGAATCCTTGATGAGTCAGACGAATGCGGACTTCGTCAGCCGCGCGCGGCCCGAGAATGTGGGCCAGTGTTTTTCGATAGACCCACTCATCGAAGATCCGGCCCAGACGCTTGTGGACCGTGATTGCTTCCCCGACGACCTCGTAGGCCACGGCACCGAAGTCCGATTGCGGGAACGGCTGAAGGGCGGAGTTTGTTTCAATGGGCATGGGAAAGTCTTAGACAAAAAAAGGAGTGACAAAAACAACGCAGGAGGTCCAGAAGTCAATCAGTGCAGGTGGTCCAGAAGTCAATCAGTGCAGGAGGTCCAGAAGGTAATCAGCCAGGAATGACTGTTTTCATTCCCGTGCTGCCAGTTTTTTTGTCTCCCCTTTTTTTGTCCTTCCCTCCCCGCTTCAAGCCTTCAGGACGCCCGCCGGTGGGTGGTGGCGCGGGGGCGGAGTTGACGCCAGGCGATGGCGGTCAGGTCGTCGGGCTTGCCGGGTGCCGCCTCCGATCCATCGCCGGTCATGCGGGAGCGGGTTTCGGCCAACAGCCGGGCAAAACTCTTTTCCACAGGCCAGCGGCGGATGATGTCGATGATCTCGAGCGGCAGGAGGTTGTCAAACAGCCCGTCGCTGGCCACCAGAACCGTATCGCAAGGATGCAGCCGGACCGGCGGACCGGTTTCAATCCGCAGTCGTCCGAGGCCGAGGACGCTGGTCACCATGTGCCGCTCATGATGCACGAGGGCTTCGGCCGGTTCCAGCCAGCCAGCGTCCACCGCCAGCTCGGTCGGGCTGTGACCCACCGTCATCAGCCGGACCTTGCCCCGCTGGCCGCAGACCAGCACCGTGGAATCGCCGACATGCCAGGTCCGCAGCTGGCCGGCGAAGATTTCAGCGACGGCAACCGTTGTCGCTGCGCCTGTGCCCAAGCCCCGGATCCGGTCGTCGGCCTGTTCGATGGCATCCAGAATCGTGGTCCCGATCCGCGTCGTGTTCCGGCGGACACCATGAGCCGCTTGCACCAGGCATTCCATCGCGATCCGGGCCGCGAGATGCCCTTGTCTGGAGCTGCCCACGCCGTCGGTGACGATCAGCAGCTCGTGCCCGGAGGCACAAGTCACCGCGGCTGCGCAATCCTCATTGAGCGAACCTTCGCGGACCGGGCTGGCCAGTGAACAGGCGACCACCCGGGCCGCCTCCGTGTCGACGCAAACCGGTTCCATCGCTGCCGTCTGGCTGAGAGCCAGCAGCGTCCGGGGTGCGGCGGAGACGGCGGCTGGTTTCACGCGTTCTGCCGGATTTTTCGCCGGCGCTCCAGGTTCCGTCGGACCCGCGGCTCAACCGCGCGAAATTCCTGCAGCATCGTGAAGGCATCCCGGAAACGGGCCGACTCGCGGACCTGCAGGCTTCGGCGGAGCAGGGCCAGCAGGTCGGGGTGCACTCCCCTGCGACGAAGATTGGTCATGCCTGGTGGCGGCCAGTCAAACGGCCATGTCGGCCAGACCCCCGACAACATCCGGAAGATCAGCAAGCCCAGCGAGAAAACATCGGACCGTGCCGAAGGCCGGCCCATCGCCTGCTCCGGGGCCATGTAGCCGACTGTGCCGGTCCCGTTGGCCACGATCGTGCGGTGGCTGATTTTGGCGATCCCAAAATCGGTCAGCCGGACCTGGCCGCCGTGAAAGACAAGGATGTTCTCCGGCTTGATGTCGCAGTGGACGATTTTCCTCTGGTGCGCATAGGCAACCGCCTCCAGCAGCTGGCCTGACCAGTCGAGGGCTGTGCCCAGCGAAAGCCGGCGGCTCAGCCGTTCATCCAGCGGTTCGTCGCCTATCAGCGTGGCGATCACAAAGTGCCCGTCGATGAAGCTGGCGTCCTTGACGCCGAGAATGTGGCGGTGGTCAAGCCGGGCGACGAGCCGGACTTCCTGGCGAAAGGCGTCGATCAGCGCGTCGGTGACGAGGTGCGGGTAAGGGATCTTCAACGCGACGCGAACGCCTTCAATCGTGTCCATCGCCCGGTAAACCGTCGCGAAACCGCCGAGACCAAGCCGCTTTTCGATCCGGTACTTGCCCAGCATCTGCCGGACCCGGATCGCGCCCGGTGCCGGGCGGGACGATTTGGAGTCGAGACGGATCACGGAGGCGATCGAAAAACGGCATATGGGCGGGGTCTGGACGAACCAAGTCTAACAGCGCAGCGGCGAACGCCCCACGCGAGCCGGGAAAGAAAAAACGGCGGACCAGACGGACCGCCGTTTTTCGTGAAGGAATTCTGCTGTCGACGCTGCGGCAAACACGACCGCGGGCCCCGGCCAGCCCGCTCAGCCGCTTGTCGGCCGGGCGACTACGGGGATCTTGCGGGCAACCACGGCCGGCAGCTTGGGTACCCGAACCGCCAGTTCGCCATCAGCGCAGTGCGCCGTGATTTTTTCACCGTCTACATCGGGCAGGCGGAAAGACCGGGTGAAAGTGCCGAAGCGCTGCTCGACCCGATGGAACTTCCACTCCACAGCGCGGGTCTCGTCGAACTTGCGCTCGCCCGTGACGGTCAGCACGTCGTCCTGGTATTCGATGTTGATTGCGTCGGCCGCTATGCCGGGCAGCTCGAACATCAGTTCCCAGGCGTCGTCGGCTTCCGCCACGTTGACGCGGGGCAGGAAGACGCCGGAACCAGTTCGTTCCAGCTGGGGAAACAGCTGGTTCCACACTTCATCCAGATTGCGGCCGAACAGGCCAGTGCCGCGGGTGCAGCCATTCTGAAGGGTGCTCATGGAGTGCTCCTTGAACAAAAAGTGAAACCCGAAGCCGGACGGGCACACCCCGTCACCAGCCTCGCCCCGGGTGCAGTTTTGTCAGCCGTTCCCGCGGCACCTTCCCAGATTTGCAACTGCCGTGCCAATTCTTCAGAATCGTTGGGACGTGGGGACAAAGCTCCTGCTTTGTCCGCCAGCGCAGAAGGAGGAGGAGTCGAAGGGGCCGAAGAGTTCCGATGCTGACCAACAAAGCGGGAGCTATGTTGCCACGCCCGTGGGGACAAAGCTCCTGCTTTGTCCGCCCATACCGTTTACTCCCGACAATCTTAATCCAACAGTTCCAGGGTGACCGTCATGCAGTATTTCAACCGTTCCACCGGCAAGCTGGCAGCGGCTGCAGTGCTGACCGCAAGCCTGTTGTCTGGATTCCACGGCGACAAAAAATCAACCCCGAATGCGATCCAGGAACCGGCACCGGAGAGCGCGGCGGACCAGGACGACACCGCGCCACCGGACGACCGGATCGCGCGGCTGGAGAAGTACCTGACCGGGGCGGAGCTGACCGGACAATTTACTGTCACGGGTCGCGAGAACGATGCGCCGCGCGGCGAGTCGTACCTGATCGAGAGAGCGGTCAAGAACCCCGACGGCGATCTCTGGACCATCACCGCGCGGATTCGCTATGGGACGCATGACGTCACGGTGCCGATGGTGATGGAGATCAAGTGGGCTGGCGACACGCCCGTGATCACCGTCGACCGTCTCACCATTCCGCTGATGGGGACCTTCGACGCGCGAGTCCTGATCCGGGGCGGGCTATACGCCGGAACGTGGCGCCACGATGAAGTCGGCGGGCACCTGTTTGGAACCCTGACACCGGCTGGTGAGCGGACCGAAAAAGAAAAGCCGTCGGACACGCCGACGGAACAGCCAGCCGGTGGCGATGGTGGCTGAGGCCGCTACTGAGGGGGTCGGGAGTCGTTTTAGCGAGCGGGTTCGCCCCCGGGGGGTAAGTCGGGGGCGAAAACGACAACCGACCCCATCCACCCCCTCCAACACTGTGGCGGGGGCGCCCAACCCCCCCCGGGGGCCATTG
>JANOFL010000017.1:0-12972 GCA_031405895.1 Planctomycetota bacterium
CCCCCTAAATTTGTCTCTTTTGTTGGTTTTGGGGGTTTGGGTGTGCTTCTGCTATCCCCACCTCGTTGTTTCTGTCCGGCTCGGGCCTGCGTTCGACGGGGGCGCCCCCCAACACCCCCCCCACCCTACGGGCTTGCTGCCGGTGCCGTTCTGCCAGTAGCGATGTGCGTCAGTGGACCCAGAGAAACGGCTTGCCCGCTTCATCCATCCGCAGTTCCGGAGCTAGCGCCGGGCGGGTCTGCCCGCAAAGCTTGATGATGATCGAAAAACAGGTCAGCTGCGGCCGGGTCAGCGTGACGATCTCTTCGGCCGGGTCTACCTCTTTTTCAGCCAGAGAATTGTGGTCGTAGAGCACTGGCACGGCGGTCCGTCCAGAGATGGCGGCCAGTGCGTCGGCCAGCTTGAAGCCGCGGATCTCGACATCGGTTTTCTCGAACAGCCCAGGTGCCGTGTCTGCGACCTGCTCCTCGACAGGCCAGCCAATCGGCCAGAACTCCTCCACGGTTTCTCCCGCAACCAGGGCGATCTGCAGCGCACCACCCTGTGGCCGTTGCGGCACCACGACCAGGCCGAGCGGCCGGATCACAGCCGCGAGCGAAGTCCCCAGCGAGAGGCCCTGCAGCTCGTCGCGGACGGGCGCCTCTTCAGCCGCAAGCAGGCCTTCCACTTCCGGCGTCATCACCAGCGGGACAGGCAGCTTGGTACGAATCGCACCAAAGACCGCTTTGAACGACTCGCCTCTGGTGACTCCTTCAACCGGCTCCGCAAGACCGGCATGCAGCTCGACCAGCTGCGCGCTGGTCAATCCAAAGCCGGCTTTTTCCGCCAGCGTCTGTTCGGCACCGTCGTCGCGCAGCCGCTGCAACAGCGCGGCGATCCCGTCCCGGTCCGTGATCGCGAATTCGCCCCCCGGCATCCGCAGTTTGCGGCCAAGAAGGATCCCGCGGACCTTGATCACAGTCGTGCTGCCTGACTGGATTTCTTCTACCGCTGGTCCGCCCGGTCGCGCGCTCGTGGAAGAGCGGATCCGGTCAGCCCCGACCTCCTGCAGCATCTCCATCCATTCCTGCTGCTGGCCCAGCTGACCGCGGTCGTCACCGACGATTTCCAGCTCGACAATCCGCAGCCCGCCCTCCTGGTCCACGGCAGGCGGCTGGACGGCATGTGTCAACGGCAGGAAAACCAGGTTCAAGGCAAACACGAACAACACGATTCGCCCGCGCCGCAGGAGGTTTAGGGTTTGCATCGTCAGCCTTCCGTCATGCCCGAGTCAGGGCCAGTGCTTCATCACGGGCCGGTTGTTGGGTGAGCCGACGGCGCTAGCCGCGGGCTCTTCGAGGAACCCGGACGCTAGCGCGTTCCGGCTCACCAAGGCCAGCCAAAAACCCGGCGTCGACGAAGCACTAGTCTTTCACCCCGTAGCGCACGATACAGTAGAACGCCTTGAAGAGGTCGCGGAAACCGATTTTTTTCCCTTCCGCGTAGCTGCGAGCCTCGTAGCGGATCGGGACTTCGCTGATCCGGTAGCCGCGGCGGGCCAGCTTGGCCGTCAGCTCCGGTTCGACCCCAAACCGGTTCTGGGCCAGCGGGATGTCGGACAAAACACCAGCCCGGAAAGCCTTGTAACAGGTCTCCATGTCGGTCAGTCGCACGCCATTCAGCAGATTGCTGCTCGTCGTCAGGACCCAGTTGCCGAAACGGTGAACCCACGACTTGTCGTGCCGGACCGCGCCGATGAAGCGGCTGCCGAAGACGACATCGGCCGTTCCGTCCAGCAGCGGAGCCAGCACGGCCGGAATATCGCGCGGATCGTACTCGAGGTCGGCGTCCTGGACGACGACAAAACTTCCGCGAACCTGTTCGAATCCGGTTCGCAGGGCGGCACCCTTGCCCTCGTTCTGTTCTTTGAGCACCAGCCGGATGCCGGGCACGCCCTCCAGCCGCTGCAGCAGCTCGCGCGTGCCGTCCCGGCTGCAGTCGTCGACGATCACGATTTCTTTTTCAAACGGCAAGGCCGCCACGCGGGCCAGCACGCGGCCGATGGTTTTTCGCTCGTTGAAGACCGGAATCACGACCGAAACCAGCTCGCCCGTGGCAGGCAACCGGGTTGTCCCGGCCGGACGCTGGTACTGCTCCCACTCTTCGCGGACCAGATCGCAAACCGAGTCCAGCCGTGCCGCGATCGCGTCCAGCTGCGATTCCGCCGGTGGTACGCGGACTGGAACCGTGAGGACGGGGCAGGCGGGTGCGACAGGCAGGCTGGTGATTTCGGTGGCAAACATGGTTGATCCAATCTTAATGCCTGTCCGGGAACCATCGGGGTCTGACGCCAAATTGCCAAGTCTTCGGAGCAATTTGGGGTCTGACCCCTTTCCGGGATGGTTCCCGGACAGGCTCTTTTCCGTTTAGTTGGCCATCGGTGGCTGGTGGTCCGTCGCCCATCCGGCAACAGGTGATTCGGATCGTGCCCCCTGCGAGACACTCGGCAACGCGGGCCAGCGGACGTAACCCTGGGGAGCATCGTGGTTGATTTTCCGCTGTTCGGCCGCGAGCAAACGGGGGCTGGAGGAATCATCGAACAGATCCCGGCGACCCCAGACCTGGGCGACACGATCCTGATAGAGCAGCACCCAACGGTCCTGATTGTCCCGCATGACGGCTTCGCTGCGCTCGTTCGCGCGGCGGTTGAGCACCAGTTCCGGGTTGCCGAGCCTCAAGGTCCGGGCCGGATCGCAGGGGGGCGAGTTGGGGCTGCGGTAACGGCCGATCCCTGGCCCTTCACCGAGCAGAAAATCCATGTGCGCGTCAATGACTTCCTGGGGATAGCAGGTGTCAAAGCGGCCGTCCATCGCAACCGTGGAAAGCGGTCCCGCCGGTGATTCTTCCGCACACAGCGCGGCGATGAAGTATTGCGCCCAGTCAAACGAAACCACGGTCCGGCCATGCAGCTGATGGTCAGCCATGAACTGAATCGCATCGACTGGCCAGGCTTCGCGTTCAACACGGATCGCGCGGACGCGATCGGCCACGCCGACCAGCAATCCAGCCAGGCCGGCGATCGCCAGTCCCAGCTGCCAGGCAGGAATTTTCTGCACGGACATCCTGGCCGGACTCGCCGCGGACACTTTGAATCGCGCAAGTGCCGACTCCAGGTGCGGTGCAAGCCAGAAACCGGCCGCGACCGCGAAGAACTGGACATGACGAAAATGCGACAGGGCTTGCCAGGTGAGCAGGCCCCAGATCACAAGTTGGGTGAAGTCGCGTTCCTTCCGGCTGAAGCCGACGGCGAACAGGCTGATCGCCAGCAAGACCCAGAACTTGAATCCGGTCAGGGTCCAAAGATGGCTTGAACTCCAGTCGGATATCTCCGGCCTGGGCTGGAAGACCGACGCAAGAGTCCAGGCGTGCAGATTCCACGAATAGGGGTTTAGCAACGTCCCAAGCACTCCGACGGCAGCCATCAGCGCCAGTCGCCTCAGCAGGCCACCGGCCCAGCGGCGCCGCACGCAAATCGCCTCGAAGCCCCGCAAGCCCAGCCAGGCGACATAGATCAGCAACCCGGCGAGAAAACCGCCGTGGCTGTTAGTCCAGACCATCAGGATCAGCGGCATGATCCAGAGCCAGCGGCCATTCGGCGACCGATAGCCCAGCTCCTCAGGCTCCGGGAACTTCTCGTGCTGGATGCCCAACCAAGATTTCAGCCCGCGCGGCACCGGCACCAGCCATCGGCCCGACCAGCCCGCGAACGAGTGCTCCAGCACCAGCAACATCGCCGTCCAGAGGCAGATCGTTGCGACTTGCGGCCGGTAGCTGAAATGAAAGCCGAGATTCCACGCCATCAGCAGCGTCACGAGGCCACTGACGATCAGACTCTGGCCACGTCGCAGATTGAAGGCGAGGACCGTGATGATCACGAAAAGAGCGAGCACGACTCGCGCCGCGATCAGGCCCGCGACGCCGAAGCTGTCGACCAGCCAGGCCATCGACAGCTCGGGGATGTTCTCGTGGTTGATCCAGCGGTGGCCGGCGGCGGTGTACGAGTAGCTGTTCTCGACCGGCAGCGCACCTTCGCGAATCCAGTCACGGCCGTACTGAACGTGCCCCCACAAGTCGGGGTCCGCCACACCGGGGGACATGACCAGCAGCGAGCAGAGCACGATGGCGGCGAGCACAATCCGCTCGAGCAGTTTCTCGCGCATGGGCAGGGCCAAAACCGGGGCAGAAAATGCTTGAAAACGGCCATCGGGGGCCGTCTTGCACTAACCTGGCTTGCCCCCATCCCCTCAGCATCGGACGCCTCCTCAAACCTCCGCCAATCGAATGCTTCTCTCCCGCCTGCGCCGGTTGTAGCGGCTGTTCCGGAAGCTCTCAACAACAACGAGCCGGAAGCGCAAGCGACGGAGGCTCAAAGCCGCACCCCGGATTTCGCTCCATTGCGAAGCCCGGTTTTCGCCCCGAAGCGGGCGCTGGAGTGTAGCCACGGGTGGAGCGAAGCCGCCTTGGGCGTCGCGGAACCCGTGGAGCCGGATGGTGCGCGATGATTCGCCCCGCGAGGGGGCGACGGAGTTGACGGACCCAGCCGGGACGACTGACCAGAAAAAACCGGCCCTTGCGGGCCGGTTCGTATCAGGCATTCCAAAAGCCGGAACTTGTCAACTGGCCGGGCTCAATCCCAGCTCAGCATGCCGCCGGTCTGGTATTCGGTGACGCGGGTTTCGAAGAAGTTCTTTTCCTTGGCGAGGTCCATCGTCTCGCTCATCCAGGGGAACGGGTTCTGGCTGCCGTACTGAATGGGGAGTCCGATCCGTTCCAGCCGCCGGTCGGCGATGTGCTGGACGTAATCGCGGAAGAGCCGGGCGTTGAGGCCGAGCACGCCGACCGGGAGGCAGTCCTCGGCGTAGGCGATCTCCAGCTCGACCGCCTCGCGGATCCGCGCGATCATGGCCTGCTGGAACGAGGGCGACCAGGTTTCCGGATTCTCCTTGCGGATCCCGTTGATCAGGTCGATCCCGAAATTGAGGTGGATCGACTCGTCGCGAAGGATGTACTGGAACTGCTCGCCAATCCCCTTCATCAGGTTGCGGCGGTGGAAGGAGAGGATCATCACGAAGCCGGTGTAGAAGAAAATCCCCTCCATGATCAGATAGAACCCGATCAGGTTCTTGAGCAGGGCCTGCTGGCCGGCGATCGAGTCGGTGGTGAACCCGGGATCGAGGATCTCGCGGGTCAGCTCCATCTCGAAGGCGTCTTTCCGGGCGATCGCCGGAATCTCGCGGTACATGTTGAAGATCTCGCCCTCGTTCAGCCCGAGGCTTTCGACGACGTAGAGGAACGTGTGGGAGTGGACGGCTTCCTCAAAGGCCTGGCGGAGCAGGTACTGGCGGCATTCGGCGTTGGTGACATGGCGGAAGATCGCCAGCACGAGGTTGTTGCCGACCAGGCTCTCGGCGGTCGAGAAGAAACCGAGATTGCGGAGGATGACCAGCCGCTCGGCATCGCTCAACTGGTCCGAGCGCCATGTCTCGATGTCCTTGTTCATCGGGACTTCGGTCGGCATCCAGTGGTTGGCACAACCGTTGACGTAGTGCTCCCAGGCCCAATTGTACTTGAGCGGCATGAGCTGGTTGACGTCGACCTTGTGGCAGTTGATCAGCCGCTTTTCGTGCGCGTCGATCCGTGAGGCGCGGCCCTTGAGTTCAACTTCAGTGCGGGGTTCAAGTACGGCGGACATGACGAAATCCTTTATGGTCGTGTGATGGCTGATGGACAAAAAAAGAGACTGGCAGGATGTCGAAAAGGAAGGTCGAAAACGGACGGGAGAGATTGCGGGTCTTTGCCGAATTTCAGGTTCCAGTACGGCCAAAGGCACCGATGCGGTCGCCGGACGGCTTGCGCCGTGCCGCTACTGGCAGGCTTCGCAGTCGGGGTCGGCGATGCTGCAGGTTTTGGGCTGGGCGTCGCCCGGCCGCTGGACCTGGATTTCGCCCGACGCGCTGGCGTTTTTCATCCACCGCGGCTGGACCCCGAACTTGTTGATGTCAACGGTCGACTTTTCGACCTGGGTCGCGCTGAGCGTCCGCAGGTAGTAGGTCGTCTTGAGGCCCTTCTGCCAGGCGAGCCGGTACATCTCGTCGAGCTTGCGGCCGTTGGGGTCGCCGAGGTAGAGATTGAGCGACTGGCCCATGTCGAGCCATTTCTGGCGGCGGCTGGCGCACTCGATCAGCCATTTGGGCTCGATCTCGAACGAGGTCGCGTAGCGGTCCTTGATGTCCTGTGGCAGACCGGGGATTTCACCCAGCGAGCCATCGTGGTACTTGATCGACTCGAGCAGGTTGGCGTTCCAGAGTCCGCGCTCCTTCAGCTCGCGGACGAGGTGGATGTTGAGCTGCACGAAGTCGCCCGAGAGGTTGCTCTTGGCAAAGATGTGCTTGTAGGTCGGCTCGATCGACTGCGTCACGCCGATGATCGTGGAGATCGTGGCGGTCGGGGCGATCGCCATCACGTTGCTGTTCCGCATCCCCCAGGTGGCCACGGCCTGACGGACCGGTGCCCAGTCCATCGAGACCGAGCGGTCCATGTCGACTGGCAGGCCACGTTCCTTTTCGAGCAGGTCAATGGTGTCGATCGGGAGCAGACCGCGGTCCCACTTCGAGCCGCGATACGAGGGATAGGGGCCGCGTTCGCGGGCCAGTTCACTGGAGGCGAAGATCGCGAAATGGCTGATCGCCTCCATGCTCCGGTCGGCGAACTCGACGGCGGCTTCGCTGGCGTAGCTGTGACCGCAACGGGCGAGCGCGTCCTGGAAACCCATGATCCCCAGCCCGACCGGCCGGTGCCGCAAGTTCGAGTTGCGGGCCTCGAAGGTCGGGTAGTAGTTGATGTCGATCACGTTGTCGAGCATCCGGACGGCGGTGCGGACCGTGTCCTGCAGCAGTTCCAGGTCGAGCTGGCCGTCGCGGATGTGGGTCAACAGGTTGATCGAGCCGAGATTGCAGACAGCCGTTTCGTCGGCGCTGGTGTTGAGCAGAATCTCGGTGCAGAGGTTGCTGCTGTGGACGACGCCGCAGTGATCCTGGGGCGAGCGGATATTGGAGGGGTCCTTGAATGTGACCCACGGATGGCCGGTCTCGAACAGCCGGGTCAGCATTTTTCGCCAGAGCTGGGCAGCTGAAACACGGTTGAAGAGCCTGATCCGGCCGGCTTCGACTTCGCGCTCGTAATGTTCGTAACGCTCTTCGAAGGCCCGGCCGACAAGGTCGTGCAGGTCGGAGACCTCGTTGGGGCTGAAGAGCGTCCACTGGCCGCCGGCGATGACCCGTTTCATGAACAGGTCGGGGATCCAGTTGGCGGTGTGCATGTCGTGCGTCCGCCGCCGGTCGTCGCCGGTGTTCTTCCGCAGGTCGAGGAACTCCTCGATATCCATGTGCCAGGTTTCAAGGTAGCTGCAGACGGCACCCTTCCGCTTGCCGCCCTGGTTGACGGCGACGGCTGTGTCGCTGACGACCTTGAGGAAGGGGATCACGCCCTGGCTCTGGCCGTTGGTGCCGGCGATGTGACTGTTGGTTGCCCGGATCGGCGTCCAGTCGTTGCCCAGTCCGCCCGCCCATTTGCTGAGCCGGGCGTTGTCAGCGACGCATTTGAAAATCGACTCGAGATCGTCCGTCACCGTGCTCAGGTAGCAGGAGCTGAGCTGCGGGTGGAGCGTGCCCGAGTTAAAGAGCGTCGGCGTGGCCGAGGTGAAGCGGAACGACGAGAGCAGGTTGTAAAACCCGATCGCATGGCGGGTCTGGTCGGTGCCTTCACCGAGGGCCAGTCCCATCGCGACCCGCATCCAGAAATACTGGGGGGCCTCGAAACGGCGGCCGTTGATATGCAACAGGTAACGGTCGTAGATCGTCTGCGCGCCGTGGTAGGGGAACAGCGCATCGCGTTCGGGCACGACGGCCGCCGCGAGCGCGTCCAGATCGAAGCCGGCCAGTTGCGGATCGAGCCGCCCGGCGGCAATGCCTTCGGCGACGTAGCCGGCAAAGCGGGTGCGGTAAAGTTCGTCGAGGTTGTCGTCATCGGCCGATTTGCCGAGCGACTCGCGGTAGATGATGTTGAGCATCAGCCGCGCGGCGATCTGGTCGAAGGCCGGGTCCTGCTCGATCCGCGAGCGGGCGGCGAGAACCATCGCCTTGCTGATCTCGGAGGGCGTGATCCCGTCGTAGAACTGGCGCGCGACTTCTTCAAGCAGTTCGCAGTTGGCCGCTTCGCTGGCGAAGTCGCCCGAGGCCCGGTCGACCTGGTTGCGGATCCGGTTGAGGTCGAGGTCCTCGCGGAGACCGTCGCGGTTGACCGTGATGACGGGCGTGGCCGCATCGCCGGCGAGTCCTTCGGCCCCGCGGAGGCGGCGCATCCGGGCGTGTTCGGCGCGATAGAGAATGTAACGGCGGGCGACCTGGTAGAACTCGCCCCGCATCAGCTCGCTTTCGACGAGATCCTGAATCTGCTCGACCGAGATTTCGACGATCTGGCCGGCCCCGATCTGGCTGACGACTTCGTCGGTCATCAGCCCGATCTTCTGGTGGATCGCCTCCTCGAGCGCTTCGGCCTGGTCGATTCCCCGGTCAGCGCAGAAAGCCCTGGTCATCGCGACCTGGATCAGGTGCGGATCGAAGGAAACTGTCCGGCCGTCCCGTTTGCGGACCGAAGTATCAGCGGCAACACCCTTTAACATTCCTTCGTTCTCCATGAGTGATTCCTGCCAAGGCAAGTCGACACGGCTGACCGACAACCGGGAGCATCAGGAAACGGCCAAGCCGGACACGTCTGGTCCAGCCGGGAGAATCCGGCGACCGCGAGGGAGCAGAAAATCAGGGTGACCCGCTGCTTCCGTGCTGCGCTTCCAGCCTCTCCTGTGGCTTCCAGTGTCCGGGACCCGGGCGGCCGCCTCTGGACCGCCATTTCCAACACCGAAGGCTTACAGACGGGGGCTCCAAGCCCCAATCGTGTGAAAGACCGGACAACAGTCCCCGCTACTGCCCGCCTTCGGTTGAGGCCCTAAATCCAGGCCGGGAAGCAGTCAAAAAAGCGGCCGGTGTCCGGCCTGGTCTTTCACTACCCCCACAGCCCAATTTTCAGGGCGGGACGCCAATATATCGACGGTCATCGGCTTGTCAACACAAAATGTTGTGTCAGCAGGCTCCGCTGGCAGCCCGCCAAAAACGGCTTTTTTTTGCTTTCGCCCACTGCAAACGGCCAAAAAAGCGTCCAGAGTTTTTTCCGGTCTTTTCCTGGATGATGGGTTGGTATGCCAGCACCCAACTGCCAGCAAACGCTGTTGAATTACGGGAAAACTCGACGAGATTCCGCGAGGCTGGTCGAGACGGGATTGCAGGCGGAATTCTGCTCGGAGAAAACGATGGCTGTTCAACGACCGATGAGCGAACGGCGTTCCGGGCGAAAATTTGTCCTGCCACTCTGGCAAGCGATGACAATCGGCATGGATGCGACCCAGCTTCAGAAAACCCATTCCGCGGCTCAGCTGTTCGAGCTGGACCGGATCGCGCTGGCACGAATCGCGGACACCGCGCCAAATCTTGGCCAGCCCGCTTTCACGCGGCTCGCCATCGACGAT
The DNA here is from genome assembly GCA_031405895.1 of Planctomycetota bacterium. Lineage (GTDB taxonomy): Bacteria > Planctomycetota > Planctomycetia > Pirellulales > Pirellulaceae > BJ22. The sequence continues at coordinate 9,620 of JANOFL010000017.1, forward strand.
CTGTCGGCCGTATTTGGGGCGGTTGACCAGTCCTACCACGCGGGCATGATGGGCAAGGCCTGTCGGGTCCCCGGCATCCGTCTCGACTTCCGGCTTTCCAGCCGCATGACGCACACCGGCGGCACGACGGCGTTCAGGGTTGCACGCCCTTCCGGACAGCGCAGGTATGCCATCACGATCGCACCGCGCGTGATTCACGACAGCTTCGCTGCCCTGAATGAAGCCGTTGTGTGTGGGCTGGTTTGCCGGAGCATGCGCGAAGCGCTGCTCAGGATCATGCAACATGAAACGATGCACCTCGCGGAGTTCCTGGTCTGGGGCAACTCGAACTGCTCGGCAGCGCGGTTTCAGAGTCTGGTGTCCGGCAGTTACGGACACTCCGAGTCCAAACACCGGATGCTCTCACCAGCCCAGCGCGCCCGAATCGTCCACGCGGTCGGTCCCGGCGATCTGGTCAGTTTTCCGTTTCGCGGGAGCGAACTGACCGGCAAGGTGAACCGGATCAGCCAGCGGGCCACTGTGCTGGTCCCGGATCCGGAAGGGCAACGCTTTAGTGATGGCGGTCGCTACCGGCGGTTCTATGTGCCGCTCACAATTCTCCGAAAGCTTGGCTGATCCGCGGGTCAGCTCGCTGGAAGCCAACGAAAAACCCGCCGGCTTTCGGCCGGCGGGTATTCGCGAACTGACGTGCGGTAACCCGTCGAACGGGTCACCACTGGGCCTGGCTCAAGTATTGTTGGGCGACGCCGCGTTCGGATCGCTGAAGTCAATCTCGTTGAACAGCTCGGTCAGGATCCAGCCGAGAATCGCGAACTTGGCGATCCCGCCCAGTCCACCGAGTCCGCCGCCACCACCACCGCCGCAGCCACCGCCGCAACTGCTGTAGCCGCTCCAGTTGCCGCTGGAACCGCAGCAACCACCGGCAGCCGTTCCGCATCCAACTTCCGTACCCGCGTTGGCGTAGGGCTCGGCATAGGACGCAGTGCCACACGAATCACAGGCGTAATTGAACTGGTCCGAAACCATCATCTGATCGGACGGAGCCGTCATTGCGACATCGAGACTGCCGGCCGGCATCGCCGCATCGAAGCCCGCAGCCGAATCGGAAACGATTTGCGAAGTCTCGGCGACCACGGAACCTTCTTCCTGGACCGCTTCAAAACTGAGGACCGCTACGCCGGTCTTCCCGGTCGCGACAAACTCGTAAACGCCCGGCTTGATACCTTCCACGGCGAAGTTGCCTTCGCCGTCTGCAGTCGCCTTGAACTCAAGTTCACCCGTACCGATCAGGTGGACTTCGGCACCGCTGGCCGAACCATCCAGCCCAGCCAGGCGTCCATTGAGCCGGCCGGATTCGATCCGGACGCGGTTGGCACCAGCCGCGAGGGCGGTGGTGGTTGCCGATCCAATTTCGGCTGTAACTTCCGCCGGAAGTTTGTCCTTGAGCAATGCGATAACTTTCTCGAACTGCGGACTGGCAGCACCAACTTCCATCAGGTTGTTGGTCAGTTCGTTCGGCAACCGCGTCAACCGGACGCCGAAGGCAGCAAAACCGTTGGCACCCGTCGCGACGAAGGAATAGTCACCTTCCCGCAAGCCAGCAGCTTCAAAAGTGCCGTCCTCACGTGTGTAAACCTGGGAGGCCAATTCGCCATCCCGGACGAAGAAAACCTTCATGTTCTCGAGACCACGCACACCGGTGGCGGCGTTGACCAGTCGACCACGAACCACTCCCAACTCGTCCACCGAGACAAGGTGGTGACGGTAGGACGCATTCATCTGGTGCGTTGACCGTTGCAGGTCAAGCAGCTTGTCCGAAAGCGGCCAAGCCCCACCAGAACTGAGAGCGGAAACGGCAGCCGTCGCCACCAGCGGCAACGCCAGCACGGCGGCAACGAGACGGAACATGGACGAACTGCGCATTGCGGCAAGTCGGGGTTGGGATCAAAGATGTCGGATTCAACGCTCGGCGGGAACCTGCCCGCAGTATCTATATTGCCCGGCCGTCAGGGACTGTCAAGCACGAAAAACCGACAGGCTCCCGACTTTCGCCTCAACCCACCATTTCAGGGGGATTTATCTGGTTGTCCGAGTCGGCAGCCCAGCAGCCGCAAGCCCCCTGAAAACTGCTTCCGTAACCTCTGGGGGCGCCAGCACTTGCCAGCTTTCACGTTCGATCGAAGAAAGCGGATCAGTTCGAATCGTCCGGAACGCACGGACCGGAACTACCGGATTGCGCCAAGCGAGTCGTGATCACGCCCGGTTCGGGGCTGCTTGCCGATCCAAACCGGCTTTGAGGAATTCTTGCTGCCCGGAAGGCGTGATAGCCGGCCAGCGTTCCGCCGGCCATCGCCGCGGCCATGCGAACGGGGTCCCCGGCCCGCGCGATGGCCGAGTTCACCAACACACCATCTGCTCCACACTCCATGGCACGAGCCGCGTCACTCGCCGTCCCCAGACCCGCGTCAACGATCACGGGAAAATCGGGATCACCCGATTTCAGGTCGTCCAGAATGACTTCCAGGTTAAAAGGATTGAGCAAGCCGAGTCCGGAGCCGATCGGGCTGCCCGCGGGCATCACACAGGCCGCGCCGGCCTGTTTCAGGCGGCGGGCCAGCATCGGGTCGTCGCTGCAGTAGCACAGCACTTCGAAGCCCTCGGCCGCCAGCTGTTCGGTCGCCTCCAGCGTGCCGGCTGGATCGGGCATCAGCGTGTGACTGTCGCCGAGGACTTCGAGCTTGACCCAGTCGGCGCATTCCAGCTGGAGCTGGCGAAGTATTTCACGGCCCAACCGGGCAGTACGAATTGCCGTCTGTACGTCGTAACAGCCGGCCGTGTTGGGCAAGAGCCGGTAGCGCTGCAAGTCAATGAAGTCGAGGATGTTGCGCCCCGAACTGTCGTGGAGCCGATCGCGGCGAACGGCGAGTGTGACGACTTCAGCCCCACACGCGGCGAGTGCCGTTTGCATCACTTCAAAACTGGAGTACCGCCCGGTACCGGCCAGAAGACGGCTGGTCAGCGTTTGCCGGCCGATCCGCCACTTCGCAGGAGCAGCCATTCCGGCCAACGCATCTGGCGCGCCGCTTTCACGTTCGCCCGGCATCACTCAGCCGCCCCCGACGAGGGTCACGATTTCCAGGCGGTCGCCGGCGTGCAAGGGCGTCTCGCCCAGCGCTCCCGACGGCACTAACTGCTCGTTGCGTTCAACGGCGAGTGGTTTACCGGTGAAGCCGAGCCGCGCGACGAGCTGGCCGAGCATCGTCCCCGGCTCGACGAAAAGGACTTCATCGTTGACGCTGATTTCCATCGACCCGCAACCCGATTGCCTGAACGTCAGATCCTCAGCCTTGCTC
>JANOFL010000034.1:0-1624 GCA_031405895.1 Planctomycetota bacterium
CTGGTAGCTGTCAATGATCTGCTGAACCAGTTCGCTCAGCGGCTCGATCAGCTCCGGGTCGCTGTCCAGTTCGAACTCGAACTCGGTCCGCCGGATACAGTCGGCAAGTTTGCGATTCCGCGATTCACTGCCGGCGATGGCGAGCACATGGCGGACGGTTTCGAGCAACGACTCGGCGAGTTCGTTTTTCGGCACATAGCTGGCGGCACCGCTGGCGAGGGCCTGAGCCGCGATGTTCTCGCTGCCATGGGCCGTCATCAGGACCACCGGCAGGTCGGGGAAACGCTGGCCAATCGAAGTGACCAGCTCCAGCCCGTCAATCGTGGGCATCTGCAGGTCGGTCAGCACGAGATCGGGAAGATAGTCGCCGATCTTGACCAGCGCGTCCTGCCCGTTTTCGGCGTAGCAGACATTGAAGTCAGGCGACTGCTCGAGCAGCCCACCCGCGAGGCGGCGATCCACCGCCGTATCGTCGACGACCATTACCGTTGGCATGTAGCAACTCCATCCCACCCGGGAAAATCCGGACAATGCCGCGGGGCCGCGCGAACGTCCGATGTCGCGGCCGATGTCCGTCGCCCAAAAAAGGGGTCAGACCCCAAATTGCCACGAAGACTTCGCAATCTGGCGTCAGACCCCGGCGGTGCACGGACAGTCTCTAGCGTGAATTTATTCGTCCCAGTTCCAATGTCAATCGTTGAACCGCGTCGGCAAGTCGCTTTTGCGTGTTTCGGGCCTGGTCAAGGTCGGCCGACAGGGCAAGTTGTTCCAGTTCGGCGGCTGGTATGACTGCTTCGCGGGCACCGAGGTAGTTGAGACTGCCGCGCATCGAGTGGGCCAGCCGCCGCAAAGCGTTCGCGTCGCCGACCTGAATCGCCGTGTCCATCGCCCGCAAGCCCGCCGCTGAATCGGTGATGAAGATCGAGATGATTTCCTGCAGCAGCTTGCGATCGCCCCCGACGGTGTTCATGGCCATTTCCCAGTCGACGACCGAATCCGGAGCCACGGCGGATTCGACCGCGGGACCGGAAACTGACGAACCCGGTTCTTTCAGCGATTGAAGTGCTGCCTCGATATCTCCCCGCCGGATGGGCTTCGCAATGTAGTCGTTCATTCCGGCCGAAAGGCAGGAGAGCCGGATTTCCTGGCCGGCGTGGGCTGACAAGCCGATGACTGGCATGGCGGAAACCGGACCCGCCATTTGCCGGATCGCCCGCGTGGCTTCCAGCCCGTCCATCTCGGGCATCTGGACGTCCATGAAAACAAGGTCGTACAGATGGCGAGTGGCCAGCCGCACGGCTTCGCGCCCATCGGCAGCCACGGTGACTTCGCAGTTGAGTTTCTCCAGCATCGCGCAGGCGACGCGCTGGTTGACGACGTTGTCTTCGGCCAACAACACGCGGACCCGCGCGCCGGGCACGCGAATTCCGCTGGCCGGACCGAGACCGGTCGACGCGGTTGAAATGCCGAGCATTGCCTGCAGCGTCGTGCCCAGATCGCGGGCCGTGACAGGCTTGTGAATCCGGTCCAGTTCGAACCCGCCACCGGTTGCGACGCCGGGCTGGAAAACTGCGAGCAGCGCGACCTGGGGAGCGGCACCATCCGGTCCGTTCGTGGCCATGAT
>JANOFL010000053.1:0-22597 GCA_031405895.1 Planctomycetota bacterium
AGTTCCGGGTCCTCGGTCTCGTTGAGGACGAAACCGGGATTCAGGTAGCCGTCACCATTGGCGTCGTACAGGCGTCGAACGCTGCCGTCGGCGAACAGGATGTTGCAGTAACGGCTGTGCCAGGCCCGCCAGTCGCGCGTGTCCTGCAGGATCAGGGGAATGGTGTTGGATCCGGTGTACGGTGCCGCTGATGTCACGATGTCGCCGGCTTTTGGCAACGCGATCAGTTCGAACGCGGCAATCGGAGTACCAGTTGCCACGGGCAGGCACTTGCCAGCCCCGTTGGGCAGGCTCGGACCATCGTTAAATGACTCGGCGAGTGTGACACCGGCGGTCAGACCAAGTCGGGGGCTGAGGTCCGAAACCAGTGTGGCTTCGGCCGAGTCACCCTTGTCGGCGTCACCCAGCAAACCGATGGCCGATGAAGTCACTGCCGAACCATCCAGCTGGCGGAGGCGGATCGGGCCCTTGGTCGTCAGGTAGTTCTTCAGACTGCCGGTGGTCAATCCATTCACAAACGCCGGCTCGGACCGGACCATGTGCCAGCTCGAAGCGTAGTTGGTGTTGAAGCCCTTCTCGACCAGATTGTCCCGCACCCAGGCCACGCGGGCGGGATCCTGGTTGGCTCCCCAAGTGTCAAACAAGTACTTGGACGATCCAATGAACCGGCCGGGTGGAGTCGTCGAAGTGTTGCTGGTGTTTTTCGCCAGCAGGTCGTTCAGCTTTTCGCTGCCCGGGCAGGGACTGCTGGGGCAGGTCATCTGGCTGACATCGATTCCCTGGCTGTTGCAGTCCGCAACCCAGGAAAAGAACTCGACCGCGCCGTCGCGGCGGGCATCGAACGCTCCGCTGCACAGCTGTCCGTTGGGGTTGTTCGAGGCATACGACATCATCGAGAGCCCGATCTGCCGCAGGTTGTTGGTGCACTGGGTCGACCGGGCAGCGTTGCGGACCGCAAGAAAAGCCGGGAACAGCAATGAAACCAGAATGCCGATGACGGCAATCACGACTAACAGTTCGACCAACGTGAATCCGCGTTTTTTGAGCATCTTTTCCTCCGCCCAGACTCGTTTCCTCCCGGCCCAACCGCTGCTCGAACGGCAGCTGCATGATCATGGACCCGGATCCTTTGGACGGTGAGTTGACCCTCCCGACGTTAAGGCCCTGATAGTTTTTTGTTAAGATCCGGCAGGTGTTTGATGAAGATTGCTGGCATCGTCACGTCCGGACCAGAGGTTCTTTACTTGGCAGGAATCCGGCAGTTCACTTTGCGACGCCTCGTCCAATGCGGTTTTCTGGCGTTCTGGGCATGAACGCCCATTCGCCAGAATTGGCCTTGGTCGGGCAATCGGCGCGGCGCTAAACTGGGAGGCCGTCGGCACCCAATCCAGGGTCGGTCCACCATGGACCTGTGCCAGACCCTTTCAGCCGTTGGCCGTCATCACCGCCGGGTTCTGTTCTGGGAGTACAGTGCAGTGAAGGGTCCATGCCGGTCGACAGACAGTCCACAGCAGCCGGGTCTCCCAAGCGTCGGGCTGTGGGCCATCAGGTGGGTGGTTGTTTTCGCCGGGTCCCCGGCCTGGGTTGTCGCTCAACAGGCGGCCCCCCCAACGCAGCGGCCTGCAGCCAGCCGATTGGGTTCCGCGCCCGATTCGCGAAACGAGGCAGCGTATCCGGAAAGTGAAACCCGGTTGGGTGAAATCGTTGACGAGATCGCCCGGCTCCGAAACAGAACCGGCAGTGCCGTGACCGGAGTCCTCGAATCGATGTTCCCCGGCGAGAACCACCAGCAACTGTTTCGACGTGAACTCACGGAACTGGCCCGGGCTTCGCGAATGCGCGAAAAGCAGCGGGCGGAAGACTGGAACCCCCAGGAACTCGGGCCCGAAGCCAGGCCCGTGGCGACCGCAGGTTGGAACTCGCCCCTGCAGCCCCAACTCCAACCGCAGGGCGAGCCGCGACTGGCGGGTTTAACCTTGCCACCCTTACCGCTTGAGCCGCAACCCATGCCAATGCCGATGGCTCGCAGTTCGCTTCCTGTCATGCCGCTGGACGGGCTGACTCCAGCCAATCCTGCAACCGTGCAGCTGCGGCAGATCGCGAGGCAGCTGGAATCCGCCGCCGCGGACCTGGAAGATCTTGGCCTGTTCGAAGAGGCCGACCGGCTACGCAACCAGTGCCGGGAGCTTCGGCAGCTCGGACGCCAGTCCAACTGAAGGCGAACCGACCGCTCGCGCGGCGGGCAGCCATGGACTCGACTAGTGCCGCGTCACAGGCCGGTTTTAGGTTGAGCCGACGGCGCTAGCCGCGGGCTCTTCGAGGAACCCGGACGCTAGTGCGTGCCGGCTCACCAAGGCCACCCTAAAACCCAGCGTCGACGAAGCACTAGCCGCCCGGACGCCGGCGGCCGAATGCCAGCGCCTTTTCGGGCAGTGGCCAGCCGTCCCGCCACGCCCGGAGATCTCGATTCGGTGTTGGTACTTTTTTGGGTTTCGCCGGGTATGATGGGACGGGGATAGCGGAATACGGGCGTTTTGGGCCGCCCAGCCCCGCGGGGGACTTCGAGAAGGGGATGTCGCGATGCAAGGTGGCGAGAATGCCTGGCTCAAACTGCTGGTCAAAGGCGGCGTGGTCAGTGAAGACCAGGTGGTCGACGCCCAGGGTCTGGCCCGGACCCAGAGCGTTCCGATTGCCAAATGCCTGATCAAGCTCGGCTACGCAACGGAAGAAGAAGTCGTGCGGGCCCAGGCCAAATGGTCGCGCACGCCCTTTGTCGATCTCGATTCGATCAGCATCCCCGAGCGGGTCATCGAACTGATGCCCGAATCGGTCGCCCGCGAAAATGTCGTGCTGCCGCTGGCCTTTGAAGACAGCCGGCTGACGGTCGCCATGTCCAACGCTTCCGACGTCGATACGCTGGACAAGCTCCGTTTCATCCTCAATCGCGATATTGCGGTCGCCTTGGCACCCCAGTCCAAGATTCTCGAGTACATCAACCGCCTGTACGGCCAGGTCGAAGGCGAATCGGCCGACTCGATCCTGCAGGAGTTCACCGATACAGCGATCGACTTCACCGAGACCGAAGACGAAGGCGGCAAGGGTTCCGACGAAAACATCGATGAATCGAGCGCTCCGATCGTACGGCTGGTCCAGCTGATGATCACCGAAGCCGTCCAGTTGCGGGCTTCGGATATCCATGTCGAGCCGTTCGACGACCGGGTCCGTATCCGTTACCGGATTGACGGCATCCTGCATGAACGCGATACCCTGCCAAAACGGCAGCTCGGAGCCGTCATCTCGCGCATTAAGATCCTCTCCCGGATCGACATTGCCGAACGGCGACGACCCCAGGACGGCCGGATCAAGGTCTCCGTCGGCGAAAAAGAGCTCGATCTGCGGGTCAGCATCATTCCGACCAGTCACGGCCAGTCGGCCGTCATGCGGCTGCTCGACAAGGACAATATCCGGGTCAGCGTCCGGCAGCTCGGATTCTCGGATTCGACCTTCAAAATCTTCCAGGGGCTGATCCGTCGACCCAACGGAATCATTCTGGTGACAGGTCCAACCGGGTCGGGCAAGACAACGACGCTCTATGCAGCCCTCAACAGCCTGAACCGCCCAGACCGCAAAATCATTACTGCCGAGGACCCGGTCGAGTACTACCTTCCCGGGATCAATCAGGTCGAAGTCCGGCACAGCATCGGACTCGATTTCGCCCGGATTATCCGCTCAATGCTGCGGCAAGCCCCCAATATCATCCTCGTTGGTGAAATGCGCGATGCCGAAACGGTTTCGATGGGGATTCAAGCAAGTCTTACTGGACACTTGGTTTTCAGTACACTGCATACGAACGATGCGCCCAGTGCTGTGACGCGAATGGTCGATATGGGTGTACCCGGATATCTGGTCGCCAGCTCGGTCGTGGCGATCTTGGCCCAGCGGCTGGTGCGAACGATTTGCAGCAAGTGCAAGGCCAGATACACCCCCCCACCGGAGGTGTTGCGGGACGTTGGGATTACAGACGAGCAGGCCAAGTCCGCTACCTTCATGAAGGGCAAAGGCTGCAACAGCTGCCAAAAAACGGGCTACAAGGGGCGACTGGGGATCTACGAGCTGATGCTGGTCGACTCCAGGGCCAGGGAGCTCATTTTCAAGAACGCCGCGACCCCCGTGCTCCGCCGGCATGCGATAGCCAGCGGCATGGACACGCTGTTCAAGGATGGGATCAACAAAGTTTTGGCTGGAATCACGACCTTTGAAGAGGTCTATCGGGTTGCGAAACGGACCGAGCAAGACGCTTGATTGAACCCATCTGGCGGGTGGTTTTTTCGGTCCGGAATCGGCCGTTTTGAGGAAATGGGCCCGCTTTTTGAAAACTGCACCCAACCAGCGACAATGAATTTACTGGCACCGGCCGTTTCCAACTGCCTGGTCGGCCCTCCGGTCCGGCGTGGAATGGTCGCCGTTCTGAACGAAGCAAGGACCTGCTGCGCGGGGTGAATCTCCGCCTGGGAGTCGACAACTCATGGCCTCTGTTCTCATCGACAAACTGCTCGAAGCCTGCATCAAGCAGGGGGCAAGCGACATCCATATTTCAACGGGCCAGCCGCCCGTGTTCCGGTTGCACGGCCGCTTGCGCCGCCTGGAAACCAAAGTGCTCGAGCCCGACGACACGATGTCGCTGATGAAGAGCATTTCGCCGGAGCGTTGCCAGCGCGAACTTCAGGAGGCCGGCGGTTCCGACTTCGGCTTCGCCTTCGGTGACAAGGCCCGTTTCCGGGTTTCGATTTTCAAGCAGCGTGGCCACATCTCGATGGTGTTGCGGCAGATTCCGAACACCATGCTGCCGCCCGAAGCCCTCGGCGTCCCGGAGGTCTTCACCAAGCTCTGCATGCGGCCCCGCGGCCTGATCCTCGTCACGGGTCCGACCGGATCGGGCAAAAGCACGACCCTCGCCTCGCTGGTCAACTTCATTAACGAGCGGGCCGACCACCACATCATCACGATCGAGGACCCGATCGAGTTCTACCACTACCACAAGAAGTCGACGATCAACCAGCGCGAGATTCACGTCGACGTGCCGAGTTTTTCCGAAGCGATTCGCCGCGCGTTGCGGCAGGACCCGGACGTGATCCTGGTCGGCGAAATGCGCGACCTGGAAACGATCGAAGCGGCGATCACGGCGGCGGAAACCGGGCACATCGTGTTCGCCACGTTGCACACCAACAGCGCCCAGGGAACGGTCAACCGCGTGATCGACGCCTTCCCCGGCAACCTCCAGGACCAGATCCGGACCCAGCTCTCGACCGCCCTGATTGGAGTGCTCGCCCAGACGCTGCTGCCCCGCATCGGTGGCGGCCGGATCGCGGCCTATGAGTCGCTGGTGGTGACGCCCGCCGTTTCCAATCTGATCCGCGAGAACAAGACTTTCCGCATCAACTCGGCGATCCAGACCGGGGCCAAGTTCGGCATGATCCTGCTGGACGATTGTCTCTTCCGTCTCTGGGCCGAGGAGAAATGCGAGGTCGACGATGTGCTGGGCAGGGCCCACGACCCGGACGCCCATGCCCGCAAGATCGCGACCGCGCGCCGCCAGCTCGAAAGCGGTGGCACGATCGATCTTGGGCCCGAACTGAACCCCGCCGAAGCCGATTAGTGGTTTGTCAACACTTGAAGCAGGGGTGAACCGATCCCGGCGCGCCGTGGACTAGCCGCGGGCTCTTTCAGGAGCCCGGACGCTAGCGCGTGCCGGTTCACCAAGGCCACGCCAAACCAGGACTTCATCGAGCCCCCCACGAAAACCGAACATGGCCATCCGCAGACTCGGACAGATTCTCGTCGACCTCGGCTTCGTCACCGACGAACAGCTGGAAATGCTGGTCGAGGAGCAGAGCCAGAATCCTGGCCAGAAGCTGGGCAAGATCGCCGAGGACATGGGGCTGGTCTCGGACGACCAGGTGATGCAGGCGCTCGGCGAGCAGTTCAGCCTGCAAACCGTCGACCTCGAAGGCGTGGTCCCTCCCGACGACGCGCGGGAAGTCATCACCGACGCGATGGCCCAGCTCTACCGCGTGGTGCCGCTCCAGGTCCGCGACAACGTGCTGACGATCGCGACCTGCGATCCGCAGAACATCTCGATGCAGGACGAGCTGCGACGTTTCCTCGGCTATGAAATCCGGCTGCTGGTTGCAACCGAGGCCCAGATCCTCCGCTGCATCGACAAGTTCTTCAATGCCGAAGCCGAGAGCATCGAAAAAATCATCGACGAGCTGAAGAACGACAAGAGCCTCAAGGAAGCCAGCGAGAAGCTCGGCGTCAGCGGCCCGATCAACCTCAGCGACGTCTCGGAACTGGTCGAAAGCGCTCCCGTCCGCAAGCTGCTGAACATGGTCCTCCTGCTGGCGATCAAGGACCACGCCAGCGACATCCACTTCGAGCCCTTCGAAGAGGAGTTCCGGATCCGGATCAAGGCCGACGGCGTGCTCTTTGAAATGGTCCCGCCGCCGCGGCACCTCGCCTTCGCGATCACGACCCGGATCAAGGTCATGGCGAACCTCGACATCGCCGAGCGGCGGCTGCCCCAGGACGGCCGGATCGAGCTGACTGTCGGCGGGCACCCGATCGACTTGCGGGTCGCCGTGCTGCCCACGATGTTCGGCGAAAGCGTGGTCCTGCGGGTCCTCGACCGCAGCGTCGTGTCGCTCGAACTGGGCAACGTCGGGATGGACGAGCCGACCATGCTCGAATTTCGCAAGGTGATTGCCAAGCCCAACGGGATCATCCTCGTCACCGGCCCGACCGGGTCGGGCAAGACCACGACCCTCTACTCAGCCCTCAACGAACTGAACCGGATTGAGGACAAGATCATCACGACCGAGGACCCGGTTGAGTACGACATGGACGGGATCGTGCAGATTCCGATCGATCATGACTTCGGGGTGACGTTCGCGTCCTGCCTGCGGGCGATCCTGCGCCAGGACCCGGACAAGATCCTGGTCGGCGAAATCCGCGACCTCGAAACGGCTGAAATCGCGATCCAGGCCTCGCTGACCGGGCACACGGTCTTCAGCACGCTCCACACCAACGACGCGCCCACCACGATCACCCGGCTCAAGGACATGGGTGTGCCGACTTTCCTGATTACAGCCACGGTCGAGGCGATCCTCGCCCAGCGGCTGGTCCGGCGGATCTGCGTTTCCTGCCGGGAGGAAGTCGTACCCTCGGACGAGTCCCTCGCCGAACTGAACATCCCCCGCGAATCGCTCAATGGACGGACGTTCTTCCGGGGTGCCGGCTGCGACATCTGCAACAACACCGGCTACAAGGGCCGGATCGGCCTGTTCGAACTGATGATCATGGATGACGAGCTGCGGGCCCACATCATGGACAACGCCTCGGCCGACACGCTCCGCGAGTCGGCCAAACGGAAAGGGATGCACGTCCTCCGCGACGCCGGCATCCAGTTCGCTTTTGAAGGCAAGACGACGCCCGAGGAAATCATCCGCGAAACGATCCTCGAATCCTGATTTTCTTGCTTTTCCTCGTCGAACACCGAACAGTTTTTTCAACCTGACTGAACGCCGCCGGGGTCTGACGCCAAATCGCGCGGCTCCGTAAGTGATTTGGGGTCTGACCCCTTGTCTTGCGGCGTTCTGACGGGCCCGAACCACGGCCGGACGTTCCGCTACCGGCCATCCTTTGCAAGGCGCAGCCGCGATGCCTGTATTCCAGTTCGAAGCGATGGACCCCCAGGGTCAGGAAATTCGCGACGTGATCGAGGCCCAGACCCAGGACGAGGCCCAGGCCACGATCCGCTCGATGGGCTATTTCGTCACCAAAATCGCCCTGCAGAAGACCGACAAGCAGAAGGTCAAGGGCGGCAAGGGCAAGTCCTTTGCGATCGGCGGCGCGAGCGGCAAGAAAATGGTCCAGTTCACCCGCCAGCTCTCGATTCTCCAGGACGCCGGACTGCCGATCCTCCGCAGCCTGCAGATTCTCCAGGACCAGTCCCGCCCCGGCGCGCTCAAAAACGCCCTGATCGATGTCTGCGACGAAATCCAGGGCGGGTCCTCGCTCTCCGAGGCGATGAACAAGGTCCCCAAGGTCTTCGACCGGCTCTACGTCAACATGATCAAGGCCGGGGAGGCCGGCGGGGCCCTCGAACTCATCCTCCAGCGACTCGCCGAATTCAAGGAAAAAACCCAGACCCTCAAGAACAAGGTCCTCGGCGCGCTGATCTACCCGATCATGGTGATCATCTTCACCATCTGCATCCTGACCTTCATCATGATCTATATCATTCCCGAATTCGACAAGATGTTCAAGGAATTCGAGATTGACCTGCCCCAGATCACGCTCCTGCTGATGGCCGTCTCGGACCGTTGCGTCAAGCTCTGGTTCCTCTTCCCGCTCGTCCCGATCACGATCGTGCTCTTCATTGCCCTCGTCTGCAAGTTCCGCGCCGGGCGGATGGGCTGGCACCTCTACCTGATCAAGGTCCCGGTCTTTGGCAAGCTGATGGAAAAGGCCAACCTCGCCCGCACGACCCGAACCCTCGGGGCACTGGTCGCCAGCGGCGTGCCGATCCTTGAAGGCCTCTCGATCACCCGCGAAACCTCCGGCAACGCGATGTACGAGAAGGTCTACACCAAGGTCACCGACTCGATCCGCGAAGGCGAGACGATCGCCCGCCCGCTGAAGCGGTATGCGATTCCGTCCTTCCATCCGGTCACGGCGTTTTTCTTTTTCGCGACCCTCGCGATGCCGCCGATCTCGATCCTGTTCGTCAAGCCCGACCTCTGGTTCTATGTGCTCTACGGCACCGGGACCCTCGGCCTGATCTCAGTGTTGTTCTATTTCCTGGTCGCCAAGAAGACGGTGGTCGAGGATCTTGTGGTCAACATGGTCGACGTCGGCGAGGAAACCGGCGAGCTTGACACGATGCTCTACAAGGTCGCCGACTACTACGACGAGGAAGTCAGCACAATTACCGACGGGATGATCAAGCTGATCGAACCGCTGATGATCATTTTCCTCGGCCTCGTCGTGCTGTTCATCGTGTTGGCCCTCTTCATGCCGCTGATCTCGCTGATCGGTGGCCTGTCCAAGAGCAAGGGCTAGTGCAATGTCAACGACAAATGATTGGGTGAACCGCAGGGCGCTAGCCGCGGGCTCTTCGACGGGCAGGGCGCTAGCCGCGGGCTCTTCGACGGGCAGGGCGCTAGCCGCGGGCTCTTCGAGTAGCCCGGACGCTGGCGCGTGCCGGTTCACAAAGACCACTCCAAAACCAGGGTCTGACAAAGCTCCAGCCACTCCGTCCTGTTCCAGTCCATTCACCGCACCGAACCGTAACGTGTCCGTCAAAGGGAACCGTCCCATGCATCCGGCCCACCCCCGCCGCTGCCACAGTCAATACCGTGGCTTTACCCTGACCGAGGTCCTCGTCGTGATCTCGATCATCGCCGTCCTGACCGGACTGCTGATCGCAGGTGTCGTAAAGGCACGAAGTGGCGCTAACGTGTTTGTGATCAAACAGCATGTAAGCGATATCGAGGGTGCCCTGGAACTCTTTCGCAAACAGCACAGTTTCTATCCGCCGGACTTTACGCGGATTCGTGAACCAGCTCTTCCTACTCGTTTCCCGCATGTTCAGGCGTGTTCAAACCGGTTTCTGCCTTTCCTGAACCGCTACGCGCCCAATCATGCCGAAGCATCAATAGTGCCACCGGCGAACTTGCCCCCCGGATATCCCGCAAATACGCGCAGAATCGATATCTGGTGGGATCAGGTGGGAGATTATCTTGGTCCAGAGTCCGCAGTTGTCTTTTGGTTGTCCGGCATTTCCAAAAACAAGCAGTTTCCATTGACGTTCATCGCGTCGAACGGCCGAGTAACTGCGCTCCCTCCTTACAACGTCCAGGTCGACAACCAGACGTTTGAACGAGACCTGAGTTTTGATTTCAAGTCGGCAGGGCATATTCCAGTATTCGAGCAAAGCGGCGTTTCGGGCGATGCTCGAACCGACAAATACCCTGCCCTGCCCCCATTGGGATACCCCATTTGGGATACTGGACTACAGGCTGGCTACGTTTGCGCATCCTCTCAGTTGAACGATGGGAGTCCGGAACCAGTCATTTACTTTGAACTGGCGAGCTTTCGGCCGACCGTCGATCCCTATCCAACGCGTTTGGTGCAAATTCAAGGCTCTGCTGGCTTGATTGGGCCGTATGCCACACCTGGAGGGCAGTTGTACGCCGCCGACAAGTTTCAGCTCATCACGCCAGGACTGGACTCATACTTCTTTGCCGGCGCCACGAGCAATACAAACATTTCGCAGCTTGATAAGTGGGAAAGGGACAATATCTCCAATTTTACGGATGGTCCACTGGAAAACGTGATCATTGCCAGATGATTTGATGTCTCGCGCTGACATGTGTGTCATCGCGAACCGCCGTTCCGAGTGGACTCGTTTTCGATTCCGAGAATGATTTGGCTGAACGCACCTGATGTATTCCGTGGAATCAAATAATGACTAACGTTGGCAAACAGCGGTTTCCTGCAGGCGGATTCACGCTTATTGAATTGTTGCTCGTGATTGCAATACTGGCAGTTTTGTCATCGCTTGCGATCGTCACACTTCGCAGTGTTCGCCAAGATGCGCGGATGGCACGGACGGAGACCGTCATGGCCAATATCGAGGCACTTCTTTTCGAGAAATTCGAATCGTTCGAGAACCGCCAGATCCCATTCAACTTTCAACGCGAGTTTTTTAATCCCCAGGGAGAAGCCAACCGGCCGCCGTCGGATGTCCCTCCCAACGCGACCCAGCGGCAACACATTTTCAAGCGGACCCTGATGGAATGGGTTCGATCAGAAATGCCGACACAGCTTGAGTACCTCCGATCCACGATCGGTTCGGCCTCGCTGCCATCGGGCCCGCCAAGCGTTGAATCACAACAGGCGGTCAACTACGGTGCCGTGCCGCCCGACCTGCAACGCCGCCCCGAATACTGGCCGAATGACGTCGTAGACCGGAACTGGGTTGAGATATTCCGGCGGCAGATGTTTCTCCGGCCGCACGCTAGTTTCCTGCGGCTGAACCAAGCCATGGCAGGAAGCACTGGAAACCTCACACTTGTTGTCGCGAGTACTGAAACAGGATACCCAGGGCCGCCCTTCTATTCGTCGATCCCGTTTACACCTGTTGGTTTGGGACCAGTTTTTTATGGAGCCAAGGAAAACAACAATTTGTATGACGGTGTCGACTTGCGAACAGCATCGGTGCCCGTTGATCACGCCTTATCGCCAATTGGGCTTGCCAACGGAATCATCGAATCGTCCGAGCTACTCTATGCGATCCTCTACAATTCCTTCGATGCCGAGGGAGCCCGCGGAACGCATTTCCTGCACCAAACCGATCTTGGCGATGTCGACAAAGATGGAATTCCAGAAATCGTGGATGGCGACGGCTTTCCACTGATTTTCAGCATCACGGTCCAAAACGTCGGCCAAAACGGAGTTGCAATGGATCGCAACAGTGACGGCAGTTTTGACTTTCGCGACCAGCTGCTCGATCCGCGTTATCCGGCCGAGCCGCAAGATTACCTGTTTCACGTCGGCAGCGTTGGTATGGCGCAATACCCGCCGCACCTGCAGCATCTAAGGTACGCCAATTTCCTGTCGTTCGATCGCTGATCTGGAGCACGTGCCATGAACATTGATCGGGAAGTGGAGAGCGGTAGCACCCGCTTCGACTGCAACGTCCGTTCCGGCGTGACGCTAGTTGAGTTGCTGGTCGTGATTTCAATCATGTCCGCGGTCGCCTTGTTGGTCATTCCACAAGTCCGCACAGTCTCGCGCGAACGGAATTTGCGTGAAGCGGCGCGGACGGTCGAACTCGTTTTTGCCGAAGCCAGCTCGCGGGCCCGGGCCGATGGCTTTGCCGGTGTCGTGATCGCCCGCAACACCAATTTTTACCACTACCTCAACAATACCGCCTCGCCGGTTGATCCCGTCGGGCAAAAGGTCTACCACGCCGGTTATGTGCTTTACCAGATGCGGCGTTCATTGCCCTGGACTGGAAATGACGTGAGTGCGAGGACCGAGATCATTGAGTATCCGGTTTGGCCCGGATCCATGGTTCCCAATGTGCGCAATGACGATTTTCTGGTCCGGATTGAACGGCCATTCGATACGCGGATTGTGATTGAGCCGGGCAGCAAGCTGTCCTTGGGCACTTCCCCGGTTCAGTATCGGGTGATCCAGGTCTTCGATCCTCCGAGTCTCACGCTTTGCCCGCCGGTTCTGCCCGGGTCTCCACCGGTCATTGACCTGATCTGCGTCCATGATTCATTCGTGAGCCGTCCATTCGACGCGACAGCTGCGAATGGACCCACGTTTACGATCCATAGGCGGCCCGAAGTCATTACCAGCTCCGCGACTTCCCTGCCCAAAGGCTATTTCATCAACCTCAACTATTCCGGCGCACTCGATGTGCCGCTGGCGGGCATGGACCTCGATGGCAGCGACTACACCTGGACTGATCTGGTGCAGAACATCCCCGTGATCAACAGGACGCTTGTCGATCCAGCCTACGCTCTTGCCAACACTGGCAATCCGGTTGCGTATCCGGCAAACGTTGATACCAACGCCCAGCCGGTTGTGATCACGTTTGGCTCGAAGGGCGGGGTCGACCGGATCTATCCCTATGGCATGTTCGTTAACAGCTGGGTCGAGGCCATGCGGGCCATCAACCCGGCCCAGTTTCCGGCTAACCGCTTCCGGACCCAGTACATCCCATCCGGTTCGCTTTCGCTCTGCATTACGGCCGACGACTTCGAGAACACGTTCCCGCTGACGGGGAGCTACGCTGCGCCGGCCGACCTGTTGCCGCTCAGCTATTCGCGGACCGGCCTCGACCTGCTTAACGACGCCGATCTGCAGTGGGTCACGGTCGACAACGTGAGCGGGTCGGTGGATACATCCGATGCCGTGCTGTTGCCGGCTACCAACGGCCTGGCAATGACGTTGCCGAGCTGGTCCGATACACAGGCCTTGCGGATGCTCGAGTCACGCGGCTTCACCGCCAACCGGAAATCGGCCAAGGACTGAGAATGATCATGCGCAACCGATTCCAATCCAGCCCGCGCAATACCAGCCCGGCCAATACCAGCCCGCAGCGCAAGCAAGGGTTCTCCGTCCACGCCTTCCCCTCAGCCCCTGCGCGTTTCCGCTCCGGTCTCTCCATCATCGAGGTCCTGACCGCGATCGTGGTCGCCCTGATCGGCCTCGCCGGCGTCCTCGTAATGATTCCGTTCGCAGTCAATCAGGCCCAAGTGGGAATGGACACCGAAAAAGCGGTCCATCTCGCCCGGAACGCGTCGGCTGAACTGGAGATTCGCGGAACGTTGGAAAGCTCTGCGCCTGTAACCTTTCCCAACCCGCCGGCTTGGCCTGCAGCGACGCCTAATCCTGATCTACGCAACGCAACAGCGCGATGTTATTGCCTCGATCCCATGGGTGTCGTAGCCCGCGTCACTGCCACCGTTCCAAATGATTCGGGGACGTTTCCGTTTGTGCACCCGGACCTGGTCAACGAGATTTTCAATCGCAATGTCGCGCAGATGGCGGCAACTCAGGTCGGCGAGGGATTCGATCAGCGGGTTCTGGTCCAGCGAGTCTCGATCCACGATTTAACATCAAGTCCTGTTGCGGGAATACCGCTTCGGCTGTCCCTGGCCCGGTCGGGGTTCACTTGGGGCGATGATCTGCAGACCCGGGCCGTAACCGATCAGGAATTTGCTGACCCGACGCTTAATGTTCCTGGTCTGACGCAGTACCCGTCCAAGGACCTCGTCCTGCCAATCCAGAATTTCGATCAGACTGTGACATCAACGGGTATTGTTCTGAATGGCCGTCGACAAAATCTTGGAGAGATGTCATGGATCGTACTGGCCTGTCCAGCGACCGTGACTCCACGTTTGAGGTCCGGCGTCACGGATGCGGGAGGAGGCACGCCAGGGTATGTCAATGCGGTCGCAACTCCGCCAGTGAACCAGCTGATTGGCGCGGACGACGTGATCACCGAGATGCGGAATTTTTACATCGCGTTCAAGCGCCGCCCGATGCCGGTCTATTCGGGCGACCCGCTTGCACCGCAGCCTTACGACCGGGTCTATCAGGTCGAATGGCCCGGATCGGAGCTGAACGACAACAGCTTCCGGAATTCCTACAACGGCGGGCTGTTGAAACTACGGGAAACCCGTCCCGCGACACTGCCAGCGCAACCATTGATTCCGAATCAAGTTGCCCAGTCCAATGGACTTTCCTCGCAACGCGCCGACATTCGCCGCGGAGACTGGATTGGACTGACCAACGTCCGGTACGAGTACTTCCTCCAGCGGTTTGTTCAATCGTGGAATTTTTATCGAGTGACTGACGCGACTGTTGCCAACGATCGTTTCGGCGATTATTGGGCGGTAACCCTGGAAGGACCCGAATGGGATTTTCAGCGGCCAATGGTGTTTGAGTCGATGCCAACTCCACCGCTGCCTCAATGGCATGACCCAACCTACGACGGAACCACCACGCCACCGACCTGGACAACTCCTGGTTTTCGGTTTGGTGCCGTGCAAATCACCGGTAGTGGACCCGATTATGAGTATTTCCCGACCAGCACGATGGCCGTTCATCTGCCGGATGTCTGGACGGTGTTCGAGCGCACCACACGGCTCGGCTCGAACTAGCCGTCGCCGGGTCGGCGCTTGGGACAAAAGTTTTGCCTCGACTTCCAAAAGGTAACCCCCTGTGACGGGTGCCGCGGCTGTTTCGGCTGCCGGTCTGGTCCTGAGGGATAAATGGCCGGACTGTGGGAGTCTCTGCCAGCAAGTTCAGGGTTGCCCCGCCCGGGGTGACTGAACAGGAAAGCAATCGCCATGATGAAGACATTGAAATGCACAGGGCAGCAGGTTGGCCCCCGCCGGCAAACCCGGCGCGGGATCACGCTGCTGTTTGTGGTCAGCCTGATCGTGCTGTTCCTGTTGATGGGGACATCATTTGTCCTGCTTGCCAGCCAATATCGCCGTTCGGCGGTCCTGACGGCGCGGATCGGCACGCGGATCGACGACTCCCGCTCATTGCTCTTTCGCGCGTTCAAGGATTTGCTCCGCGAACCAAGCCTCGACAACATCAACTCGCCCCTTCGTGGCCATTCGCTGCTCGGTGACCAATACGGCTATGGTGCAACGACGACCGTCGCATTAGCGCAGGTCGTGTCCAACGTGCAGACCGGGCCAGGGACCGAAACGGCAAATCAGATTGTTCGCCTCGAAATGGGGCCCTACCAACGGATACTTGACGATTCGGCCGTGCCACCGTCCACGTTTTCGAATGCGACAGGAGCCTATGACGGGCAAGTCCTGACGTTTTTGTCAGGTCCGTTTTCCGGTGTATCAGCGCGCATTTTGCGGTACGAGGTGACTTTCACAACCGCTGCACCGCCCGCGATCGACCAACGCTGGTTCTACCTGGTGGCACCAAAAAACCTTGCGTCGTTGGCCTTTGACTCGGCGGCACCTGCCGTACCGGGTGATGTTAACACGCGTCAGATGAACATCCAGCGGCTGGTCGGCAACGCGGTGTTAATCAACAACCGCGATTTCGCAGGAACCGGTGCTGGCCTGTTTGACGGCAATCCGGAGCTGGCCCGCACATTCGTCGATTTGGACGAACCGGCCCTGATTGCGCCCAACGGATCGTTGCCCGGCACCCAGCCCAACACGCTGTTTCCCAACCGGCGGGGGCAAACGCTTGCCCAGCTGGTGCCGGGTTATCTGGCAGCGACTTACGACTCGACCATTGCTGGAACAGAGCAACCCAACTCGTTGGCGACGAACGAGGAATACGACGCGCTGGATTTCCAGAACATGTTCCTGGCGGGCTGGGTTTCGCAGCCCGCTGGCGCACCGCAGTTCGTGCCAAGCTTTCACCGGCCATCGCTGGTGCGATACCACAATGGCATGGCCGCGCCGGGGTTTGTAGATGCTACCCGACCAGATGTGTTTCTGGCCAATTTCGCTCCAGTTGGCGGGGCTAGTCGATATGTCGATGTGCTGCCACCAGGTGTGCCACCAGGTGACGGCGTTCCCGACAACGGCTACGACGTCGACACCGACGGGGATGGGTTCAAGGACAGTATCTGGATCGATATTGGCTTGCCGATCCAGACCGACACCAATGGTCGCCGGCTCAGGCCGCTGGTGGCCTACATGGTGCTCGACATGGACGGACGGCTAAACGTCAGCGCCCATGCCAACCTGACCCAACCCGAGTTCAATGCCAACCGCTTCAAGGCAACGTGGCAGACTTTTCTGCATACCGGGTTGCCCGATTTTGGCGCGACTGCCAACGCAGCGGGGATGCCGGTCAGTTTCGGTCAGGGTTATGGCCCGCCTGAAATCAGCCTGTTCCCGGCGTTTGAAGCAGCATCGGCGACCGCCGAAGTTCAGGCCTTGCTGCGTGGCGCGACGGTGAACATTGGTGGCGTCCCCACGCCGATTCTTGGACGCTACGGTAACGACCTGATTCCTGGCGGCGCCGGTCGCGATCTGGCGAGTACCTACAAGCTGTTTGTGAATCCGGACCGGGACTATCCGAGTCGCGGACTGTTGGGCAACGGATTCTCTTCGACGATGGACATTC
Organism: Planctomycetota bacterium; assembly: GCA_031405895.1. GTDB lineage: Bacteria > Planctomycetota > Planctomycetia > Pirellulales > Pirellulaceae > BJ22. The sequence continues at coordinate 16,699 of JANOFL010000053.1, forward strand.
ACGGGCGTCTGGCGCTGGGCGTCCCGGACAACTACCTGATCGGGCTCAACGTCGACCCCTACGACAACGCGGCGACTGTGACCGTTTCGCTGGCTCATGCCTTGCCGACGATTGACATTACCGGCTCATTGCTGGTCAACGAGATTATCAATTCGGCCTACGAGCTGGACTTTGGCCGGGCTCCGTTTGCAGCCTCGGCTTCCGGCCTCGACACGCCCTATTCGCCGCGCGAGCTGGAAAGCCTGCTGCGCCGCTACGACTGGGATTCAGCGATGTTGCCGCCGCGGCTGCGGCTTTTGTTGCAGAACAGCTTCAATTCTTCGACCGCCAATATCCAGAGCATCCTGACGACCGACAGCTTCGAAGTTCCTGTTCCGGCGGCGAATCTTCCGGCCCGGCTCCGCGACATGTTGTTGACCATTCGCTACGCACCGCTGCCGGTACCTGCCCTACCGACTCCGGCAGACGAACTGTTTGTCCGCACCCAGACGGAGCTGATGCTTGCCCCGGAAGTGATCCAGGGGCGGAAAATGGACCTGAACTTTCCGCTCGGCAATGGCCTCGATGACAACGGCAACGGCATCGTGGATGAAGCAGCCGAACAGGCGGTCGGTGAAGTGCGCCCGGACGTTTATGGCCGAGCAGCGGTGGGTATGGACTACGACCGGACCGGAACCACCGGCGGCAGCGATTTCTTCTTCCGCCAGATTTTCGCGCGGCGGTTGTACATGCTCACACTGCTGGCAACCCAGCTGATTGACCGGGACGGGGACGGTCAATTGGAGCGATTTGACCTCCTTGGCGACTGGTACGACTACAACGCCAGCGGCGGAGCGGTCGACATCAATGACCTCCTCGACTACCGCCGCGACGTGGCCCAATGGGTTGCCAATGTGATCGAGTTTCGCGATCCCGATTCGATCCACAGCGGTTACGAGTTCGACCTCGATCCATGGGACGGCTGGGGTCTCGATGGCAACATTGCGACGAACACCGACACTTCGGGAACAGGAGCCTTTCCGGCCGAACCGACCAACGACCGGTTTGTGGTCTGGGGCACGGAACGGCCCGAGCTGTTGCTGACCGAGGCGGCCGTCATGCACGACCGCCGGACCCAGGACACAACCAATGACCCAACTGGCGAGCTTGCGGCAGATGAACCTGGAACCCAGGATCTCGACAGCTTGTTTGTGCCCAACGCCAGCACGTTTATCGAACTCTACAATCCGTGGTATCGAGGCGTTGAGGTTGCGACCGGAGTGAACAACACGGACGTTTTCCCGGGCGAACTGTATGGCAACGTGGGCGTCGACTTGCGGCGGGTTTCGACCACGGGTGCCGACCCGGTCTGGCGAATCGTGGCCTCACGCTGGAACGACAGTCTTGTGGGTGGAGGGGCAGCTGCGGAGGAAGACCTTCGCTACGTCTATTTTGTCCGGCCCACTTCGGCAGCCTTGCGGACCAATGCCAGGTTCCCGGATCCCGGCCAGCGGATCGGACAGCTTCGCCCTGGCCAGTACGCCGTGATCGGTTCATCGGGCGTCCAGAATGGGGCCGATTACAACACTTATCTCGGACGGCGCACGACGGTAACCTGGGACACCGAGCTGGGTGATACCCGCCGGATTACGCTCCGACCAGGCACCGGCGCGGTCGAGCTGCGCTGGTTTGATGACACGGCCAACACTTGGCAAACAACGACCCGCAACAACCTGATCGTTGCGGCGATCAACCGGATCGAAGACGGCACGGCCGGAGGCGAAGTCCGTTCGCTCGGTTTGACCGATCCGCCAATCGGCTATGAGGCCTGGGCCGAGACCATCAACGCGAACGCCGATCTGGTCGCGGTGGCCGACGGCTTCAAGTTCCAGGATTCGGCGACGGTCATGGACCTGACGCTCGACGAGCCGATTGACCAGACCGCGAATCAGGCCGCGAGCGACAATGAATGGGCGCAGTTTGACCAGTTCAATGATCCACTCGATCTTTACCCGCCCAACCCGGCACATTCGAACGGCGGAATCCGGGACAATTCGCTGCACCCCGGCGTGCGGCGGCTAAAGCTGCAGCGGCTGGCCAACCCGCTGCTGGTGTGGAATCCGGAAGTTGGCGATCCGGCCCACGATCCTGCCGAGGAAGTCAATCCCTACATCACGATTGATGTGCTGGGTGCCGATGTGGCGACGTTCAACGGAGCTTCCCCGGACGACGAGACCGACGCCACCAATCCGGTGGACCTGGTGCTGGCGTCATTCGAGCGCAGTTCCAACCAGAATGGTCCGCCGGCAACACCAACTCCGGAAGCCAGCAACTTCGTCCTGCTCTGGCCGCAGGACCGGCAGGGACGGACGGAAAATGTGGACCCGTCAACGGCCACGGCAGCGATGGTCCCATTCCTTTATCCCGCATTCACCAATCCCGACATGCACTATGTTTCCCAAAACGTAGTGAACTCGCTGGGAGAGCCGGACCTCGGCTATCGCCAGGACCCGACCGTGGCTGGCTACAGCCAACGGGCCTATCCCTGGCTGACGTGGAACAATCGGCCATTTGTCAGCCAATTGGAGTTATTGAGCGTACCATTTGCGAGCAGTGACCGGATGCTCGAGCTTTTTGGACTTCACAATCCGGCTGCCGGAGGTGAATACCTGAGCGACAATACGAACGCGGCCAACAACCGATTGGGTGGCAGCTTTTCGCATCTGCCGGACTTTGTCGCCGACGATTATTCGCGGCCCAATGTTGTGCCGGCTCCGCCAGGTCCACCTGGAGTACCTGGAGTACCTGGATTGCACCGGATTCTTGATTTTGTCGAAGTCCCCTCGCGGTTTACAGCAACGCAGATGGAGTTGAACCCGCTTGTCTTTGCCGGCTCAGGTGCGGGCAGCGGAATTAACCAGTACCTCAATCCGCCCTATAGCTGGCTTTCGAATTTCCGCGAGCCGGGCAAGATCAACCTCAACACGTTGTATGGCCAGGCGACCCAAGCCGGTGTGCCTGATGACCGGATTTGGCGCGGCTTGATGGGCGACTATGCGGCAGCTCTGCCCATTTGGTCCAACAATGCTGCGGTCGACACCTTTGACAAGGCGCGAAGAACGCCGCCGCTTGCTGCCGAGCCGACCGCGAATCGGTGGCCGACGGATTACCCGTATGTTTACCGCTCCGCGGAGAAAGCAAACTTTGTTCCGGAGCTGGTCAACACAGTACCGGGGGATCCACCGACCGGTGCGCTGGTCATGAGTTCCGCCCAGACGGGTTTGCTCCGCGCCAATACTCCCTGGGACCCCGTGAACGGCGAACCGCTGTTTGATTATGAACCTGTCGGATTCCTTCCACACTTCGATTCGTTCAGGAACGCCTACTTCCGCTACGACCAGCGGCAGCGGCTGGGGAACCTGACGACGCAGCGGTCGAGTGTGTTTGCGGTCTGGGTCACGGTCGGGTTCTTTGAAGTCGACGAGCTGGACCGGCCGGTGGATGAGCCGGATGTCTCGCGGCGGCAACGCGGGTTCTGGCTGATCGACCGCTCGATCCCCGTCGCTTTTGAACCCGGCAAGGACCACAACGTCGAACGGGTGATCCTCACCAGTTCGATCATCGAGTAGCCGGCGCGGCGACGCGAACGTGAATCTGGACCGGGGCGGCCTTGCCGCCCCGGTTTTTTTTGGAGAGGATCAAGCCGATCCGTCCGATCTGACTGATCTGACTGATCCGTCCGATCGGACTGATCTGATCGGTCTGACCGGTCTACAGTCGCCATTCCAGCAGTTCACGGACCGGTGTGAGTTCCGGCGGTGGCGCACCGTCAACCATGGCCAGCAAGTGCGCGCCGAGGTTGGCGTGAAACAGCTGGCGCAGGCCGACCCACGAACTGGTCAGGCGGGGGTTGAAATCGACCACGCGGTCTTCGGCCGGGTCCGAATCGGAGAGGACCATGTCGAGGCCGGCCGGGCCAGTGAAAGCCGGCAGCGCGGCGATTGACCGGCGCGCGAGACCGAGCGCCCGTTCCGCCAGCTCGGGGACTAATGGCCAGTCAAAGCCGCACCAGGCACCGGGCCAATCCGGTTCTGCCGTGGAAGAATCAAAGGCTGACAAGAGCCGATCCGGCGAAGAGAGGGGGTCAGACCCCAAATGGCTCCGAAGACTCCGCAATTTGGCGTCAGACCCCGGCGGTTCCCGGATAGGCTCTAAATCCGTCTTGAAGCGCTGTCGGGTGGGCGGCAAGAACCAGACCCCGGCCGGGCCGGCGACGAGGCAGATGCTGACGGCGTAGCCAGAAAGAAAACGCTCAAGGCGGAAGCGATCGCCCCCTTCGCCCGGCCACCTGCCCGATGAGCCGGAAGCGTCAGCGACGGCCCCCGCTCTCCCGCGCACCTCACCCCCGGCCCCTCTCCCCCCGCTGTCACCGAAGCCCGTGCCAGCGGGGGGCGAGGGGAGAGTTTCTTTTTCGCGATTGGCAGCCTCCCTTCGTTTATTGTCCCGTTGGTCTTTACCCGGCAACAAATCGGGAACTGACTGTTCCGGACTGAACTGGTCACGGTCTATCAGACGGACACCCTCGCTGCCCGATCCGTCGTCGGGCTTGAGCACGAGACACTCGCCGTTGGCAAGTGATGCGAACTCCGATACGAGCCTGTCCGGAAACCGCGAAGAGAAGGGGTCAGACCCCAAATCGATCCGACGACTGCACAAATTGGCGTCAGACCCCGGCGGTTTGCCGACTGGCTCGAAGAGGAGCGGCTGCTCGCCGGGCAGCAGCAACCGGCCAAAGGGACGCTGCACGCCGGCCGCTTCGAGCCGAAGCGCGGTCCGGTGTTTGCTTGAGCCCACGACGACCGCTTCACCGGATGGGCAAAGCAGCCGGGCGCGGTACGGTTCCAGCAAGGCGAGAGTCCGTTCAAGTCGCTGGCCGGTTTCCGGGGCGATCACCATGATGCGATCCGCGACGGCCGCAAGCCCAACAAGAGCCTTTTCCCATGCCGCCGCGCCGGACACCCGGATGACCTGATGGGCGGGCACGAATTCCGGGCCGCGATGGTCCAGCAGAACCGTGACTTCGTGTCCGGCCGCGGTCCAGTCTTCAGCGAGGGCGGAGGCCATCGCCGCGCCTTCGCGAAACAGGCTCGAACTGGCGGCCAGCGGCTGGCCGTCCAGCAGAAGTCCGCCGCCTGTGAGCCACTCAAAGAGGAGGATTTTCACCGTTGCTTGACGTGCGGCGGGGCACTGCCCTGACAGGCTGAAGTCGGGAACGCAAAGCGGAGCTTTACGCCACGGGGGAGTATCGGCGTGAATTGACCAGGTTACAATCCTTGGGGTGCCTTGAACTGGATTTTGAAGACTGTTTGCCCAGGTGAGCCCGTGAGCACATTGATTCGTCGCGAAGTGGATGGTGTCGAGGTCGCCTATTTCCAGGACACCCGGATTATTGACGAATCGCGGATCGAAGCCCTCGGCAAGGAACTGGTCGACCTCGCCGCGAACCCGGCCAGCAAGAAAGTCATTCTCAACTTCCAGAACGTTGGCTTCATGTCGTCGGCGATGCTGGGCAAGCTGCTCCTGTTTGGCAAAAAGTGCAAGGAGGCCAAGCTCGATTTGCGGCTTTGTGGGATCAACGAGAACATCGACAAAGTGTTCAAGCTGATGAAATTTGAAAAGGTGTTCTCGATCGACAAGGACGAGGAGTCTTCGATCCAGAAGATCAACAAGAAGGGCTGGTTCGGTTGAGCGACCGGGCGGCTGGCGCGTCACATGCAGAACGATGGGTTGATTGTCCAGTACTCTGTCAAACGTTGATCTTGGGGGCGGCCAATATCTCCACCTTTTCCTGCGCGCTTTCACCGAAGGCCGAGATAATGGCCCCGGCATGACCCATCTTGCGGCCCTTTGGGGCGGACAG
>JANOFL010000064.1:0-33233 GCA_031405895.1 Planctomycetota bacterium
GCCCGCCTGATGCCGCTGTTTGAGCGACTGGCCGACATCAATCAGCAGATGCAGCAGCTTCGCGGCCTGCTCTGCGACAGCCGCCGCCAGCTGACCGCCTGCGGTCAGGATGTGACCTCGGTCCGCCGCGATCTGGCCCAGCTGATGGGACTGGTCCAGGAAAGTCCCGCGACGCTGCAACGGCGAGTCGCACGAACCCGGCTGCTGCATGAACGGCATGACGCGGCCAAACGCGTCCTCTCGGCCGGCAACCTCCGGCTGGTGGTCTCGATCGCCAAGAAGTACCGCAACCGCGGGCTGAGCTTCCTCGACCTGATCCAGGAAGGCAACACCGGACTGATGCGGGCGGTCGACAAGTTTGAACACCGCCGCGGCTACAAGTTCTCAACTTACGCCACATGGTGGATTCGCCAGGCGATCACCCGGGCGATCGCCGACCAGAGCCGCACGATCCGCGTGCCCGTTCACATGATCGACACGATGACCAAGGTCCGGAACGTTGTCCGCGAACTCGTCCAGGAACTGGGCCGCGAGCCGAGTCCCGAAGAAACGGCCGAGCGTGCCAAACTCTCCCTCGACGATACCCGTGTCATCATGAAGATGTCGCGCCAGCCGCTTTCGCTCGATCAGCCAATCGGGGACCTCGAGGAAAGCTACTTTGGCGACTTCCTCCAGGACCATCGCGAAGAAGATCCGCTCTACGAAAGCAACCAGGTCGCGCTCAAGCTCCGGATCGAAGAGGCGATGGAACACCTCAACTACCGCGAGCGGGAAATCCTCAGGCTCCGCTACGGTCTGGCCGACGGCTACGCCTACACGCTGGAAGAAGTCGGCCGGATTTTCTCGGTCACCCGCGAACGGGTTCGCCAGATCGAATCGAAAGCCGTCCGCAAGCTCCAGCAGCCTTACCGCAGCCAGTCGCTGGTCGGGTTCCTCGACGGTCCGGCACCGAAGCTGGAAAACCTGCCGATGGAGAATCCGTAGAAAAGATTCGTCCGATCCGACAAATCCGACAGGTCCGTCCGATTGGCCCGAGTCTTCCGCGGTCAGGGCGGAACGACAGGCTGGAAGCCTGTCCCACGGTCACTCCACCTGGCAGCCGGGGAGGATATCGGACATCGCCGCGATGCCGGTGATGACCCGCTGGAAGACTTCGTCCTGGGTCCCCAGGCCATCGACCGTCAACAACCTGTTTCGCCCGGCATAAAAGCCGAGCAGGGGCGTTGTGATCCGGTCGTAGAGATCGAGCCGGTGGGGAACGGCTTCGGGACGGTCCTCCGGACGCGGGTTGTCCAGCTCGCCAAAGCGGTTGACCAGCCGCTTCATCAGCTCGTGCCGCTCAACCCGCAGCTCAATCACGGCATCCAGCGGGCGGGAACTCTCGAGCGTGATCTGCTCGAGCGCCTCGGCCTGCGGAACAGAACGGGGAAAACCGTCGAGCAGGAAGCCCTTGCGGCAGTCGGGGGCCAGAATCCGCTCGCGCACAACCTGGACCATCAGGTCATCGCTGACCAGCCCGCCGGCGTCCATGATCGGACCGACAATCCGGCCGAGAGCGGTTCCCTCAGCCTTGGCCCTGCGAAGGATGACTCCGGTTGAAAGGTGGGGGATGCAGTAGTACCCGCATAGCAGCGCGCCCTGGGTTCCTTTCCCGGCACCAGGCGGTCCGACGAGTACCAGCATTTTCGATGCAGACATGGTCAGCCGCGCCCCCGGACCCGTTGTTGACCCCAAATCCGGGCGGGTGGCCCGGCTGATTTTCACTCCAGCAGGCCTGAATAGTTGCGCATCACCAGGTGGCTGTCAATCTTTTGCACCAGGTCAAAAGCGACACTCACCGCGATCAGCAGTCCGGTTCCGCCATAGAAGCTCGCCACGGTGTAGTCCACATTCATCCAGGCGGAGATCACCGTGGGCACAACCGCCACGACGGCGAGAAAACCGGCCCCGACATAGGTAATCCGCTCAATCACGCTTTCAAGATAGTCCGCGGTCCGTCGCCCCGGACGGTAGCCGGGGATGAACGTGCCGCTGTCCTTGAAATTCTGCGAAATCTCCTGGGGATTGAACATGATCGCCGTCCAGAAGTAGCAGAAGAAATAGATCAGCGCGATATAGAGCAGGTTGTAAACCAGCGACGAAGGGCTCTGGAAAACGCTCGAAAGGTTCTGGCACAGGTCGCCAAACCAGTTGCCGGCGAAGGCCCGGTTCAGTATCCCGAACAGGAAACCGGGAATCATCAGCAGGCTGCTCGCGAAAATGATCGGCATGACGCCGGCCTGGTTGATCCGGAGCGGCATGTATTGGCGCGTTCCGCCATAGACGCGGCGGCCGCGAACGTGCTTGGCACTCTGGGTCGGAATCCGCCGCTGGGCCAACGTGATCAGCACCACGCCGACCACCACCCCGACAAAGAGGGCGGTCAGAATCAGCAGCTTTTCGATCCCGACATCGTTCAGCCCGGTCAGCTTGAACTCGAAATCCTTGAGCAGCCGGTAAAGTGCTCCGGGCATGTCGGCCACGATCCCGGCCATGATCAGCAGGCTGATCCCGTTGCCGATCCCGTACTCATCAATCTGTTCGCCGAGCCACATCAGGAAAATGCTGCCCGACGACATGATCAGGATCGAGACAAACTGCCAGCCCCAGGTCAGCTGACCGGTGTCGGGGTTCTCGAACCGCTCGGCGGTCAGGTTCTCGGCCCCGGTGCCGGACGGGTCGTTCATGATGAAGAACCAGAGGAAACCGGCGCTCTGGATCAGGCAGAGCAGGACGGTCAGGTAACGGGTGTACTCGTTGATTTTCTTGCGGCCGGACTCGCCTTCCTTGCGAAGGTCCTCCAGCGGCTTGTAGACCGTGCCGAGCAGCTGCAGGATGATCGAGGCCGAGATATAGGGCATGATCCCGAGGCCAAAGATCGTGACCTGGTTGAGCTGGGTCCCGCTGAAGATCGAGACTTTCTGCAACAGGGCTCCGAAACCGCCGCCAGTACCCGATGCCAGGTCGCTGACCGCGCGATGGTCGATCACCGGCAGGGGGATCTGCGAGCCGATCCGGAAGACCGCCAGCAGGAACAGCGTCAGCCAGATCTTCCGCCGCAGTTCGGGGATCGTGAATATGACTCGCAGCTTCTCAAACATCAGCCTGGTCCGGAGAAAGGGTGGCAGCCGTCCGGCCGCCGGGCGATTCCGAAGTCAAACAGTTTCCCCGACCGCACCAGCGCGGGCAAGAGCAGCCCACAGTCGCCTTTCGCTCCGCGAAAGGAGGCTCCTTTCGCGGAGCGAACGGCGACACTGGAAAAAGGCGACACTGGAAGCGGCCTGCCCTCAAACCGTGAACGGCAAACGAGGGCGCGGACGCGACATTTTCCGCGGATTCCGGGGCTACTTCTTTTTGCCGCCCGCTTTGGCTTTGTCTATGGCTTTGAGCCGGTGGCCGGTCTTGTTCTTCACGACCGGGGCGGCGGTAGCCAGTTCGACGATTGTCGCGCCGGCCTTTTCGATTTTGGCGCGGGCGGAGGCCGAAAAGCGATGGGCCGTGATGGTCACCTTCTTCGTCAACTCACCGGTGCCGAGGATTTTGAGGATGTCGTAGCGGTAGCGGGCAAGGTCGCGTTCGCGCAGGGTTTCGGCGTTGACCTGGTCGCCATCGGAGAAGACCTCCTCGATGTCGCGGAGGTTGACCGCGCCGATCCGGAGCGCGAACTTGTTGTTGAAGCCGCGTTTGCCGATCCGGCGGAAGAGGGCCATCTGGCCGCCCATCGCGGTCAGGCTTTCGTGAGCCCCGTTGTGGGCGTAGTCGCCCTTGTGTCCGCGGCCAGCCGTCTTGCCCTGGCCCGAGCCAATGCCGCGGCCGAGCCGCTTGGTCGGCTTTCGCGTTTCGACACCGTCATGAATCTCATCCAGGTTCATAGTTCGACTCCCCGCAGCCGCTTGACGTCGTCGCGGGTGCGCATGCTTTCGAGGGCCTTGAGGGTGGCTTTGACGAGAGTCACCGCGTTGGGACTGCCAAAGCTCTTGGTCAGAATGTTCTTGATTCCGGCTGCTTCGCAGACCGCGCGGACGGCCGAGCCGGCGATCACGCCCGTCCCGGGCCCAGCCGGAATCAGCACGACATGCGAGGCACCGAACCGGCCCGTGACCTTGTGCGGGATCGTCTCGTTGACCAGCGAGACCGGCTTGAGGTTGCGGCCCGCCTGTTTGGTCGCCTTCTCCACGCAGGGCATGACTTCGTTGGCCTTGCCGTAGCCGAGTCCGACGCGGCCGCGGCCATCGCCGACAACGACAAGCGCGGCGAAGCTGAAGCGCCGGCCGCCCTTGACGACGGCGGCGCAACGCTTGACCTTGACCGTCCGTTCGATGAGCTGGTTTTGGTGGGTGTCGCTGGGCACTGGTCAGTTTCCCGGAGGAGTGGCGGAACAAGCCTTGGGCGGCTGTCCCGGTGAATGGTTCAGAACTGGAGTCCGCCTTCGCGGGCGGCATTGGCGAGCTGGGCCACGCGGCCGTGGTACTTGAACTGGCCACGGTCGAACTGGACGGCGGTCACGCCCGCCGCTTTGGCCCGTTCGGCAATCGCCGCGCCGACCAGTTTCGCCGCCGAGCAGTTGCCGGTCGCCTTGAGCTGGTCGCGGAGGTCCTTGTCGCGAGTGCTTGCGGCAGCCAGCGTCCGGCCCGTTTCGTCGTCGATCAACTGGCAATAGAGGTGGGCGTTGCTGCGGAAGACGGCCAGCCGGGGACGCTCCGGAGTGCCGTGCAGATGCCGGCGGACGCGATTGGTCCGCCGCCAGCGCTGCATGTTGATTCGTTTTTGTTCGCGCATTGATCGTACCTGCAAACGTTGGGCCGCTCGGGCCGTGACTCGTGTTTCTGTCAGCCGCCGGATCAGGCCTTGGCGGCCTTGCCCGCCTTGAGTTTGATCTGTTCGCCGAGGTAGCGGACACCCTTGCCCTTGTACGGCTCGGGTTTCCGGACGGCCCGGACGGCTGCCGCAAACTCGCCGACCAGCTGCTTGTCGCAACCGTTGATGTTGATGTGGGTCTGGTCAGGGCAGGTCACCGTCAGGCCAGGGGGAACCAGCTTGACGATCTGGTTCGCGAAGCCGACCCGCAGCGAGAGCTTGTTGCCGGCAAGCGTGCAGACGTAGCCGACGCCCTGGAGCTCCAGCTTTTTCTCGAAGCCCTTCTGCACGCCCTCGACCATGTTGGCGACGAGGGCCCGGGTCAAACCGTGAAGGGCCCGGTTTTGCCGGGTCTCGGCCGAGCGGCTGACCAGGACCTGGCCGCCCTCGACCGCCATCCGGATCGCGGGATGACAGACGAACTCGAGCTTGCCCTTGGGACCTTCGGCGGCGATGGTCTGGCCATGGATGGCGACCTGGATGCCGGCCGGGATCACGACGGGGAGTTTTCCGATTCGGGACATGGGTATGGGGGGTGGTTCGGGACTACCAGATTTCGCAGAGGACTTCGCCGCCGACCTTGTTGCGGCGGGCTTCGCGGTCGCTCAGGACGCCCTGACTGGTGCTGACGATCGAGATTCCAAGGCCATTCAGGATCGGGCGGAGGTGACGGGCTTCGCGATAGACGCGGCAACCGGGTTTGCTGATCCGTTTGACATGGCGGATGACCTTTTCTCCGCTCGGGCCGTACTTCAGCTCGATCCGCAGGTGGTTGACCGGTTCCGAAGTGACTTCGGACCAGTCCCAGATATAGCCTTCGCGCTTGAGCACGTCGGCGAGGCCCCGCTTGACCTTCGAGACGGGGACGTCCACATGGGGACGCTCCACGCTGGCAGCGTTGCGGATGCGGGTGAGCATGTCGGCGATCGGGTCAGTCATCATGGTCCGAAAATTCCTTCAACCTCGGGTTGATCCAAAGGGTTGGCGGTTGGGTCTACCAGCTCGACTTGCGCACGCCAGGGATCAGCCCCTGGTCGGCGAGCTTGCGGAAACAGATCCGGCAGACGCCAAACTTGCGGTAAACCGCGCGCGGGCGGCCGCAGATCTTGCAGCGGCGTTCGCGACGGACCGAGAACTTGGGTGTCCGGTTTGCCTTGGCGATCTTGGATGTCTTTGCCACAACCAGCCTTGCAGTGAAAACAGGGAGTATGGATCAGGCCGCACCGGGGGACTTCTGTCCTTCCCGGAAGGGCATGCCAAACAGCTTCAGCATTTCCCGTGCGTCGTCGTCCTTGCCCGCCGTCGTGACAAAGACCACGTTCATCCCCTGCGAGCGGGTGAACTTGTCGGGATTGAGTTCGGGAAACACGAGGTATTCGGTCAGGCCGAGGCTGTAGTTGCCGAGGCCATCGAAGGCCTTTGGGCTGACGCCGCGGAAGTCACGGACGCGGGGCAGGACCAGCGTCAGCAGGCGGTCCATGAACTCGTACATCCGGGCTCCGCGGAGCGTGACCTTGCAGCCGATGCCCTGGCCCTCGCGGAGCTTGAATCCGGCGATCGACTTGCGGGCTTTGGTGATCACGGCCTTCTGGCCGGCGATCTGGGTCAGGGCGTTGACCGAGTCCTCGAGGAACTTCTTGTCCGCGATCGCGCTGCCGACGCCCATGTTGATCACGATTTTGGACAGTCGCGGCAGGTTCATCGGGTTGGTGCGGCCCAGCTTTTCGGCCAGCTGGGGCAGAATCTGCTGCTTGTAGAGCTCATACAGCCGGGCCTTGGCGACGGGCAGCTGTTCGCCCTTGTCGGCCTTGCCCTTGCCGGAACCCTTATCGGCCTTGGCCGCGGATTTGCCGGCCTTGGCGGCAGCCTTTTCGGCCTTCTCGGCTTTCTCGGCTTTCGCCGCGGCCTTGTCAGCCTTGTCAGCCTTGTCGGTGTCTTTCTTTTTCGGTTCAGCCATAACGGAATTCCGTGTTTCGATGCGGTGGGGTTCGCCCCCAGTCAAACGGCCTGGTTCAGATGACTTCGTTCGCGAGGCTGACGATTTTCATGAAATTGCGTTCGCGCAGCTCGCGGGCGACGGCCCCGAAGATGCGCGTCCCGCGCGGGTTGTTGTCCTTGTCGATCAGCACGGCCGCGTTGCTGTCGAAGCGAATATAACTGCCGTCTGCGCGGCGCGCGCTTTTCCTCGTCCGCACAATCACGGCCCGGACGACGGCCTTTTTCTTGATGTCGCTGCCGGGGATCACGCTCTTGACGCTGCAGATGATCACGTCGCCAATGCGGGCAAAGCGGCGGCGCGAACCGCCCAGCACCTTGATGCACATGATTTCACGCGCACCCGTGTTGTCGGCGACCTGGAGTCGGCTTTCCTGCTGGATCATGGACGGCTGGTTCTGTTGGTGGCTGGGCGGTGAAATTCCGGGAACTGGCGGGATCGCAAAGCGGAGCTGTGCGCCACGTCAGGTTCCTTCGGGCGCGACGGCTTCCGTTCGCGCGGCTTCGGCCTCGATTTTGGTCGCCTTTTCGACCACCGTTAGCAGCACCCAGCGTTTGGTCCGCGACAGAGGTCGCGATTCCTGGATCCGGACGAGGTCGCCGGTCGCCGACGAGTTGGCCTCGTCGTGGACATAACAGACGGTCCGCTGGTGGATGTACTTGCCGTATTTCGGATGACGGACCTTGCGCGGGATTTCCACGATCCGGGTCTTGGCCATCCGGTCACTTGTGACGCGGCCAGTCAATTCTCGTTTGGGCATCGGCTCGACTCGGTAACAGTTGCGTGATCGGTGGGGGCGTGGCGGTGCGGTTAACGGGCCGCGGCGGCGCGGGTCCGTTCGCCCTGAAGGGTCATGACCCGGGCGATCAGCCGGCGATGCCGCTTCAGCTCGGACGGCACGTCCAGCCGGTCGGACTGGGCCAGCATCTTGAGCTTGAACAGCGACTGGGTCGTGTCGCGGAGGATCGCGCCAATCTGTTCGTCGCTCATCTGGCGGAGCTGTCCGGCGGTATTTTCGCGGTCTTTCATGGTCGGCAGGCGTCAGGACTCGGCGGTGGGACGAACGAAACCAACAGGACGGGTGGTGCGGATCGAGGGCAGCCATTGCTGGCGCGGTACTTCCGGACAGTGTGGTTCGATCAGTGGCTGCGGCGTTTGATCATGCGGACGCGGAGTGGCATTTTGTGGGCGAGCCGGGCGAAACAGAGTTTCGCCTGGGATTCGGTTACACCAGCCAGTTCGTACATCACGCTGCCGGGCTTGAGCGTGGCGACCCAGAACGCGGGTTCGCCTTTGCCCTTGCCCATGCGGGTTTCGAGTGGCCGGCTGGTGATCGACTTGTGCGGGAACATGCGGACATAGAGCCGGCCTTCGCCGCGGATGTACTGCTGGGCAGCAATACGTCCCGCTTCGATGGTCTGCGCCTTGATCCATCCGCCCTGCATCGCCTGCAGTCCAAAGTCGCCGAACACCACCCGGTTGCCCCGGGTCGCGTTACCTTTTATACGACCTCTTTGGACCTTTCGATGCTTGACCCGTTTGGGCATCATCGCCATTGGCTTCGTCTCCAAAAGTACCCTGGTTCACCCAGACCTGAACGCCGATGTTGCCTTGCGGCGTGACGGCCTCGGTGAACCCGTAATCAATTTTCGCGCGGAGCGTGCTGAGCGGCATCGCGCCAACGGTCTGTTTTTCGCGCCGCGCCATTTCGGCACCACCGAGCCGGCCGGCGAGCTGGATTTTGATCCCTCTGGCCCCGGCGTCCATGGTTTCCTCGGCGGCCCGCTTCATGGTCCGGCGGAAACTGGACCGCTTGGAGAGCTGTTCGGCGATCTTGATCGACACGAGCTGGGCCGACAGGTCGGGACGGGCGACTTCGTCAATTTTCAGGTTGATCCGGCGGCCGGTCAGGTTTTGCAGCTCTTCCTGGAGCAGTTCGACTTCGGCCCCTTTTTTGCCAATGATCAGGCCGGGCCGGGCGACAAAGAGCAGGACCTTGACTTCGTCGCGGGTCCGCTCGATTTCGATCCGGTCGATCCCCGCCGCGGTGTACTTTCCGGCCGGATGTTTCTGGATGAACTGGCGGATTTTGCGGTCTTCGAGCAGCAACCGGGCGTACTCTTCCTTGGGCGCGTACCAGCGGCTCTTCCAGCCCATCATGACGCCGGTGCGAAAGCTGATCGGATTGACTTTCTGGCCCATGGTCTGGTCTCTGCGCTGGGGTCGCGGCCTGGTTGGCCGGTGGTCGGGGCGACGGATCAGTTTTTGACGGCTTCTTTGCCGAGTTCGGAAACACTGACGCGAATGTGGGAAGTCCGTTTCTTGATCATGAACGCCTGACCGCGCGAGCGGGGCTGAATCCGCTTGAACATCGGCCCGCCTTCAATCACGGCCTGGGCGACATACAAATCGCGGGCGTTGGCCGAGACGCCTTCGTTCTGGTCGGGGTCCTGGGCGTTGGCCGCCGCGCTGAGGATGACTTTTTCCAGCAGCCGGGCCCCGCGGTGGGGCTGGTAGCGCAGGATGTCGATCGCCTCGTCGACGAACTTGCCCCGGACCAGGTCGGCCAGCCGGCGGACTTTCTGGGCGCTGATCCGGGCGTGCCGGTGAACTGCGGTGTGGGTTGGCATGGGACGGTTCGCGATAGTCGTTGGATCGGTTCAGGCACCGGGCCACGGCCCGGACCGGTGGGGTTGGGTCAGCCGCCAGTTGCCGAGGAAGCTTTCTTGGAGGCCGAACCGGAGTGGCCGCGAAAAGTCCGGGTCGGGGCGAACTCGCCCAGCTTGTGCCCGACCATTTCCTCGGTGATGAAGACCTTGATGTGCTGTTTGCCGTTATGAATCATGAACGTGTGGCCGATGAACTCGGGGATCACCGTGCTCGAACGGCTCCAGGTCCTGATCGCGTCCTTGCGGTTCGACGCTTCCATCAGCTGAATCTTGCGAAACAGCTTGTCGCTGACGAAAGGACCTTTTTTCCGGGATCGGCTCATCGGGATTTCCTTGGCCGCGACCCTGCGAAGAGTGCGGCGCGGTGAACGGATGCGTTATTTGAGTTTCAGCTGGCCATGGCGGCGCGAGCGGCGGCGGCGGACGATCGCGCTGTTGGAGAACTTGGCCCGTTTGCGGGTTGAGCCACCCTTGGCCAGCTTGCCCGTCGGACTGACCGGATGGCGACCGCCCTTGGTGCGGCCCTCGCCACCCCCGTGCGGATGATCAACCGGGTTCATCGCGGTGCCGCGCACATGCGGACGCCGCCCCATCCAGCGTTTGCGGCCAGCCTTGCCCAGCTCGATATTCATGTGGTCGGCGTTGCCGACCTTGCCGATCGTCGCCCTGCAACTGGCCGCGATCCGGCGGATTTCGCCGCTCGGCAAGGTGATCTGGGCCCATTCGCTTTCGCGCGCCATCAGCTTCGCGCTCGAACCGGCACTGCGGCAGAGCTGGCCACCCTGGCCGGGCCGCATTTCGATGTTATGGATGTCCAAACCGGGCGGAATGTTACGCAACGGCATGCAGTTGCCCACCGCCGGCGGTGCGTCGGGACCGTTCATCAGCTGGTCACCAGCCTTCAGCCCGTCTGGCGCGAGGATGTAACGCTTGTCGCCGTCGACATAGTGCAACAGGGCAATCCGGGCGTTGCGATTGGGGTCGTACTGGATGGAGTCGACTTTCGCCGCGACGCCGTCCTTGGCGCGGCGGAAGTCGATCACTCGGTAGGCCCGCTTGTGGCCGCCGCCGCGATGGCGGGCCGTGATGAAGCCCTGGTTGTTACGGCCGCTGCCGCGCCGCTTGGGGCGCAACAGGCTTTTCTCCGGCACCGCACCCGGCGTCAGCTCGGCAAAGTCGCTGACGCTGGCGTTGCGGCGCCCAGCGGAGGTCGGCTTGTATTTTCGGAGTCCCATCGTGCGGTTTTCCTGCGGTTGGCCGGTGCGGCCAGTCTGTTGCCTGCGTTGACTACCGACCCTTGCTTGCGCTGCGGGCTGGTATTCCCAGGTTCCTTAATAAAAGTTGATCTTGAAATCGGGCTTGAGCGTGACGATCGCCTTCTTCCAGCTGCGGGTCTTGCCGAGCCGCGCCCGAAACCGGCGGTGCTTGCCGCGACGGGTCTGCGTCGCGACCTTGGCGACCTTGACATCAAACAGCTGCTCGATCGACTGCTTGATCTCAGTCTTGGTCGCCAGCTGGTTGACCTCAAAGGAATACTGGTTCAGGGCTTCCGAAAAATGGACGCCCTTCTCCGTTACCAGCGGCTTGAGCACGACCTGGTGCGGCGCGAGCTCCGGCCCTTTCGTGCGTGGTCCGGGACTGGTGTAGGGTCTGCTCATCGGGTTAACCTGTACGGCAATGAACTCTTCGGTGGCGTGATGATCAGCGGCTCAGGCTTCTTCAGACTTCGGCCGGGCGACCATGTTGCTGCGAACCCAGTCGAGGGCCTCGCGGGTGAACAGGACCTTCCGCGGGTGCAACACGACGAGAGCGTTCAGGTCCGCCACAGCGGAGACCGAAACCCGGTCGATGTTGCGGGCACTGCGGTAGACGATCGCGTCATGGCCGGCGGTCGCGATCAGCGCGCTCTGGCCGGCACAGCCGATCGCTTCCAGCATCCGGGCCACGGTTTTTGTTTTCGGCGCGGCCAGCTGGAAGCCGTCGATTACGGCGACCTGCTGGTCGCGAATTTTGCCGGCGATCGCCATCCGCGTCGCCAGCCGGACCGCCTTGCGCGGCATGGAATAGGAGTAATCGCGGGTTTTCAGGGCAAAAGCGTGACCGCCGCCGCGGCGAATATTGGTTCGCTTGCTGCCGGCGCGGGCGTTGCCGGTTCCCTTCTGGCGATACATTTTCTTGGTCGAGCCGGCGACTTCGGCGCGGCTTTTGGTTTGTCGGGTTCCCTGCCGCTGGTTGGCCTGGTACATCACGACAACGTCGTGCAACAGCTGCTTGTTGACGCCCGGCGCGATCGCGTCGGGGTCGATTTCGTACTTGCCGATTTCCCGGCCCGAGGCGTCGTAAACTGGCAGGCTGACCATGATCGCGTGACTTTCTGATCCGGAACGAATTCGGACGACTGAACCTGAAAACGGACCGGAACGTTACTTCTTGTTGGTTTCGCGGATGACAACCAGTGAGCCGGCGGCACCGGGGACAGCGCCGCGGACCAGCACGATGTTCTCTTCCGCGTCGACCCGGACCAGCTTGAGGTTGCGGGAGGTCACTTTTTCATCGCCGTACTGGCCGGGCATCTTCTTGCCCTTTTTGGGCCGGCCACCACCGCGCCATGCGGCGAGCGAACCGGTACCGCCCATATGGCGATGGCATTTCTTGACGCCGTGCGTCGCCCGCTGGCCCTTGAAGCCATGCCGCTTCATCGCGCCCGCGTAGCCGCGGCCGCGGGTGTAACCGGTGACGTCGACGGCTTTGACTTCGGCGAGCCGGTCGGCTTTGAGCACCTGGCCAACCTCGAGGCCTTCGGTTGAGCCGCGGAGCTCGCGGATGAACTGCTTCGGCTCGCAATTGGCCTTGGCAGGAATGGTGCGGCCAGCGGCTTGCAGCTTGTCGGCCCGCTTGCTGCGGATGCTGGCGACATGTCCGCGTTCGGCGCGGCTGGCCTGGCTGGGGCGGGAACGGCGGTCTTTTTGAGGCCGCTTTTTGTCGAGAAAACCAAGCTGGACCGCGGCGTAACCGTCTTTTTCAGGCGTCCGGATTTGCAGCACATGGCAGGGACCCGCCTGGATGACCGTCACGGGCGTAACCTGCCCGGTCTCCTGGTCAAATACCTGCGTCATCCCGACCTTGCGGCCAAGTATGCCTTTGCTCATCTCGTCTCGCCTTGTTGTCCAGCCAGTTTGCCAACCGGAATGACCGCAGTAGCGGCATTATCCGGCGGGCTTCCAGTGCATCTGGTACTTGCCCGATGGTGTCAGGAAAGGACAGGCGGCCCGTTGTTCCCGGACCGCCCGCATCATGGTTCGTCAGTCGTCTATCGCGTCGTGGCCTTGATCTTGATTTCGACGCCGGCTGGGACGTTCAGCTTGTTGAGCGCCTCGATCGTCTTGGCGGTCGCCGCAACGATGTCGATCAGCCGCTTGTGGGTCCGGATTTCAAACTGCTGGCGGGCCTTCTTGTCAATGAAGGGACTCGACAGCACGGTGAACTTTTCGATTCGCGTTGGGAGCGGGATCGGTCCGTGGACTTCCGAGAAGGTCCGCTTGGCGGTGTCCACGATCTCCTGGGCGCTCTGGTCGAGCACCGCGTGATCGTAGGCTTCCATGCGAATGCGGATGACTTCTTTCGTTGCTGCCACTGGCCTTCCCCGTGCCGTCGTTACTTGCCGATCATTCCTGATTTAGCCGATGGAACTGCCCGGGGTGGCGCGACAACGCCGCACCAGCCAACCCAGCAGAGCTCTCCGGCCGAACAGCGCGTCCGCGCCGGGAGTCGCCTGGACCTTGTCCCGGCGACCATCCATCAAGAACCTCACAGAATAAGGGATTGCCTGCGAGTCCGTCAACGGCCCGAAACCGGTTTTTCTCTACCCTTTCATCCGCATTCCCGCCCCTGCGTCGGGACCGCCGGTTAGCCGGGTCCCGCCGATTGGGCTTTCTCCAGTCAACTCGTGCGCCTCCTCGCCCAACGCAACCGGCTCCGGCCCCCGCAGGCATTCACCCGAAGAAGGGACCGAATTTCGCTTGATTTTTCGGCCTTGGCCGCTTCCAATTGCCTTCGGCAAGGCAGTGTCAGACTGTTCAATCAGGTCGATTCCCATGTTGTGTCCGCGCCGGCTTTCTGTCGCGTTTCTGTTGACGCTGACCGCCTTGGCGACTCCCGGACTGACCAGTCCTGCCTCCGGACAGGTCGTCCAGCTGCCCACCCAGTCCTTCTTCAACATTTCCACCGTCGTCAAAGTTCCCGACGCGGGGATCATGCGGATGGGCGGCGTTCGCCGTTTCGCGTCGGGGCAGCAGTCGCGTGGCATTCCCGGACTGCCCGCCAGCCCTTTGACCGCCAATCGGGCGCGGGGCTACGAAGCCGGAGCCAGCGACGCCATGGTCCAGGTCCAGATCATCAGCCTCGACGAGATGGAGGCGGCGCTGATGGGCGGCTACACCCCGCCTCCCACATTCGGCTCCGCTACCATCGTCACCGAACCACCGGCCGCGATCCGCCGCAAAGCCGACTTCATCACCCGCAACCTTGGACGGACCCGCAAACGGTAGCCAGGCAAAGATTCGGCGGCTTGGGCCACTGGCACTTGAGCAAGCGGGCTGAACGGAAACTTCATCAGGACCTTCTCAGGCAAACAGCCCTTTACACTCCGCGCGATCAGGATTGTGTGAATCGGGCGAACCGCTGGGCGTCTGCCCTCGGGGTGGGACGGCGGACATCGAGGGCTGACGCTCAACCGCTTTCGGGGCGGAACTCGTCCGGTGCTTGCGGGCCAGGTTCCCCACCGGTCCAGCCTTGGCACTCGTTGCCCGACCATCGGGTAATTGTTCGCTCCAGCCCTGAATTCAGGCTAGACTAACCCCCGCTGACTTCATTTTTTTTCAGTCTGTGGAGGAACATCATGATCAATCGCGGTTTGGTTCACTGTTTTGCGGCCATCGCATTGGCTGGCCTGTGCGGTTTGGCGCAAGCCGACCTCTGGCAGTTCAACGTATCGCTGGATGGGCTTCAGGAAGTCCCGCCCAACGCGTCGCCTGGTTCTGGCACGGCCATCGCGATGTTTGATGACGTGTCCGGCGCGATGTCGATCAACGGTTCGTTTTCCAATTTCGTCGGGTTGTCCAGCAACGCTCACCTGCATGGCTTTGCCCCCGCCGGTGCGCCGGCCGGCGTCCTGTTCGGCCTTTCTTTTACGCCGGGTGTGACTACAGGCGTGTTCTCGGGCAACGGAGTGATTTCAGGCGCTGGCAACATCGCCAACACGCTGAACGGACTGACCTACATCAACATTCATTCCCAGACCTTCCCCGGCGGCGAAATCCGCGGTCAGCTGGTCAACCCGGTCCAGATTCCGGAACCGGGCAGCATGGCAGTCCTCGGCGGTTTGGCTCTGGCAAGTCTGGTATCGCGCCGCCGTCGCCAGTAGTCGATCGGGGCCCGTTTGCAACTGGTCAGGAATCAAGCCTGACCTGATCAGCTCAACCCCTTCGTCCTGAAGTATCGAAAGCCGCGCCGGCAAGTCTGTTGCCGGCGCGGCATTTTCTTGACTTCGCCGTCCCCTGACCGCCGCGGTGGGAAGGTGAGCGGAAAGTGAGAGCTTGTCAATCGAAACCCGCCGCGCAAGCAAGGGAGGACAGGCGGATCCCTCGCTCACGCCTCGGGTTCCGGCAGCTTCTCATCTGCCGTTCGCCGAACCGTCAGCCGGTTCCCGTTACGCCAACAACGCCGCGCTGCGGCGGGCACGGGCAAACAGGCCCAGGAAATCGCTGGCCGGCATCGGGTCGAGCCGGCTGGAGTCACCGAAAAGGGCCACCAGGTCGCGGGCTTCGGACGGATCGCAATAGCCGTCGCAGGCCCCGATGAATTTATCTTTCATGAGTGGCAGGCCCTCGGCCCGCCGACGACGATGGCCGACCGGGAACCAGACTTCCACCGGTTCCGTGCTGCTGCTGTCGCGAAAGAAAACCTGAATCCGGTTCGGAATCGCCCGCTGTTCAGGATCGTAGTAGGCCGCCGTGAAGGACTCGTCCTCGCGGACCACCATTTTGTCGCGCAGCGCATCGATCCGTGGATCGGCCGCCGCATGGTCTTCGTAGTGGTCGGCGTTCAGTTCCCCAAACAGCAGCCCGATCGCGGTCATGTACTGCAGACAATGGTCGCGGTCGGCCGGGTTTTTCAGCGGGCCTTTTTTGTCGATGATCCGCACGCCCGGCTCCTGGGTCTGGATTTCGACCCGCTCGATTGAATCGAAATCGCTCCGAATCTTCGGATGAAGCTGGATGGCGGCCTCGACCGCAGTCTGGGCGTGAAACTCGGCGGGGAACGAGATTTTGAACAGCACGTTCTCCATCACATAGGCGTCGAGCGGCCGGGCCAGTTTCACGACCTGACCCCGAAACAGCACATCCTGGAAACCCCACTTCGGGGCCGAGAGCGGAGTCTGGTAGCCCATTTCGCCGGTCAACGCGATCAGCCCCAATCGCACGGCCCGGCTGGTCGCATCACCGGCCGCCCAGCTTTTCCGCGAGCCGGTGTTCGGGGCGTGCCGGTAAGTCCGCAGGGCTCCGCCGTCGAGGAACGCATGTGCCAGCGCGGTGCTCGTCTCGGCCTCCGTTCCGCCCATCATCCAGGTGGCCACCGCCGTGCTCGCCACGCGGACGAGGAGCACATGGTCCAGCCCAACCCGGTTAAACGAATTCTCCAGGGCAAGAACGCCCTGGATCTCATGGGCCTTGATCATCGCCGTCAGGATGTCATGGACCGTCACCACCTCGCCCTTGACCCGCGACCGGTAGTCGGCCACGGCCAGAATAGCGCCCAGGTTGTCGGAAGGATGACCCCACTCGGCGGCCAGCCAGGTGTCGTTGAAATCAAGCCAGCGGACGATCGTGCCAATGTCGAAGGCCGCCTTGACCGGATCCAGCTCGAGTGTCGTCCCCGGCACGCGGCAGCCGCTCTTCATCCCGGCCCCCGGCACGACCGGCCCCAGCAGCTTGCGACAGGCCGGATAGTTCAGCGCCATCAGCCCACAACCCAGGCTGTCCATCAAACACCATCGCGCCGTCTCATAGGCCAGCTCGCTCTGGATGCGGTGGTGATGAACGTAGCGGGCCAGGTCCGAAATCAGGGAATCCATGTTGTGGGGTTACTCCTGCGACGGGACAGCTTCAGGTCAACAATTGACTCGATGGAATCAAACGGAACAGCATAAGCCCGACCCTGGCAACCCATCCAGCCGACGCGCTCATTCGTTGGTAGAGCAGTTGTCCCCAACTGCTCTTCTTGTCTTCTGCCCACGAGCACCCCTCATCGCCCCTTTTCGCTCCCCCCGCCGAAACCCCGTTCAGCCTCGCGATCAGGACTCGCGGAGCAGGGCGGACGAGCAGTTGAGGACAACTGCTCTACGGCTGATACAATGCCCACCCGGCAGTCGGGGTCCACATTTTTCCGGGACGTTGTCATGAACAAGACTTGTTGGCGGTCGGCCCTGCTGGGGCTGGCCCTCGGAGCAATGGCGTTGATGAACGGAACGCTGCACGGAATGCAGGACAAAACAGAAGCCAGCCAGGCCGAAACGGCTCCCCAGCCGGCCGACCCGTACCAGTGGCTCGAAGACGTCGGCGGCGACAAGGCCCTCGACTGGGTCCGCGAACGGAACAAGGTCTCCCAGGCCAAGCTCGAAGCCGACGCCCAGTTTGAGAAACTCCGCACCGACCTGCTCGCGATCCTCGACTCGGACGAGCGGATTCCCTTCGTCACCAAACACGGCGACCACTACTACAACTTCTGGCGCGACAAGGAAAACCCGCGCGGTCTCTGGCGGCGGACGACGCTCGACGAGTACCGCAAGGCCGAGCCGAAATGGGACGTGATCCTCGACCTCGACGCGCTGGGCAAGGCCGAGAACGAGAACTGGGTCTGGCACGGGGCCTCGCTTCTTCGCCCCGACTACGATCTGGCCCTGATCAGCGTCTCGCGCGGCGGAGCCGACGCCGACGTGACCCGCGAGTTCGACATGCAGACGCGGACTTTCGTCGCCGACGGCTTTCAGTTGCCCGAAGCCAAGGGGAGCATGGGCTGGATCGATCGCGACACGGTTTTCGTCCAGACCGATTTCGGCGCGGGGACGATGACCGATTCGGGCTACCCGCGGCTCTGCAAACTCTGGAAACGTGGCACGCCTTTCGATACAGCCAAACTGATCTACGAAGGCCAGCAGACCGACATGGCCGTTGGCGCGATGCACGATGACTCGCCGGGCTTTGAACGGAACTTCGTCAGCCGCAATCTGGCTTTCTACAACGACGAACTTTATTTCCTGACCGACAGCCATGAACTGAAGAAAATCGACGTGCCAAACTCGGCCAACAAGTCGGTGGTTCACGAATGGCTGGCGCTGGAACTGCGCGACGCGTGGAATGTGGAGGGCACGGACTACGCGGCCGGCTCGCTGCTGGTCATCAAGTTCGACGATTTCATGGCCGGGAAACGCGATTTCCGCGTCGTTTTCCAGCCGACCGACAACTCGGCCCTCTCGAGCAGCAGCTTCACGAAAAACTTCCTTGTGCTCAACATCCTCGAGGACGTCAAGAACCGGATCCAGGTGATCGACCTCCGCGACGGCAAGTGGCAGCCCCAGCCGCTGACCGGCGCTCCCCAGTTCGGGACCGTCTCGATCTCGGCGGTCGACGCGGACGAGTCGGACGACTACTTCATGATCACGACCGACTACCTCACGCCAACGACGCTGGCGATGGGCACCATCGGAGCCGTGCCGGAAAAGCTCAAGGCGATGCCCGAGTTTTTCAACGCCGAAGGGCTGGCGATTTCCCAGCACTTCGCGACCAGCGATGACGGCACGAAGGTGCCCTACTTCATGGTCGCGCGGAAGGATCTCGTGCTCGACGGCAACAACCCGACATTGCTCTATGGCTACGGCGGTTTTGAGATCTCGATGCTGCCGTCCTACAGTGCCGGCGTGGGCCGGGCGTGGGCCAGCCAGGGCGGCGTCTATGTTGTCGCCAACATTCGCGGCGGCGGCGAGTACGGGCCGCGCTGGCACAAGGCGGCCCTGAAGGCCAACCGGCTGCGGGCCTATGAAGACTTCGCGGCCGTCGCGAAGGATCTCTTCACCCGCAAGGTCACCCTGCCGCGCCGGCTCGGCATCCAGGGCGGATCGAACGGCGGCCTGCTCGTTGGCAACATGGTCACGCTCTACCCCGGACTGATGCAGGCGGCCGTCTGCCAGGTCCCGCTGCTCGACATGCGGCGCTACAACCAGCTCCTCGCCGGCGCGTCATGGATGGCCGAGTACGGCAACCCCGACAAGCCCGAGGAATGGGAGTTCATCCAGACCTTCTCGCCCTATCACAACGTGAAGGCCGACCAGAAGTACCCGACGGTTCTCTTCACGACCTCGACCCGTGACGACCGGGTTCATCCCGGCCACGCGCGAAAGATGATGGCCCTGATGGAGTCGCAGGGCCATGATGTTCTCTACTACGAGAACATCGAAGGCGGCCACGGCGGCGCGGCCAACAACGAACAGGCCGCCTACATGCAAACCCTCGCCTGGACCTTCCTGCGGCAGCAGCTGATGGGCAGCCTGGACGAATAAGGCCCGCCGGACAGACGGGCCCGCCCTGAACCGGCAGAATATGTCACCAATTGGTGACATATTCGGCTGGGAAAAGGTGTCAGGAACCGTTTTCCACGCCAGAATGGTTTTCCTGGCTGGTCTTGCGGCCGGAAGACGCCCAATGTCCCGAAACGGTCCCTGACACCTTTGTTCTACGCGGCTCCAATGCAGATCGGGAATCGCAGAGACCTGCCGTTGGTGGTCGTTACGGTATTGCTGGGATGCCTTGCGTTGATTCCGCTCGGCTGGTTTTCTCTCATTGTGCTCGTTTACGGGCAAGGCGCTTTCCACAATCGCCACCATCAGGCATTTGCGGTCCATGGCGTTAAGTGCGTGCCGCTGGCAGGCCAGTTCGAAAAATCGTTTCCCGACTGTTGGCACTCCATTTCGTACGGTCCGGACCAGACGCCACTCCTTGTTTCCGAGGCGTACTTTGGAGACCGCTATCAACTCAGGATGGAAATTCCGGTCCGGATCGATTCGGCGACCGAAGGCGCACCGGTTGGGCCAGCTCGGTTGTTACTGCTGGAGTTCAAGGATGTGACCGTACTGGCGGATGGGCGAGTCAGCGCGTCATTTTCAGGGCAAACTGAATTTGACCAACTGGCTTGGGAAAAAGTACTCGACGCAGGCGGAGATTTCACCTCGATCGGATACCCGGTCAATCCTCTGCCTGTAGCCAACTTTGCGGCGTATGTACGGGCTTTGCACCCGGAAAAATGATGTCGCCGGGATCCGCCGGTTGAGAGGGCCTATTCCCCCACCGGCACTGCTACGTTCATGTAACCGATCATCATTTCTTCCCAGGTCTGGTCGCCCCAGCGGACGGTTTTCTCCGGATCGGGGTTGGCGAGGTTGGCGGTGGAGTTGTCGAAGGTGGCTTCGCAGCGAACCCGCGTTCCTTTTGGCATCAGCCGCCGCTCGGCCAGTTCGTAGGAGTTCTGCCAGTTGAAGTCGTAGTGCGGCACGTCGAGCAGGATCTCGTCGGTCCCGTCGGGCAGCCGGGCCGTAAAGCGGAAGGACTTGCCGCGGAGGTGCATGTGCGGGAAGAGCGTCAGCAGCTCGGCCGATTCGCCAAAGGTCATCCGGGCGCTGACCGGATGGCTGTCAGCACCGGGCGGAATCTCGAACCGCTCGTTGTGGGCCTTGACCGTCAGCACGCGGTGCGTGACCGCCGCCGCGTCGACGAAGCGGAGACCGATCGAACTGAAGTCTTCGGTCGGCGTGCCGTTCGGTGTGTAATGCATCTGGAAGATCAGTTTCGCGCCGGCCGGGATCAGCTTGGCATAGCCCGGTGGCAACACCATCGGCGGCGAGCCAGGTGCTGAGGCGGCGATCCAGTCGGACTGGACCTGGCCGTGGACGCCTTCGCCAAAGTCGCCTTCACCCGCCACGCCGACAATGATGTGGTGGATCACGCCCCGCTGATCGGCCCGGCATTCGGCGGCTGAAACCCACTTGTCCTCGGTGAATCCCGGATCGACCTGAAAGTACTGGTACTCGAGTGTGCCGGTGGCCGGGACTGGAAATGGCTTTTTCGCCATCGACACAACGAGGTCCGGTTCGCCCATCTGCCAGCCCGTTGCGAGGGGCGGCAATTCGGGCATTGTGGCCGGATCGCCTTCCGGTGCGCCGGCTTCGACCCACCGATTGATAAGGGCGATCTCGTCTTCCGTCAGCCGGACGTCATTGTTGAAACGGCCGTGGTCGGGGCTTGCGTGCCACGGCGGCATTCGTCGTTGATTGACGACTTCGCGGATCATCCCGGCCCAGCCGGCCGCTTCGCTGAAGTTCACCAGCTCGAATGGCCCGATCTCGCCGGCCCGATGGCAGGCAACGCAACTCTTGTAGACGATCCGGCTGATCTGGTTCGACCAGGTGACGTCGCCGGTGCCCTTGGATTCGTCCGTGTTGGCAGACAGAATCCGGCCAATGATGCAACCGGCGACCCCGGTTTCAGGCACCGACACGGGCTTGCCCGCCAGGAGTTCATCCAGGGCTTGTGCCAGGTCATTCGATTCGGGATTGGGCCGTTGTCGCCCATAGGTAAACTGGTCGTCGATCCGGCCGGCGTAGCGGACCGTCCGCTGCTGGTCGAGCACGAAAACCTGTGGCGTGCGGCTCGCGCCCAACTGGTCGGCCACAACGTTGCCGGGGTCCTTGAGCAGCGGAAAACCGGGCTTCAGCTCGCGGACAAAGTTCTGCAGCTCGGCGAGCGAATCCTGCTGGTTTGAGTTAATAGCCAGCCATTCGACGCCCTGGCCCGCGTACTGTTCCTGCAACTGATTCAGCCGCGGAACGTAGGCCCGGACCAGCGGGCATTCGTGGCCCAGGAACGCCACTACCAGCAGCTTCGACTTCGCCAGCCCGTCCAGTGAATGTTCCTGACCGCCGGTCGCCTTCAGCGAAAAGCCGGCAATCGTTCGCCCAATGACTTCGCTGCCTGCCTTGGGCTCCTGGCCTGTCAGCATGGGCCCCCACGCAAGCGAACCAAAGCCGGCCAGCAACGCCATGACCCTCGCCTTGCAGCCGCCGCGAACTCCCGACAAAGTCGTCATGATCTCAATTCCGAAACAGGACATGCGAGTGCGGAAATACGCGGGGACTGTCCATCGTACCCTGGTTCAGCAGGCCGGGTTTCAGACCCCGACATCTGTCACGCCGTCAGTTGCGGCGGGTGCGGCGGAGACGCCAGGGAGCACGGGCGCTGTCCGCGGGCACGACCGGCTCTTCCATGTGCAAACCGGGCTCCAGCTCTGGCTCAAGCACTGGTTCGGCGGCCACTGGCCCGGTTGTCGGCGCGGCGACTGGCGTGGCAAAGACTTCATCGAGGACCATCGGCCAATAGCTTTCCAGAATCCGCCGGCACTGGTCGGCCTTTTGCGGATCGTCGAGGGCATTGCTGGCGGACGCGAGCAGCTGGGTCACGGCGCGAAGATCGCGATCATCGAGCAGGCGGTCATGAACCCGGATGTCGTCGACGAAGACTTCGCCACCGCCCATCAGGTCAAAGCCGATTCGCAACCGCGTGCCTTCTTCGACTGGCAGGTCGTCGAAATGAACGACGAACGGCTTCCACGTCACGGCCAGCTGCTCGGCACCCGCTTCGGCAAGACCACCGACCGGCCCGAACCGGTAGTAGTCGTTTCCGTTGGTCGATTCGACGCTGATCCGCAACGGCGCATCCGTTCGGGCCGGATCAGTCCGCAAGTTGACGGTCACAGAGAGCCGGCCAGTGGCCGGCGCGTCAAACTCGTTGCTCCGGATCCAGACCGTGTCGCCGCCGCTGGCCAGTCGCAGGCAATGGTTGCCAGGACTGGCTGCGTCATCCCTGACGGTAACCGAGTCGCCAGCCGGCTCATTCCACCGCCAGCCCATTGGCGTGACCGGTGTGCCGCCAGGATCCGGCTGTTCAAACCCGGCATTGCGAACGACGCCAAGGTCGATGGGAACGCGGGCCGCGGGCAGAGCCGATTGCAGCCGAAAGACCTGTTCGCGGAGGACTTCCCGAACCGGCGAATCGAAAGTCACCAGGTAGTCGTTCAGCTCCGGATTCCCGCCGGTCGCCCGCAGCGCCAGCAATGACCAGGGGCCGAGTTTGAGCGGCTGCGCCAGCGGCTGCACCAGGATCTCCGCGCCGCCAGTGACTTCGAGTTGTGTTGCGTTGTTGCCGGTTCCTGAAAGCTGTACGACGACCGCGCGCGGGCTGGCGTTGAGCAGATAGCCGTGCCAGACCCCGTTGACCCCGGCTTGACGCACGCAGACGGGCCCGTCCAACAGGGACGAGTCGAGCGGCTGCAAGGTGGTGAAGCCGACATCGGGCAATGACCGGAACGCAGCGAACAGCTCCTGCAGATACGGCTCGGCCCCTACCACCGGCATCCAGCCGCCATCGGCGAACAATCGCACGTCGCCAGCGTGCAGCCGGTCGATGAACCGCCGGCGGTTGAGCGATCCGGCCGACGCCATGGGCTGAACGCGGACAAGGGCCGTGGTCTGGGTGCCGAAGGGGTTGCGGCTTTCGACCGCGCTGAAGTGGGCCGGGTCGACCCGCTGCGCAAACAGCACGGCCGGGCATGCCACCTGCTGGAACAGGGCCGGGGCCGCCGCATTGCCATGCAGCGACGTCCGTTCGGTCACGGTGGAACGGTGCGGCGCGGTCCGGTGCGGTTGCAACAACAACGTGGACTCGTTCGCCCAAAGCGGTGCATTCCAGCCCGCCAGCTCCGCGGTCGCGACCAGATCGGCTTCCCGCTGCAGCGACGGGTTAAGCGCTTCGGCCAGCCAGCCCGATGAGAAGGTGTCGGCCTGGGCCACGATCAGCTTGCCACGCGGCATCCGGTTTGCCACCACCCGGTTCAACTGTTCAAACAGGCCATTCAACCGGCCCGCCTGCCAGGCTTGCCAGCGCAGCCGCAGCTCCGGATCGCCCAGCGCCGCGCGGAACGAATCCGGATCAGTGCCATAGCCGGAAAGCCCCGACGCGCCGACAAATTCGGGCCACAGGCTGGCGCCGTTTTCGGGTTCCGGCTGTCGCAGCCAGGTGTCGGGCCGGACTGTGATGGCAATGGCGGACAGCGACGCGTGTCCCGAGTAACGGGCCACCAGTTCGTCCACGACGGCTTCGATGGCTTGCTGAACGGGAAGAGTCAGCGGGTCGTAACTGTCACGATAGTGATCGGCAGAGGCCAACCCGGCCTCACCGCTGGCCGGCGAAAGAGCTGTGACGGGATTGCTCCGCGACTGCTGCTCGATGGCCGGCAAGGGACTCTTGAACTCCAGCACCGGGACCAGTGTCAGTCCGGCCCGGTCGAACATCCGCAACAGCAATTCGAGCACGTCCTTGCGAACCGGGTCGGCGGCCAGCCCGCCAAAGATACCCGAGTCATATCGCGGCGTGGCCCCCAACGATTCGAGCGGCGCAATCGCACCGCCCTCCGCGGCGACGCAAAGCATCGCGCCCGAATAACCCGCGTGCTGAAGCTGCTGAACCCAGCGGTCAGCCCCCTCGATGAACGTCCACCAGTCATCGACCGGCAGTCCTGATTCGGGGTCCACTGCCCGCGTCGCGCCGAACTGGTCGGCAAACAGGGGCAATTCGGCGAAACACAGCATCGCGCGGGTTGGCGCGGGTTGTTCGCCGTCGCGCCTGGCCACCGGCTGAGACGGTCCCGCTGCCAGTCGTCCTGGCCCGGTCTCCACGCGAATCGTTCCCATCCCAAGTCCAGCGCTTGCGTGCCGGTTGGCCACCAGCAAGACCATTTTTCGCGCGCTGGGCCAGCAGTGGATTTCATGCGGAAGCGCAGCACCGGCCTCGTCATCCGGAATGCCCAGTTTGTCGCCAGGTGACAGCGCGACGCCCGAATCAAATCCCGCTGACGGAATGTTGCCCGTGGCATCGGGCTGCAGGAGGCTGAAGCCCGCGGCCAGCGCCGGACCGGTCCGATACTCAATCGTCACGCGATGCAGCTTGCCCGGCTCCGACACTGGCAACTCGACCAGCCGCCAGTCGCCCGCCGCCAGCTCTTGCCATTCCGAAGTGGAAGGATCTGCCCCTCTCGCGTTTACACCACCTGCCAGGTCGCGAAGAGCCGTAACGGGATCGGGAAAGCCAGAACTCTTTCGGGTTCCATCCAGCCGGTATTCGCCGAGCGTTCGCCAGGCCGGCGGCTCTTCGTCCATCGGCAACGGGGCCGGATCGACCACGGCGAACTGGACCCGGCGCACCAGCCTTCGCTGCGTAAACGCCGCCTGGTTCCAGTACGGCTCGAGGACCAGTTCCAGATCGTAAGCCCCTTCACCGCCGGGAATTTCGATCTCCCATTCGACGGCCGGAGCATTGCCGGCCGAATCGAGGGTCATCGTCCACGTTTGGCGAGCCAGGGCCGGTCGGGACTGGCGGGCCGGAACCAGCGTCGCCCGCAAGACGGCCTCGCGCCCGGCCAGCGCCAGCGCGTGCCGCGACTCCAGCGTGACGCGCCATGTTTCGCCCGGTGAAAAAACCAGATGCGGCCGGCCGATTCCGACCTGCAGCCAGTCCCCCGGCTTCCGCCCGATCGTGAGCCGGTTGCCGTCTTCGTCGAGTGCCAGGGTCTGGCTTTCGCCCAGCAATTCACCCAGCGGGAACTCGCGCTGAAAGTGGATGGTTGGGTCTTCGGCCGCCAGGACTGACAGATTGACCCGGGCACTGGTCGCTCCGCTCAGCCGCACGTCGACGCCGCCGAAAGAGGTCGCCGAACGTTGCCGCAACTGCATGCGTCCAGCGCGAACTTCGGCCGAACCCGGCGTATCAAGCGCCAGCCCCAAATTCTCGCAGGTCAGCACGTTGCCCTCGACCACTGCGATCTGCACCAGCCAGGTTCGCTCCGGGCCACCGCCCCAGGTCACCCGCAACGTCGCTTCGGTTTTCGTCGCCGCTGCGTTGACGACCGCAGCTTCCTGCAACGCCCAAGCCGGACCCGGGCCAATCAACCCGGCAACCAAACCCAGCCAGATCCACGTTGCAGCGCCCAGCGCGCAGCGCGAAACGCCCACCCGCCAGCTGGTCAAACCGGCACCGGGCGCAGTCACACTCAGGTCGTGGCATTCAGGCCACAAA
This sequence comes from Planctomycetota bacterium, assembly GCA_031405895.1. GTDB lineage: Bacteria > Planctomycetota > Planctomycetia > Pirellulales > Pirellulaceae > BJ22. The sequence goes on from JANOFL010000064.1 coordinate 25,794, forward strand.
TCGGACGTCCTTGTCCATTCAGCGGCGGACCCGTCCCGCCATGTTCATTTCGCAGCAGTTCGAGGCATCCTGCCTCAAACCCTTTGCCGGCAACTCAACGCGCACACGACCCGCCCATTTCGCCAGCAGCTAACCTGGCCTTGTAGCAGTCACGCATCCGCGCTTCAAACCCAGTGAACAATGAAGTCGCTAGCAACCGGTGCCTGCATGACAGCCCTATTGCAGCAGCTGATCGTACTCCGCGTGCGTGCCGATCCAATACCAGACGTTGACGCCATCCTGGATGACGTAGACAGCCCGGTAACGCATCGTGATGGAAACGGAGAATGAGCCTGGCACGGAACTGCCGGCTCTGGTCACATGGACCGGTTTGCGGCGCAGGGAAGGGTGGTCGGGGTCGGAATCAAAGATTCGGCAGCACTCCCTTGTCAGCTCCTGGACACGCAAGGGCAGGCGCTGAAACTGTTCCCTGAAAGCGCGGGTGGTGCGGTTCCGCTCTCTAAAGGAAACTGGCAGTTTCGCCACGGCGATACTCCTCCATCGCCTGTTCGCACAACATCGCCAGCGACTCGCCGGCCCGGTGGGCCGAACCGCTCCAGACCCGCAATGCGGCTTCCGCCTCAGCCGCGCATTTCAGGAATTCTTCAGCACCATCAACTGCTTCACCTGAACGGCGCGCCCGTTCAATCATCGCCCGGGCCGCGGGAACCTGCTCCACCCAGCATCCCAGAAACCGGTTCAAGTCCTCCAGCATCTGACCGGCACCCTCGCTATCGCCCGCCTGTTGGTACAGCACGCCGCGCACGATCTCGTCTGCACGGACGATCCAGCGCAATGCCTGGATGCCCAGCCGCAATCCATCTTCGAGCTCCGTGCGGCGCGACGGCGTTGCTGACTCCCCGCCCAGCTGAAAGCCATCTCCCGAGAAATCGGAGAAAGCCTGAACCTGGTCGCGCGCCTGACGAAAGGCCAGCGTATTCATGTCAATCTATGCCGAGGCGTGAGGCACCAAACAAAACGAATCCCGCCCAGTCAGCCAGCAGACGGGCACGGTTTCCACCATCAATCATATCGTTCGGTGTTCACCGCATAGCTCCCTCTTGCAATTTGGCCGGATCTTTACGCCAACAGCGTTGCATCCCAAAGCCCAGAGTCGCGAGGGCTTCGGAGCGCACCCTGGGATGGGTTCCAACCGATCCCTGCAACCCCAACGCGGGTTCGATCATTTGCTGGACGGTAGCACACTTTGTGGGTGGCACAAATTGCGGCGTGCATACACCATTTTCTGAACACTGATCTCCACTAATCACCGCTAATTCAGTGGGTGCCGATTAGCGGTGATTAGGGGCAATTAGTGTTCCCAACACTGGTCGTCCTCGGTCGCCCGTCAAGTTTTGGGTGCTGGCCGTATGTGACCCGGCACTACTCCGCGACGGTGGCTTCTCCGGCCGGATTCGCGGATGGGCTGCCGTTTCCGTTCATTGACCCGTGGACGTTGTTGCTTTCCGTTTTTCCGGGCGATCCGTTCGAATCGTGGAAGGGGGAGTGCCCCGCCGCGACACCGGCTCCGGGCATAGTCACTTCTTCCGTTTCATGGTGCCGGTGGGTGGCGGCGAGGAGCATGTAAAGGGCAGGGACGACGAAGAGGGTAAAGACGGTGCCGATTGCCATTCCGGCGACGAGCACGATCCCGATGCTGTTGCGGGCCTCGGCTCCCGGGCCGGTCACGAGGACCAGCGGGAAGTGCCCAAAGACTGTCGCGGCCGAAGTCATCAGCACGGGCCGCAGCCGCGTCTGGGAGGCTTCAAGGATCGCGCCCAGCTTGTTGCGGCCCGACTCCTGCAGCGTGTTGGCGAACTCGACGATCAGGATCCCATTCTTGGCAACCAGCCCGACCAGCGTGATCAGCCCGACCTGCGAATAGATGTTGATCGTGGTCGCACCGACAAAGGTCAGCGCGAGGGCACCCGAGATGGCCAGCGGCACCGAGCCGAGCAACACAATCAGCGGGTCGCGAAAGGACTGGAACTGGGCGGAAAGGACGAGATAGATGAGCACGAGGGCAAACCCGAGGCTGACGGCCAGCGACGAACCTTCCTGGCGAATCTGCCGCGACTCGCCGGCGTAGTCGACGCCGCCCGAGGGACCGAGCACGTCGCGGGCAATTGTCTCCAGAGCGTCCAGTCCGTCGGCCTTGGTTGTGCCAGGGAGTACGCCGCCAAAAACGCGGAGCGCGCTTTGCTGCTGGAATCGGGCCAGGACGCGGGGGGCTGTCTGCTGCCGGATCGAGGCAAACGTCGATACGGGAATCAAATCGCCGTTCGGACCGCGAATCCGCAGATCCATCAACGCCCCGACCGACTGGCGGTCTTTCTCCGCCAGCTGCGGGATGACCTGGTAGCTGCGATTGTAGAAATTAAAGCGGTTGACATAACCGCCACCGAGCAGCACACCCAGTTCCTGGGCGATCATGGCGAGGTCCATGCCCAGATCGGCGACCCGCATCCGGTCGACTTCGACTCGCGCCTGGGGCAAGTCAAACTTGAGGTCGGTGTCGACGTACATGAACTTGCCCGACTGCTGGGCACGGTTCACGATCTCGCGGACCGACTCGGCCAGTTCCTCGGTCGACCGGTCGCTCTTGACGACGAGTTCGACGCCGTGATTGCCGGCGCCGGGAAGCGGCGGGTTGAGCAGCGTGAAGGGACTGACGCCGGGGATCTCCGCGACCATTGCGAAGACCTCAGGGTTGATCTGGGACGACGTCCGGTTCCGTTCGTCAAACGGCTTCAGCTCGATTCCGCCGAAACCGCCGCCCGCAAACGCAAGGGCCCACATCCCCTCGTATTCGGGAATCTGTTTGACCTTCTCAGCCAGGACATGGGTCCAGGCCGTGATTGATTCCAGGGTCGAATCGGGGGCCGCGTCGAGAATCAACGTGATGGAGTTGTCGTCTTCGACGGGGGCGAGTTCCTTGCCGCTGAACATGTACAGCGGCGCAGCGGCCAGCCCGACCAGAACTGCGGCCAGCGCGATCCCCCAGCGGACCTCGATCGCGCCGCGCAGGAGCGCCGCATAGAGAACCCGCACATGCTCAAACAGCCGGTTCACCAGCCGTGTGAGAAAACCTTCCCGGCCCGAGGGATGAATCATCGCCATGCTCATCACGGGCGAAAGCGTCAGGGCCACGACGCCAGAAACCAGCACGGCGGCCGCGAGCGTGAACGCGAACTCGCGGAAGAGCATCCCGGTCAGCCCGCCCTGAAACCCGATCGGCGTATAGACCACCGCCAGCGTGATCGTCATCGCGATGATCGGACCGAGCAGCTCGCGGGCTCCGACCAGGGCCGCCTGCAAGCGGGTCTTGCCCAGCTGGACATGCCGCTGGATGTTTTCCACGACCACGATCGCGTCATCGACGACCAGACCGACCGAGAGCACGATCGCCAGGATCGTCAGCAGGTTGAGCGAAAATCCAAGGGCCAGCATGACAATCGTCGCGCCGACCAGGGAGACTGGCATCGCAACCAGCGGAACGATCGCCGTCCGCAGCGAGCCGAGAAAGAGGAAAACGACCAGTCCGACAATCGCAATCGTCTCGGCCAGCGTCTCGCCGATCTCGTGGATCGCGTTCTCCATGAACGTGGTACCGTCGAAAGCGAGGTCCATCTCGACATGGCCCGGCAGACCGGGGCGAATCCGCTCCATCTCGGCCCGCAGGGCGTGTGCGACCTCGATTTCGTTGCTGCCAGGCAGCGAATAGACCGAAACGTAAACAGCTTCCTTGTCGCGGTGAAACGCGGTCCAGCTCGGCTCCTCCGAACCCATTTCGACCACTGCGACATCGCGCAGCCGGATCGTCGCCCCATCGCGCTGGTAGACGATCAGGTCGCGAAACTCCTCGACGGTTCGCAGGTCCGTGTTGGTCAGCAGGTCGACCTGGACCGGGCCGTTTTTCAGCCGTCCGATCGCGGCGACGTAATTGTTCCGCTGCAACGCCTGATAGACGTCGCCGGGAGTCAGCCCCAGCTCGCTCAGCTGGCGGGGCGAAATCCAGATTCGCATCGCCGGCATCTGGCCCGCTTCGATCCCGATCCGCTGGACCCCCTGCAGCGTCGACAGCTGGGGCTGGATGTTGCGGCTCAGCCAGTCGGTCAGCTCAGGCAGGCCAAACTTGTCGGACGTAAAGCTGAGGTAAAAAGTCGCGTAGGGCCGGTCGGCCCGCTGCAGCTCGATCACCGGCGGCTCGGCTTCGGCGGGCAGCTGCCGGCGAACCTGCTGCAGCCGGGCGTTGACTTCGGCCAGCGCCTGGGTGCTGTCGTGGTTGAGCTTGAGCCGGATCGTAATGTTGCTGGCACCGGCCGTCGAACTGGATTCAATGAAGTCGACGCCGGCGATGCTGGAGACCGCCTGCTCGATCGGGACGGTCAGAAAGCCGCGCACGGTCTCGGCGCTGGCCCCGATATAGAAGGTGTTGATCAGGATCGACGTGCTTTCCAGCTTCGGGTACTGCTGGACGGGCAGCATCCGGATCGCCTGCAGGCCGATCAGCAGGATCGTGATGTTGATCACGATCGCGAGCACGGGCTGCTGGATGAATCGGTCGGTGAACCAGCGCATGAATGGTCTGGAGTTCAGGGTTCAGTCAGTTTGCGTGGGAGTCGAGCCTTCGGGCCGTCTTCGTTTTTGCTGCTCGCCACGCAGAAGCAGGGACACCAGCGTCACCGGGAAAAAACCTGCCGCGGTCAACCACTTTCATGGTCCGCATCTGTTTCCGCGACTGCCGGGGCCGTCGACTCGCCAGCGGGGGCAGGGGGGGGTGGTTCCGCGAACGCCTCCTCGACCGCTTCCGGAATCTCCGCCTGCACGATCAGCCCGCCGTCCTGCAACTTGAACGAGCCTTCCTTGACGACCTGCTCGCCGACGCGGATTCCGGTCGCCAGTCCGATCAGCGACCCGACGGCCGCGGCGGGAACCACGGCCCGTTCGGAAACCCGCAGCTCGCCGGCGGTATTGGTCTCGGCGACGAAGACAAAAGTCCCCTGCGGCGTGCGGCGAACCGATTCCGCCGGAACGGCCGGGAGGACCACCTCTTCACCATAGGGCACGCGGACCTGGGCCGAGTCGCCGGGCAACAGGGTGGCCGGCGGCTGATCCAGCCGGGCCCGGGCCCGGACGTTGCGAGTCGTCCGGTCGGCCTGCGAATCGATCGCGATCAGCCGGGCGGGCAGAGTCGCCAGCGGCGTCATGACATCGACCGTCTGGTCGAGCTGGACAAAGTTGACCGTGCCCTGGGGCAGCATGAAGTCGACCAGCAGAAAGTCCTCAACGCTTTGCAGGGTTGCGATCAGCGTGCCGGCCGGGAGGTACTGGCCCTTGTGGGTGTCGTTGAGGCCGACCCGGGCGCGGAAAGGCGCTGCGATGGTCTTTTGCGCGATCACGGCCCGCAGTTCATCGACCTGGGCCTGGGCATGGGCGGCCACCGATTCAAGTTCTTCCAGTTCGAGCCGCGTAATCGCATCGGTATTGGCAAGCTGGCGGTTGCGTTCGAGCGTCGAAGCGGCAAACTTCTGCCGCGCGAGGACTGCCGCGAGCTGGGCCTGTTCGACGCTGATGTCGAGCCGGACCAGGACCTGGCCCTCCTCGACGATGCTGCCGGGCGTGAACAGCACCTCGGCCACCGTTCCGGCCAGTTCATTGTTGAGCGTGATCGAGCGCGGGGCGAGGATCGTGCCGACCGCGGTCGTGATGTTGCGGTGAGTCAGGGTTTCGACGGTCACCAGTCCGACATGAACCGGCATTTCCTCCGGCGGCGGCGTCGCCATTGCGATCTGGATTTCGCGATATTTCCACCAGGCCAGGCCGCCCAGCACGGCAAGCGTGGCGACGATCACCGCAAGCGATCCGCCCCAGCGCAGCCAGCGCCGGGCCGCTGCCGCAGTCTGGGCCTTTCGTTCTTCGCGGCCGGGTCTTGTCGTCATGCTCGGACTCTCGTTTCGGCTCCAGAATCGGGACGTTGGCCCTGACCGGCTGGTTCGCTGACGCGCGGGGACTATTGGCAAGCCACGGACCGGGCTTGTCGCCAAGCGGCGGCCTCATCGAGAAGGCCGCGCGGCGCAACCGACCATTCTAGTTTGAATCGTCCACCACGGGAGTCTTGCTGGCAAGCGTTTCCGTCGCGTGCGGCTGGTCAAGTGTTTTGCCGCGTTTGACCTTGCGAAGCTCCTGGCCGCATTCAAAAGTCACCGAATCTTCATCCAGAGAGATTTCGCGGACGGTCCATTTCTGTTCGTCCAGGTCGAACGATTCGCCGATGCCCAGCCGGTGGCGCTCGCCCAGCGTCTGGACTTCGACCCAGCATTCGCTGCGTCCACCGACCGCGGTCAGGGCCGTGATCTTGGTCGCCTTCACATGTCTGAAATCGGGCTTGGGCGGCTCGGGTTCGTCCTGCACGACCGCTGCCTCGCGGACGGTCAGGCTGAACTCCTTTTCGGCCGACTTCGGCGGGAAGCCACTGTCGGTGACCCGGACTGTAAAGCGGTACTTTTCAGCGGCCAGCGGCGGGCATTCGAACATCACGCGGGACGGATCGTCGTCGATCGGCTTGAGCGACGCGCCCGCGATGCCTTCACCGACCAGTTCGAACTTGAGTCCGGACGAGTCTTCCGTGTCTTCGGCCGAGATGTCAAAGCTGACCGGCTCGGTCGTCTCGGCAGTCTTGCTGCCGGAAGATGTGATCCGGGGCGGATTGTTGGCGGGGCCAAACACGTTCCGCACGAGCACTTTTTCCATCGCCGCCTGGATCGCCGGCAGGGGTGTCGCGTCGAGGGCCGCCAGATCGCGGGCCGGCTCGGCATCGACCAGAGCCAGCGTCTGGATCTCCATTTCGATCCGCAGCTGACCGGTCCGGCTGACCGATTCGCGCCCGCTGCCACCGACCGTCTTTGGCCGGACCACGAGCGCACTGACACGATGCAGCATCGGCAGCGACTGGAATCCGCGGAGGGCCTTGAGCAGTTGCTCGAGGTTGCCGTCACCGACGAATTTCCAGGTGTTCTGCAGCCCGACATTGGCACTCTTCGAACCCTGCCGGTAGCGCATCGGCTCGACAGGCTCTGGCGTGAGCGACACCAGCTTGAGGCCGGCTTCCTTTTCCAGCAGGCTGGTCAGCCACGCCTCGTATTCGATCGGGCCAAGATTCGCGTCGGAGGGCAGGCAGTTGCTGCGGTACCAGAACCGCCGCTGCTGCGCCAGTTCCGCGTCGGATTGCAGGTCCTGCTGCTCAGTCAACTGCAGCCGCAAGCCGTTGATCTGCGACCGGTTCGCGAAGTAGCGCCCGGTAAAGCTGGTGAAAGCCCAGAACAACAGCAGCACCGGCGCAAGGGCCAGCACCGTCAGGGCCAGGAGTCGTTCGCGCGGGGTCAGGTTCTTGAGCATGAT
>JANOFL010000076.1:0-5283 GCA_031405895.1 Planctomycetota bacterium
CGCCGCACATTCGAGCGTGTCGCCGTTGCTGGTTCCGGTCGCGTGGGTCGAGACGATGTCGATCTGTTCGGCTTGCAAGCCGGCCCGGTGGAGTGCCTTCTGCATGCACTGGGCCTGCCGCTCGGCGTTGGGCAATACGAAATCAGTGGCGTCGGTGTTGATCGCATGGCCGACGATTTCGCCCCAGATTTTCGCCATGCGGGCTTTGGCGTCGGAAAGCCGCTCCAGAACATAGAGGCAGCCGCCTTCGGCAACGACGATCCCGTTTCGCTGACGGTCGAAGGGGCGGGACGCTTTGGCCGGATCAATGTGGGATGCGAGTGCCCCCTGGCTGGCGAAGCCGGCAAAAATCCCGAACGTATGAATGCTTTCCGAAACACCACCGGCGATCGCCAGGTCGCATTCGCCCAGTTGCAGCATCTGCATCCCCTGGATCATTCCGGCGTTGCCCGCCGCACAAGCCGCCCCGATCGTGTAGTGCGGCCCGGTGACGCCGAGGTTGAGGGCCAGCTCGCCGGCCGGGTTATTGGCCACCGTCCGCGGATTGTGGTGGTGTGACCAGAACGAAGTGTCGTAGTCGTAGCCCTTGATCTGGTAGACCTCGTTCTCGGTCTCGACGTTGCCGTGCTCGGTGACGCCGATGTAGACGCCCACGGTGGACCGGTCGAAGTTGGCCCAGTCGATCCCGCTGCTCTGGACCGCTTCGTTGCCGCAGTAGATCGCGATGCTGCCGGCCCGTGTCCCGCGGCGGGCGTCTTTGCGGGTCTGGTGTCGCTGCACCTCAAAATTGCAAACCCCTGCGAGGGTCTTGCCAAAGTAGCGGATCTCGTAGGGGACGACCCCGCTGCGGGCATTCAGCAGTCCTTCCCGCAACTCGGCCAGGCTGTTGCCGTTGGGCGCGGTCAGGCCAATGCCCGTGATGACCACGCGCAGGGAATCGGGCAAATCGGCGGGCCGGGAGGAGGCGATCATGGACGGGAAAACAGGCGGACGAACCTGCCAAAAAAATACTGGCTGCCGTGCTGTCATGCAACTGGCGGGCCAGTTTTCCGACCGATTGCCCGTATTGGCCGAGGGGGGACGATGAGTGGACGGCGAAAATCAGCGGGCGCACGGCGTCTGGCGGAAACAGTACGTTGCCCGACAAGGAGTGGTTTCAGGAATCTGAATGAACCAGGTGCGAGCGGCCTTCCCAAGATATCGGGGCGCCGACCCACCTTGGTTCCGGGCCTGTCGTAACGCCTGGGCAAAGCTGTCAGGCGTTAGGTTCCCGCCGGGCCTTTGCCAAAGTCGGCGGTTGATCCGCAGTCGGCTGGCCATGTCCTCGGCCGTCCATGTCCCCGGCCGCCCTCTCGACTGTCGATTGCAGGCTATCCGGCAACAATTGCCCTTCAAGGCGTTAAACGCTATCATGTACATAATGGACAATCAACCTGGATCCCGGACCCAGCCATGAACGTCAGCATCGCCAAAGTCCGCAACAACCTTGCCGACGCCCTCAACCGGGCAGCCTACGGCGGCGAACGGATCATCCTCGAACGCCGCGGCAAACCCGTGGCGGCGATTGTCTCGATGGAAGACCTGGCCGTTCTGGAACAGCTCGAAGATGAAGCGGACAGGAAAGCGGTCCGCAAAGCCCGCAAAGAAGGAGGCAAGCCCATTCCATGGGATGAAGTGAAGCGAAGTCTCAGAAAAAGAAAGCCGTAGGCGATGGACTTCACCGTGGAATTCACGCCCTCGGCCAGCCGGGACCTGCTCCGGATCGAAGGTAAAGCCCCCGCGAGAATCGAATCAGCGATCGACAAACTGGCCAGTAACCCGCGACCACGCGGCTGCCGGAAGCTGGCTGGCGAAGAACATGTCTGGCGAATCCGTGTCGGTGACTTTCGTATCCTGTACGAGGTTCATGATGCCCGGCTGGTGGTCCTTGTTGTACGAGTGGGCAATCGCAAGGACGTTTGCCGTGATTGATCACAAGCAGAAGTGAACGTGAAATGACGGTCCACCGTGACAGCCCGGAAAACGCCGAGCTCGACCGGACTTCGCCGCGACGGCGACTGGGAGCCGCGCTACCACTGGCGCTACCAGCAGGGCGCAGAAATGGGATTCAGGCAGAAGCGAGCCAACAAAAAACCCCGCCAAATCGCGCCGTGGCCTGCGACGAAATGCGGGGATATGGACGGTACTTGACTCGAAAGACTGCTGTAATCGCGGGGAAAACGCGGTTTCGACAGAGAGCGGGGAACGTAGAGGGGAACACGACATACCGGAGACGCCGCGGGAGAGACTCTTGGGGCTGGTCCGCGACTGTCCCGAACCACTCGTTACCGCCCTGCTAAACTTCGCGCGTGGCATGACCAATCGTAACCTGTAGGCCAGCGATTTAGCGCAACAGCTGGTGGGCGGTCTCACCAAGTCAAAATCGCCGGTGCGTGCCCTGTGTCGCCACCGTAGGGCCAAGGACCAGCGTGGCTGATACTGCAGGGACGTAGAGACTGCGGCCGGACTCGCGTCCAAAGTGCCCGTTGCCGCGTCCCTTGTGATTTGGGGGGCCTGAGTACCCAGCGGATTCTGTTCTGTTTTGACGGTCACGTTTCGTTGAAAAACGTGGGATTTCCCGCCTCAAACTGCGTTTTGGGCCGAGCAAAGTTGACATTGTTCCCGAGGGTTTGTGACCAGTCAGCGAAATGGGCTGGTTCGAGCCGAAATCCCACACATTTTGGCCATCCCCTCCAACAGGTGGTTTCTTTGTGACCACCTTCAAGCTTGCCGCGGGACAACTTGGCAGGTTCCCGACTCAAAAAACTCAAAACCCGGACCGTTGAAGCCTCCTGCTGTACTCGGGATAGTCGGAACTAACGCGATCCAACCGTAAACTGTTGCCGGCAGACCTTTCGTCGCCCCCGCGTTTCCCGCGGTCGAGATTCGTTGTTCGCGCGATTGTCCAATGCCCAACCACGGCACCGCTACCTGTCCGGATTGCCGACATTCGATCCAGTACCCTCTTCAGCACCAAGGCAAGCGGGCCAAGTGCCCGAAGTGCCAAGCGTCAGTCCGGCTGGCCCCATCCGCGGCGGTGCCGCCTCCACCGCCTGTGGTCGAACCAGAACCAGACGCCGTGATCCCGGAGCAGATTGTCATCCAGACCGGAAGGCGCGCGTCTCGCAAAAAAGCGCCAACGACACCGTCGTCGGCTGATGCGCCCGGCGGAATCGAGCTGCCATTTCCGGTCAAGACTGCAGGCGGCATCTTCCTGCCGTGGTGGGTGTTCCTGGCCGGGGGATTACTCTTGGCCTTGGCCGTGTTCTTCGCGATTCAGTTTGGCAGACCGCAAACGGTTCAAGACGTTCTCCGGAGGGCCGCTGCCGCAAGCAACTCCCAGTCAAGTCGTCAATTTCGGGTCGATGTTGAGGGCGGCGTCTGCGACCGCAACCAGTTCCTTGAGCTTAAGGTTCACAACCGTGATCGAAAAACCATCGTATCGATGAGCGCCATCCTGATGTTCGCCGCCAAAGATCGAGAAGTCCCCTTTGCGGCCGAGCCATTGGAAATGGGATTCTCGGGCGGCATCGAGCCGGGTGAGACGTTTGAACTCCGAGAGCGTTTGCGACCCCGAAACGCCCTCGAAACGCACGACCTTTATCAAGGCACTCTTGAGGGGCAAGGGCCGTTCATTCAGGTTGTGTCGATTACCACGACGGACGAGCGTCATCCAGGTCCTGACCAGCGGTTCCCGTTGTCCGTGATCCAAACTGAACGGTCAAACTTCACCGAGGAGTCTTTGATGGGGCGTGAGCCGAGGGATGACAATGCGGCACCTCCGCAATTGGATTCTCCGGAAGCAATCAGAGACTACTTTTCACGCCCCCCTCCGGGATTCGGCGATTAGCCCTGGCTTCCGGTTTTCGCGTGTTGCTCTCCGCAACGGTTAGCAGAGGCTGGTCCGTTGACGTGGCCGCGGTTACTCTGTTCGCGCCGGCCCAATTGGGAAGCGGCGGGCGGTGTTTGGCACTTTGGGAGAGCCATGTCCAACCTTTCGGCCTTCATCTGGTCCGTCGCCGACCTGCTGCGCGGCGATTACAAACAGTCCGAGTATGGCCGGGTCATCTTGCCGTTCACCGTCCTGCGACGGCTGGATTGCGTGCTGGACGGGACCAAATCGGCAGTCCTGAAGGAATTTGCACTCCGCAAAAAGGCCAGGGTCAACCCGGAGCCGTTCCTGCTCAAAAAGGCCAAGCAGCTCTTCTTCAACACGTCGCCGCTGGACATGAAGAAGCTGATGGGCGACCAGGACAACGTTCGCGAGAACCTGTTCGCCTACATCCAAGGCTTCTCAGCCCCAGTCCGGGACATCTTCGAGCGGTTCGACTTTCACAACCACATCGAACGGCTCTCCAAGGCCGGGCTGCTCTACCTCGTCGCCGAAAAGTTCGCGAACATCGACCTCCACCCGGACACGATCAGTAACGACCAGATGGGGCTGGTCTTCGAGGAGCTGATCCGCAAATTCGCGGAAATATCGAACGAGACGGCCGGGGAACACTTCACCCCGCGCGAAGTCATCCGGCTGATGGTCAACCTGATCTTTATCGAAGACGACGAAGCTCTGACCAAGCCTGGCGTAGTCCGCTCAATCTACGACCCGACCGCGGGGACCGGCGGGATGCTGTCGATTGCCGGCGAACACCTGGCCGAGCTGAACCCCGACGCCCGGCTTGTCATGTTTGGCCAGGAACTCAACCCGGAGTCCTTCGCGATCTGCAAGGCCGACATGCTCATCAAGGGGCAGGACATCGGCAACATCATCTTCGGCAACACGCTGTCGGCCGACGGCCTGCCGGCGAAGAAGTTCGACTACATGCTCAGTAACCCGCCCTTTGGCGTGGAGTGGAAGAAGATCGAAAAGGAGGTCCGCAAGGAAGCCGAACAGCTTGGCTTCAATGGCCGCTTCGGTCCCGGCCTGCCGCGGGTCAGCGACGGGTCGCTCCTGTTCCTGCTCCACCTGCTCTCGAAAATGCGCCCGGCTAAGGACGGCGGCAGCCGGTTCGGGATCGTCCTAAACGGCTCGCCGCTGTTCACCGGCGGAGCCGGCTCGGGCGAGAGCGAAGTCCGTCGCTACGTTCTGGAAAACGATCTGGTCGAGGCGATCATCGGTTTGCCGACCGACATGTTCTATAACACCGGCATCAGCACCTACGTCTGGATCGTCAGCAATCGGAAACCCGCCGCGCGCCGGGGCCGGGTGCAGCTCATCGACGCCTCCAGCTTCTGGCAAAAGATGCG
>JANOFL010000092.1:0-41892 GCA_031405895.1 Planctomycetota bacterium
CCCCCCCCCCCCCCCCCCCCCCCCCCCCCCCCCCCCCCCCCCCCCCCCCCCCCCCCCCCCCCCCCCGCGGCTGGGGGAGTGGATCGGCACTGGTTTTTCTCGAGCAGAACGAATCTGGGATGCGTCCTGGTGGTGCAGCCAAGAACCCGGGAACCGCCTTTCCGACAAAGCAGTGTTGCGATTCCTTTCACTCCTGCCTCCCTGCAAGCTCCAATGCGGCCGCCCTCCTCACCCCCCCGCCCCCCTCTCCTCCCGCCCAAAGCCGCGGGAGGCGAGGGGGAGCCAGAGCACGCGCGCCGCGCGCGAGGATCAATGACCTGGTCTTTCCGAAAGAACTCGGTGGATCGTCATGGTCCACGGGTTCCCCGGACTGGCCCCGGAAACCCGCCTTGTTCGTTGACCGCACCATTCCCGTTTTTCGGGTTGTTGATCTTCTGGATCGTGGACTTTGCGGTGCTTTCGCCGATAGCGTGTCTTGCGCAGCAGCAGGGACCTGCCGACGAAACCCGAATACGGGCGCGATGCGAACTGGCGGGCCTTGAACCGAGTGAAGCTGCGATGATGGCCTCCCAGCCACTCGAAGAAACCGGCGAACTCGCAGTGCGGCTGGCGTGGCGGGCGAGAAAACTGGGCCAGCCGGAACTGGTTGCGGCGGTCGAAGCGGCTTGTACGCCCGCGCCGGACGCCGGTCCCGCGCCCTTGGATGCGTTCCGGTTCGGCGTGGTGATGGTCGAAGGCGACCTCGTTGAACTCCGCCAGTGGCCCGAGCTGGACGACACCGCCGAGCCGTTGTTCTGGCGCGCGACGGTGTTGGCGAGTGATGGCACGCGGCTGGTCGTCGCGGTGTCGCGCGTGCCAGGAGTGCTCCAGTCGGCTGCGTTGCCGGTGGCCGGAATCCGGGCTGTCGGGTTTCTGGTGGGGAAGCTGGAGGGTGCCGATGGTAACGGTGAACGTTGGCTGCTGGCAGGCCATCGGCTGGGGTGGTTTCCGGGAACGGCACCGCGCGGGATCGATGTCGCGCCGGGATTGTTGGCATTGGCCGAGGCAGGCTTTGACGTGGGCTTCGTTGACGACATTCGCCGGGCCGGGTCGAGACCGTTGACCGCGGCCGAGCGGGAAGCCTGGCGGGCCTTCCTCATTGCAACCAGCCGCCTGAAACCGGCCAGTTGGGAGTCCGCCGTCGCTACGGAACCGGCGGCCAGTCTCGCCGACCTTTTCCAGGAGTCAGACCGGATCATCGCCCGGCCCGTGACGATGCACGGTACGGTCAAGCGGATCACGGCCGTCGATCCAGGCGAAGTGCTGGCCGATGGAACATCTTCCGCCCGACAGCTGGAAGTCATCGTCAACACGGGCAGCCCTCGCGTCGCGATTACCAACGCGGCCGGCGAACGGATGGAATTCGGCTCGCGTGTTCTCGTCACGGTTGTCGCGAGCGAAGCAGCAGCCGGCCAGGTTCAGGAAGGGACGACGGTGGCGATCGACGGATTCGCCTATCGCTACTGGACCTACGAATCGGGCGCATCGGTGGAGCAGGGGGCTGCGGGGGGCCAGACGTTGCCGCTGGTGATGGCCTGGCGGATCCGGCCGGTCGATTCGGGGCAGGCGCGGCTCAATGCGTTGCTGAACTGGACCATGATCGGCCTGGTGGTGCTGGTGGGCGGCGTGGCGACGACTGTCTGGTGGATGAACCGCCGCGACCGCATGACGCGCCCTTGAAGGCTTCTTCCGCGTGCGGGATATTTCGCTGGCCGGCATTTAATACCAGCCCGCAGCGCAAGCAAGGCCCGGCATATCGGACAGGCTCACCACACCAAACAAGGGATTTTCGACCGATGAAGCGAGCCAAAATCACAGTCGTCGGTGCCGGCAACGTGGGAGCGACCTGTGCCCACTGGTGCGCGTCGATGGAACTCGGCGACATCATCCTGCTCGACATCCCGGCTGTCGGCGACATGCCCAAGGGCAAGGCGCTCGACCTGATGCAGTCTTCGCCGATCATGGGCTTTGACTCGCGGATCACCGGCACCAGCGACTACGCCGAAGCGGCCGGCAGCGACGTCGTCGTGATCACGGCCGGAATCGCCCGCAAGCCCGGGATGAGCCGCGACGACCTGCTTTCAACCAACGCGAAGATCGTGACCGCCGTTTCGGAAGAAGTGAAAAAGCACTGCCCGGACGCCGTTGTAATCGTCGTCAGCAATCCGCTCGACGCGATGGTCCAGCAGTGCCAGAAAGTCACCGGCTTTCCCTCGCATCGCGTGATGGGCCAGGCCGGTGTGCTCGACACGGCCCGCTTCCGGACTTTCATCGCGATTGAGCTCGGCGTGAGCGTCGAAGACGTCTCGGCCATGCTGCTGGGCGGGCACGGCGACACGATGGTTCCGGTCCCCTCCTGCACCAGCGTCGGCGGGATCCCGATCCGGCAGCTGATGGACGAAGCGACGCTCAACAAACTGGTCGACCGGGCCCGCAGCGGCGGTGCCGAGATCGTCGGGCTGCTCAAGACGGGCAGCGCCTACTACGCTCCGGCGGCGGCAACGGCCCAGATGGTCGAAGCGATTGTCCGTGACAAGAAGCGGCTGGTTCCTGTTGCCGCGCTTTGCCAGAAGGAATACAGCGTGGGCGGCTACTACGTCGGCGTCCCCGTGATCCTGGGGAGCAAAGGAATCGAAAAAATCATCGAACTCCAGCTCACCGAGACCGAGCAGAAAGCCTTCGACTACAGCGTCAACGCGGTCAAGGAACTGGTCGCGTCGATGGACAAGCTGATGGCGGCGCAAGATGCGTGAGAACGCACCATAATGCCGGCAAGCAAAAAATGATTTCTGTTCGTCAGGGTGGTCAAGGCTGCCGCCGAGACATGAAGACGAGGCGGGCCTTCAAGCCCTGGCTTGGCGGTAGCTTGGCCTCCCATTTGGTCCCCAAGCATCGTGGTTTTTCGCGGCGACTGCAACGATTTTCGGCTGGTGACGATAACCAAGTGATGCTGGTCGCCTGGGGCCGGGGCAGGCCGGTCCCGTGCGCGGGGGCGGGAACGGGCCAGCGGTTTGCCAGCATCAATTCGGAAAAAGTCGTGCCGCTATCTGCAAGCGATAACGTGCCCCACGTTCGCCCAACCGGGAATGAACGCCCTTCAGTCCGAGCAGCTCCGAAGACGGGACATCATGGCCAAAGCCCCCTATGCAATCCGCGCGGAAGTCGGCGAAATCGGCCGGCTGATCGACGACATTCCCAGCGATCTGAAATGGGACATGGTCCAGTTGGTTCTTGATCTTGCCGGCGTTGTGAACCCTGCCGCCGACGCGGCCAGTGCGTTCATCTCGCTGGCCCGCGGCGATCTGCTTGGCGCGGCCATCGGCGCAGTCAGTATCATTCCGGTGGGTGATGTGGCCAAGCTGGCCAAGTTCCAGAAATACCGCAAGTCGCTGGCCCGGCTGGTGGACACGGCCACGCAGAGCCCCCGCCTGGCCAAAGTAATCGAGCCAGTCATCAGCCAGCTGGACGAACTTCTCAGTTCGATCCGCGGCTTCATGGGTTCCGGAGTCCAAGACGAGTGGTTTCGCGAACTGGACCAGATGAGGGCCGCGATCCGGCGGTACCACGCGTATCTTCAGCGGGTCAAACTGGTTGACAGCAAGGGTGTTATCCCCGTTGCGCGCTCACTTGGCCGGTCCAGCGGACAGTTTTACATCCGCCGCGGCGACCGGATGGTAACGGCCAACGTGGATGAAGTCCTCGACCTGCTCCAGGACGGCGCGGGAATCGGGCGCCATCCGGCCGTCAAACGCGACTCGAAAGAGCTTCTTGATCGACTGGCCATGAGCCGCGAGTGGCGCGTGTCGGCCGGTCCGCATCGCAAAGGCGACCCCGGTTCGAGTACGCGAGACGCAACGACCCACATCACGGTCACCATCGACACCTCGACTTCGTATCACCTGCGACTCGACAAGCGCGGCCATCTCTTTCAGGTCACCGATGAAAAAGGCAGTCTGAGCGGAATCAAACCGTGGTCGTCGCCCGGCACTTAAAGGTGTCCTGACGCGTAGCGGACGCTCCCCACCTGTCCGGTCGCAGGTTGCTTTCCCGTGTCTTGCCGGCCGGGCGATTTGAACACTCCCTGCAAGCCTCAAAAGTCCTGGCTCATGAAGCTGCTGCTCTGGAACGTCGAGTGGGTCCCGTCTGCGAGGATTCGCGGATTCGTTCGCGACACGCTGCGGGCTGCATCGCCCGACGTTTTCTGCCTGACGGAATCGACTGGGTTTTTCACACCTGATTTCGCCAATGTCATCGCCTCCACCGGGGACTATGGGTACTCGAACGATGGGGATCGGCGAAAAGTCTGGCTGGTGAGCCGGAACGATTGGGCTGCGGTCGAGCAGGGCGAAGATTCGGGCCTGCCTCCCGGTCGTTTTGTCTCGGGCATCTCAAACGGCATCCGGTTTGTCGGCGTCTGCGTGCCATGGTTTGATGCGAATGTCTCCACGGGGAACCGGAATCGCGAGCGGTGGGAGGACCATGTCGCCTACCTCCGCGCACTCGAACCAATCCTTGGTGGATATTCAGCAGCCGAAGTTCCCGTTTGCGTGTTGGGTGACTTCAACCAGCGCATTCCGGCGACGGCGCGGAATGCCGGCTACATTCAGTACCTGGCGAATGCCTTCAGGGCTGGCTACACGATCCACACCGCGGGTGCTGCGGATGTCGATGGCGAGCCACTCATCGATCACATTGCCACCACTGGAAACCTCCGCTTCGCGTTCGACCGTACGCTCGGCCGTAATGCAGACGCCGGTCCAAGGGTTTCGGACCATCCCGCCCTGATCGGCAGGCTGGAACGCGTGTCTGAAAATCGAATCAATGACTCGGCCAGCCGGTAAAACTTGCGAAAAAGCCCGTGGCGAAACGGTGTCTGGTGCTTCGTGGGCTGGACAGAAAGATTGTGGACAGAAAGATTCGGGACAACAAGCGCATGAAAAGGAGCCAGGTCTCTTTTCCAACAAAGGGAGCTGACCGCTTTTCACTTTTGAGAGCAAAGCCATGCTACGGATCGTGCTGGGAGTCGTTGCCGGGTTTGGGGCCTGGGTAGCGGTTTGGTTTGGGAACGAGAAACTGCTGTCGGCCATCTGGCCGGATTGGTTCGGCGCCCAGCAGAAAGCGTTCGAGGCGGCCCTGACCGAGGGCGGGCAGTTCACTCCGAAAACCGGTTTTTTGGTTACTCAGGTGGTCAGCGGTGCAGTGGTTTCGCTGCTGGCAGGGTTCCTGGCCGCGCTGATCGCCGGCGGGCACCACCGCGCGCCGCTGATCCTCGGCCTCCTGCTGGTGGCCCTCGGTCTGGCGAAAGCAGGAATGTCCTGGTCCCTCGTTCCCGTCTGGTATCACATCGCATTTACGACGGTCCTGTGGCCGTTGGCCGTCGTGGGGGCCAAACTGGCCTCTTCCGTCCTGACCCAGCCTGGGAGTGCCATCCGTTCGTGAATCTTCAAAGCGGACCGCCCGTCACCCGTCCGGATCGTCCAGCAGTTCCTGCAGGCGGGCGGCAAGGACGGGTGAGAGCTGCGGGACCCAAGTCGAGTCAATCAGGCCAATTGAGATCATGTCCTGAACATGGACCTGGTCTTTGCGGCGATACGAGGTCAGCTTCATCTTGACCAGCTGATCAAAGGGCAGTGTCCGGGCCTCTTTCATCAGGGCAAATTCCCTGATCGAAGGCACCGGTTCGGGGTAATCCGGCCGGACCTTTTCACCGGCGAAGATCACATGGACGGCGTCGCGGGCCTTGGCCTCGGGGCCGTCAAGAAACATCGTCACGCCGGCTGAATGCCGATAGATGAAACCTGTCGCTTCAAGGGCCTGAATGGCTGCCGGCAGATCGTCGCGGTTAAGGATAATGTCGACATCGCGAGTCGCGCGAACGACCGACTCGTCGACTTGGGCGACCCAGTGCTGGACTGCGTTGCCGCCGATCACGGCGTAGGCGACTCCGGCACCGTTCAGCGCCACTGTCACACGGTTCAGCCGCTGTTGGACAATCTCCACCGCCCGCTCGATCCTCGCCCAGAGTTCGTCGCCAGTGTACCGGATCTCGATCATCGACACGCCAGAGCTCAGGAGGAACGTCCCCGGGCCATTGTAGTGGGCTGCAAGCCAGGATGGGCTTAAAGCAAATGGTCGTTTCCGCCTGAAGCCTGTCCCAGAACCGAAATTGTCATCAAGAACTGAAAGCGAGTGACCCCTTGCTTGCGCCTATTGCAGTTGCGTTTCGATACCAGGCCGCCGCTCGAGCAAGGGAAAACCAGGACCGGGGAGCGTTCCTTGCTTGCGCTGCGGGCTGGTATTGCGTCAGGCGCTTAGCCCGCATTTCTCACGAGGGGATACCGTTCGAGACAGACTGTTCCTGGTAACCCGACGCGTTAGCGAGGAATCTGGCTGGTTCCGCCCTGCTTGCGCTTCGGGTTACCAGTTGTTGTGAGAAATGCGGGTTAGACCAACCTCCCAACCGGAACTCCCGCTCCGAGGTTGGCCATGCCGGGGCCGGAGTAGGTTTTGCCGAAGGGGAGGATCATCGGTTCCTCGAACGGCCGGCCGGGGACTTGTGCCGCAATCTGGTTGAGGCGGGCTTCGATGTCGTGCGGGAGCGGGCCGCGACTGGCGAAGTCGAGGCTGGCCTCCAGCTGCTCCATCGACTTGCAACCGATCAGGATCGTCGAGAGGTCGTCGTTGCCGAGCGCGAAGCGGAGACAGACCTCGGTGATCGACAGGCCGGACTGGTCAAGCAGTTGGAAAAAGGCGAGGAACTGCTGCTGGCGCGCGCGGGAGAGCCAAAGCGGGCGGCGGCGGACTTCGTCGTCGAAGCGGCGACCGAGGAAGCCCTGGCCGTAGACCGAGCCGGCGATGATCCCCATGTTGCGCCGGACGGCTTCGGGGATGACCTCCAGGGACGCTTCGCGGTAGAGGGCGTTGTAATTGAAGGCCGTCAGGACGGCGTCGAAGCGGTCGCTGCGGATCAGGG
This sequence comes from Planctomycetota bacterium, assembly GCA_031405895.1. Taxonomy (GTDB): domain Bacteria; phylum Planctomycetota; class Planctomycetia; order Pirellulales; family Pirellulaceae; genus BJ22. The sequence continues at coordinate 7,013 of JANOFL010000092.1, forward strand.
CCGAGAGCTCGGTGGTGGTCGTGCCGGCCAGGCCCGTGTGGCGGATCTTTCCCGCCGCGCGGAGCCTGTCCATTGCCTCGAAGACCGGCCCGTCGAGCGGATCGTAGCTGGTCCACCAGGGGTATTGCAGCGGCCGGTCGGGCTCGTGAATCAGAAGCAGTTCGATCTCGTCGCGGCCAAGCAGCCGCAGGCTGGTTTCAACTGATCCAACGAGGGCCCTGGCGTCGCGGGGGTCGAAGGGGAGGGGCCGCCCGCCGAGCTTGGTGGCGATCGCGAAGGGGTGATCGATGTGCTTCAGCGCCTGGCCGAGGACCTCTTCGCTGTCTGCGTAAGCGGGGGCAGTGTCGATCAGGTTGATGCCCAGTTCAGCGGCGCGGCGGAGGATGCGGACGGTTTCCGCCAGGCCCTTGCCCAGCGAGCTGGTGAACAGGCCTCCGAGCGAGATGCGGCCGACGGCGATGTCGGTGTTGCCAAGTCTGCGGGGGATCATGCGGGTTGGTTCGGAAAGTGGTGATTTTCCATGTGCGTTACAGGCAGAACGGTGGATTGGATCGATCAGCCGTTGGGTCCATAAGCGATGCTCCAGCGTAATGGGGCTGCGAATTCGCGAAAGCTGGCATAGCCACTGCGGCCAGCTGCCGGAAGGAAACGGCGGCACCAACTACCGATGAGACGGGTAGGTCGTTCGCGGCGGCGATTGTCGCCTTTCGCTCCGTGAAAGGGCAGAACTTTCGCGGAGCGAAAGGCGACACTGAAATGGCGACTGGCCCTGACAGTACCGGTTATTGGAATCGGGGTGGCTTTTCAAATAGGATGGGCAGGACTGGTGCTGGAACGACAGGCCGATGGTTTCGGCCGGTTCTGATCCTCCATCGCGATAACCGTCCACTTCCAGCCGCGGTGAGAAGCGCCAACCTGTTGCATCGGCACCGGGACGATTGCCCGGTCGCGTGAGTCCACACCTTGTCGGTCAAGCACTTCATGATGGGATTGTCGACTGGAATCCCCGGCGTCAAGGGCACGTTTGGCGGCCGGTGGTTGTTGAGCGCGGCCGTTTTTTTCATGGCATGTGCCGGCTGGCAGGGCTTGTTCCAGTCGCCCGCGGCGGCCCAGTCGATTGCCGGCAGTCGTCCCAACATTGTGCTGATCAATCTCGACGATGCCGACTGGGCGATGTTCGAGCGGGATTTTCAGCCCGGGATCGGTTTTCGCTATTTCCCCAACATCGCCCGACTGGCGGATGAAGGGCAGCGGTATGTGAACTTTCATGTGCCGACTCCGATTTGCGGTCCGTCGCGGGCCTGCCTGCTCTCCGGCCAGTACGCACATCGGATTGGCGTCCGCTGCAACCAGCCGTTTGAACCCAGTGCGCGGGGGGTGCCTGGCGGATTCGACATCTGGCGTGATCAGGGTCCCGAAGGAACCGCCGGGCCACGCTGGTCGGAATCCCACATCGGGACCCGGCTGCAGGATGCCGGTTACCACACGATGCTGGTTGGCAAGTACCTGCATGATGGTTTTGAGCCACGCGCTGGCGAGAACTGGACAGACTTGCAGCCTGGCGGCTGGGATGAGTCTTACGTTTCCCTGGGTGCGGACTATTACCGGACTTACCAACTCGTCAACGGCGTGAATCGCCGGATAGACGGATTGCCACCGGAACGGTACCCGTCAACTTACCGGACGGACGTGGAAGCGGCCGATGCGCTGCGGCTGATTGGCGAACATGCCGACGGGCAGACGGGCAACCCGTTTTTCCTCTACTTCGCGCCGTTGACCCCACATCGCGAATCGCCGGCTCAACTGTCGCTGGACGAGTCGCGGCCCGACGGCGGAATGGTGGCTCACCGTTACCGTGCGTGGTGGCCCAATCTGGTCCAGCCGTTCACCCCCGACTTCAACGAATGGGACACCAGCGACAAACCGTCGGAACTGCTCGCGCTGCCGCCGCTCGACGTTTCGGGTTCGGGCTGGGCCGAAAACGAGTTGTTGCTGGCCGATGTCGAGTATCGCCGCCGGGCGCTGGCGATGCGGGCGGTCGACGAGTTTGTCGGCGACCTGTTCGAACTGCTTGAAAGCCGGCAGCTTTCCGGCGACACGGTGATCCTATTGACCAGCGACAATGGTTACCAGCTGGGGCACCACCGGAGTTTTGGCAAGGGGCTGCCCCACGACCGGCTGACGCGCGTGCCGCTACTCGCCTGGGGACCCGGTCATGTATTGCCGCGGCCAGAGGGCCTGAAGTATCTGCTTTCCCAGGTCGACCTCGCGCCAACGCTGCTTGAACTGGCGGGCGTCACCGCCGGCGTCGCATTGCCGGGCAAGAGCATGGTGCCGTTGCTCGAGGGAAGCTACCAGGGATTCTTTCGCGACTGGCGGCCAGAAGGGGTCCTGATCGAGCACTGGCAGGCAATCTCGTCACGAGACGTCAGGGTCAGGTCCACCTGGGCGGGAGTGCGGATGTTTGATTCGGTCTATGTCGAATGGGCGACGGGTGAGACCGAGTACTACAATCTGGCGGCCGATCCGTGGCAGCTCGAAAACACGGCTCCGTTTCTGCCGCCGGTCGAGCTGGACCGGTTCCAGAATCTGTTGACACTGCACCGCCTGGGACTGGTCCGGCCCGCAAGTTTTTTTGAGAGCCCGCTCAATTCCGAGCAGGTCTTTGCGCATACGGCGACGATTTCCGGCGTCGCCGAGTACGCGACCGACATTCGCGAGGTCCGTCTGGTCATTCGGGATGTGACACAGGGGCCGGGCGCCTGGTGGAACGGTACGGCTTGGCAAACTGAACTGGTCACGGTTGCTGCGCAGCTCGCGGCATCCGAGCGGACGCTGGTCAACTGGGAATACGAGTTCGCGCCGCCCTTGGCGCAACGTCGTCGCTGTCAGGTGTCTTGCCGGGCCTGGGGCAACAACGGAGTTTTTCAGGCCGTTCCGGACACAGCTCATCTCGTGCTGGAGACGTCCCAGCCGTATGGCCAGATTGCGTCGCCCCAGCCCGGCCAGGTTGTCAGGCGAAGTGGAGGGATTCCAATCGAGCTCAGGGGTTTTGCCCGCGATTCACGGGGCATCGACCGCGCCCGGCTCGTGATTCGCAAACTCTCGACCGGCGAGTTCTGGAGCGGCCAGAACTGGGTGGGCACCAGCACGACGGTACCCACGACCATGCAGTTCAATGCGGGCAGAACCGCCCTCGACTGGGACTATGGATTCCTGCCGCCTGACTACTCGGGATCGGTCGATGTGACGTTGCGAATGGTCAGCGCGGTAGCCAACGTGCCCGTTACCACATACACGCGCCGGATTCACTGGGCCCGCTGAAGCCTTTTGAAGTTGCGCTTTGTGGTCTTTGTCGCAGAAATACCAGCCCGCAGCACAAGCAAGAACCGGCCTTAGGGGCTGTTTTTCCCTTGCTTGCGCTGTGGGCTGGCATAAAAACGCAACTTCAAAACTGAAGCGCCGGAACGCGGCGTGGTTCACTTGTCTTGCGGGCGCGGACAGGCTTACGGCACGCAATGGATGGTCTCCACCTGGCGTTCTCGCCGACTGCGGGTCCCGCCTGGAGGGGCTTGTCGAAAGCGCGTTGAACTCCGCTGGCCACTTGCTAGCGGGAACCAGATCGCAGGTTGACTCCACTGCGGGGGTGGCCTAAAAGACGTGCGCTGCGCTTTCCCGCCGCAACGGCCTGTTGAAGCCGGGATGCGCCGCGACTCCCGCCAAGGTTCTCTCCGCGGATCAAGCGAATGAAGCGAGTCCTGCTCAGCCCGCTGGTGGACGAACCCGGTTCGCGGCAAATCAATCAAGTGACGCAGACGGCCCCGGCAGGGCGGAGTCCAACCGCTGAAGACCATTTCCGCCGGCGAAAATCACAGTCAGGAGCGCTGCGGCTTTTCTCCCCGCTGCACTACGAACCTGGATACGCTTACCCGCTGCTAGTCTGGCTTCATTCCTCGGGCGACGATTCCCGCCAGTTGCTCCGGGTGATGCCCAGGATCAGTTTGCGGAATTTTGCCGCGGTTGCACCACAGGCAAGCGAAGGCGATTCCGCGCGGGGCTATTTGTGGCGGCAATCCCCGCCCGGGATCGAGGCTGCTTGCCACAGCGTGAAGGCCGCGATCGACCACGCGCGGATGCGGTTGAATGTTGCCGGCGACCGGATCTGGCTGGCCGGTCTTGGAGCTGGAGGCACGATGGCTTTCCGCGTGGCGTTTCAGCTGCATGACATTTTCTCAGGCGTTCTTTCGTTTAACGGGGCGTTGCCGGACGGCCTGGCACCGCTCAGCCAGTGGCGAAGTTGCCGCCGGCTGCCCGTTTTCTGGGCCCATCAGCGTCATTCGATCGAGCTGGGCGAGGAACGCCTGTGTCGGCAGCTCAAGCTGCTGCATGTCGCGGGCTTCGATGTCCATTTGCGACAATACCCGGGCGGCGACGGATTGCCCTGTGCCGCCACATGGGCCGACGCGAACCGCTGGATGATGGGCCAGATTCCCGGTGTGATTGCCTGAGGTTCTTCAAGGTGGCTCGCAAAGGGCGCGTTCCGTCCATTGCAATCTTCGCGATCTGGATTGTCGTTTCGCCGGGAATGAGTGGCGGTGAAGGTGCCGCCGCGACGCTACTTGGTGCGCGGTGGCCCCCTCCCCAGCCCTCCCAACGCCGCTCAAAGCTGCGGCGGGGGAGGGAGCCGGAAAAGAAAATCTGGCGCTGCCGCCTGTTATTGAAGAGAGTTTTTCAATCCGCGAAATACACTCGCAAGCACATTCCATGTGCCGTCCGGATTGACAGCGCCGTCGGCGATTGTCTACAAGCCCGCCGGACCCGGCTGGCCCTCCCTGCCTGTCGTCACAGGTTGTGACTGGCAAGAGTGGCACGACGCCGGACCGCTTGTCACCCGGAGCACGTCATGCGGCGGACCGGAACGGAGTGCGGCTCAATCCGCGCCCTGCTCATCCAGTTGCTGGCCGAGATGCAACCCGAGATCCTGGCCCGGCGAATGCAGCTGGAACTCGATCTCGACGACGTGCCCTTTGGCAATCAGCATTCCAGCCAGCCAGCGACCAGCGCCACACGCTCTGGAATCGTTCACGCGATGCGGGGACTGCTGGCCGATGCGATCGAGTCGACCGGCTACGAAGGCGAACTGACGGTGACGCTGGTGGACGCCGACAGCTGCTGGGAACTGGAGCTGGCGACGATCCGCTCCGGGGAACTGGTTGTACCGCAACTGCCCGGGGCGAAGACTCCCGCGATTCTCAATCCGCCCCGGTTCCGTTCTGCCGCTGAAAACCAGGAGTCCGCACGGACTTCCACCGATCCCGCGTCCGCAGGACCGAACTTTGTTCTCGGCAGCCGCGCCGCCGTCGAGTGCGGAGGCCAGGTCGAGCTGATGCGCTGTCCGCAGGGTGGCGTGGCGAGAATCCTGGTGATGCCCAAGCCCCGTGCGCGCCGCGCCGCCTGACTCGCGGACTGCCCATGAACCGACCCCCGAAACGAAGATCGATGCGCGCAAGCTGGTCCGGCCTGACGACGGCGGCCAAATTCGCCTGTCTTGCAGCGGCTATCGCGGCCGTGGCGGGAATCGCCTGGATGCAGCGGTTGCCGACGGAGCCAGACCGGCTGGTGGATTTGCTCGAAACCGGACTCAGCCCGGCCGAGGCGGCCCAGGTCCGGCTGGTGCTCGTCCAGCATGGTCGCGCCGGTTTCCAGATCGAGCAGGGAAGACTGCTGGTGCCCGCCGGAGAGCAAGCCGCCTGTTTGCAGGCACTGGTCGAAGCCAACGCCTTGCCCGAATCGCTGCTCGACGCCGATGCCGAAGACCTGCCGTCGATCAACCCGTTCCTCTCGCAAAGCCAGCAGTTGCTGGTTCAGCAACAACACCGGGCGCGGCAGCTTCGCCGGCTGCTCGCCGGATTGCCCTTTGTCTGCGAAGCGACCGTCCAGCTGGACAGCCAGCCTGCGGCCTCGATGTACTCCAGCCCTGATCTCCGCTGCGTGGCCTCGATTCGCCCTCACGGCCGGCTGGTGCTTGACGCCTCGGAACTTCGCACGATCCGGGAGAACCTGCTCGCGGCAATCGCCGGAATCGAAGCCGGCCGGATCGTAATCAATGACCTCAACTCGGGTACGGCCTGGAATGGAGCCGAACTGCCGGAATCGGCAGCACCAGCGATTGCCCTGGAACAGCTGCAACGCGTCCGGCAGTGCGAACATCAGGTCGGGCTCGTGCTCGCCAACTGGCCGGGAGTCAAATGCCGGGTGATTGAATCCGCGGCGGCGACCGGGCCCATGCCACTGGCTTCAGCTGGAAGCAGTGCTCCGCCGCGTGAAGCCGCCAGCAATTCCGCTGCGCGCGTGGTACCGGGATCCAATTCGCGCGCCCGGATCCCCGCGTTGCTCGCCAACCACGCCCGGGAACAGTTGCAGACCAATCGGAAAATCCGCCCGGTGCCCGCGCCTGAACCAGGTGATCCACTCGCCGTCGAACTCTGGGTCAGCGCGGAAGGAATCAACCACTACCTGGCCGCGCAGTCACCCAGCGCGGGCAGCGATCCGGTAAAACACAGCTTGACCGCGGGCAACACGGAAGCCGTTCGAGCCGGGATCAGGAAGAAACTGCGCGAGGCAATCGAGAGCTCCTGGCAGCTGGCCAGCGCCGGTCCGCTTCCCTCGCTGGATGTCCGGTTTTCAACTCCAGCCGAAAACCCGATTCCGGTTGGATCCTTGTATCGGGCCAGCTGGAATGGCTGGCGCGCTGGAACCGTCTGGGCCCTCGGTTCGGGGCTGGTCCTCTGTGGTTTGTTGACGGTGACCATGCGCCGCCGTCGCCAGAAGCCGGCAGCCATCGAACCTGAAAACGCTCAGCGTCCCGACGTCTGGTTCGACAACTCCAGCGACACCGCCAATCGTGACCGGATTCGTCGCCAGATCGACGACCTGATCGACCGCAATCCCGAGGCCGCCGCGAAAGTCATCCAGACCTGGATCCGGGACGCGGCGTGACGCAGAAGGCAGGGCAGGAAGGCGGATCGGCTCCGCAGATTGCGCCGATTTTCGCAGATTCCGTGCGGCCCAAAACAGGATTCAGGAATGTTTGGGAGTTGCTGTTGAACGAAACAGGACAGATGACGCGATGTTTCGGGCAATTGCGTTCAGGGCAAAAAGCAGGCACCTGAGCAGCTCTGAAAGAGTTGGCAACTTCAAGGCTTGACTCAACTCTCAGACCGACATCGCCGGACTCCACCAACAAACAGACTTCGCAGCATTCGTGGATCTGAATCTGCGCGATTTTGCGCCCTCTGTGGACCACCTCTTTGATCTTGTCCGCCCCGTCCGATTCTGGGACAGACCCGGCTGCAAGCTGGTGCCGGGCGAACCTGGCAAAGCTTAATCAGGATCGGCCTTTCGCCGCCCCGAACATGAGCAGAATTCCATTCAGTTTTGTGATTGGGCTGGCCATCGGCTGTGCGCTGATCCCGGCACGCATTGCCGCCGGACAGGGCGGCGATGGATTCGCACAGCTCGCGCCGGATACCGTCTGGAATGCCGCTCAGCCGAGCGCCGTGCCCTGGTCGCCGCAACCAGGGTCCTCGCCGGCGGAATCTGATCCGAACGTAAGACAAGCCGATTTCCGGGCTGCTCTCCCAGGCTCTGACTTCAGCAGCTCTGCGTTGACGAATTCAGCGGACTCCAGCAGCGGACTGGACCTGACATTCAACGTTCCTCGCGATGCTCCGGCGACGAGTCGCAGCCAGTGGTTGCAATCGATTGGCGCGGCGCTTCGACAGGAAGCCGGATCCATCAACTGGTTGCGGATGCTGGGGAGCCTGGCGATCGTCGTCTCAAGCTGGCTGATTCTGACGGCCGTGCTGCGCAGGCTTGGCGGGAACAAAGCCGGCCGGTTGCCGGCGACCGTGTTCGAACTGATGGGCAGCGCGCGGCTGAACCATCGCCAGAGCCTGCAGCTGGTCCGGGTCGGCAGCCGGTTGCTGGTCCTGATGGTCAGCCCCGAAGGTGCCCACCCGGTCGGCGAAATCTCGCAACCGGCTGAAGTCGAATCGCTGCTCGCCAGCTGTCCGGCGCGCGGACGCCGTTCGCGACCTGAAACCGCCCCGGCCACGACTTTTGTCCCCGTCACGGCGGCCAGCCAGCGCGAGTCGATTGCCATCGAACCCATCCTCCGTGCACTGCAACAATCCCTCGGCAACCAGGCAACCAGTCGCGAATTCGTGGCCTGAGTTTTCCGGCCTGTTTCATTTTCACCGCGCGGTTTCATCGCGTCCCATTCAGTCACCGCATTCTGTTTGTCCATCCGGAACTTCATGCAGCGGGCCACAGCCAGGTTGATCTTGCTCGCGTGGCTGGCCGCGATCCCTGCCCACAGCACGGCCCTGCAGAATCCCGCTCAATCGGGATCCAACCATCCCATTTCACTTGACCCCTCGCCGCTTCCTGCCGTTCCAGCGCCAACCGGAAGCCAGCTGCCGGTCGATGCCTGTATCGATCAGCTGGCCAGCGGAGCCCAGGAGTGGTTCGGCGGCCAGCTGCCGGCCGGCGCGATCCAGACGGCCCTGGTGGTCGGCCTGCTAAGCATCGCTCCGGCGATTCTGCTGATGGCCACCAGCTACGTCCGGATTGTCGTCGTGTTGGGATTGTTGCGCCAGGCGATTGGAGCCCAGCAGCTCCCACCGACCCAGGTCCTCGCAGCGCTGAGTGCCTTTGTCACGATTCTCGTGATGGCTCCGGTCTGGGAAGAAATCCGCCGGGAGGCAATTGAACCCTGTGTCGCCTCGGAACAGCCGGTCGACTGGAACACCACCTGCCAGCGCGGCATCGCGCCGCTCAAGCGGTTCATGGTGGCCCAGATTCAGGCGACCGGGAACCTCGACTCCATCAACGTGTTCCAGCGTCACGCGGCGGGGCAGGGGGGATCCGTGTCGCCACCGCTGGTCACTGCCGAAACGGTATCCGACGTGCCGTTCAACGTGATCCTGCCGGCGTTTCTGGTCAGCGAACTGAAAGTCGCGTTCCTGATCGGCTTCCAGATCTTCCTGCCGTTCCTCGTGCTCGACCTGATCGTTTCAACGCTCAGCGTCTCGATGGGGATGGTGATGCTGCCCCCGTCAATGGTCAGCTTGCCGCTCAAGCTGATCCTGTTTGTGGTGGCGGATGGGTGGAATCTGGTGCTGGGAATGTTGCTGCAGAGTTTTCAAACCTTGCCAGGAGCCTGAAGCACTCAGCCACAACGACTACCTCGTACTCATTCTCGAAATCTTGACCGTTGAGGGGGACGAGGGAAGACGGGAGCACGAGTACGAGCACGAGTAAGAGTAAGAGTAAGAGTAAGAGTAATGAGTACCGGGTACTGAGTACTGAGTACTGAGTACTGAGTACTGAGTACTGAGTACGAGTCGAAACGCGGTTTCCGGTTTTGGGACCGGGACTACTGGCAAGACAAAATGCAACCCCAACACGCGATCGACCTCTGCCGCGAGACCCTGCTGCTTGCCCTGTCGAGTGCCGGGCCGGTATTGCTGGCCGGCCTCGTGGCGGGCATTCTTGCCGGGTTGGCCCAATCGATGTTTCAGGTCCACGACCAGATTGCCGGGTTCGTGCCGCGGATCGCAGTCATGGCGATGGTCCTCGCGATGACGTTGCCCTGGATGAGCCAGCGGCTGACCGATTTCAGCCGCCAGTACTTTTCGCAGCCCGTGCTGTTGACCCACTCGCCTTCACCCGCCCCTTCCGCCGCGGAGCCGGAAACATGGCGTGGCAACTGATGGCGCTGGCGGCTTGCCGGATTGCGGCCTTCGTGTTGGCCGCACCGTTGTTCGGCTGCCAGCGGATTCCGTGGTGGATCAGGCTGGGACTGATGCTTGCGATCGCGGCGGCTCTCGCGCCGCTGGTGGTTGGCAGCGCGGCTGGCGAGGCCACTCCGCTCTCGCCCCCGGAACTCGTTTCGCGGGGGCTGGGTGAGATTCTGGTCGGGCTGATGCTGGGCCTCGGTGCCAGTGTCTTGACCAGTGCCGCGGCGATGGCGGGGCAGATTCTCTCGCAAATGGTTGGCTTGCAGTGGCCCGTCTATGAAGCCGACGGTTCCAGCCCGGTGACGAAGCTGATCGGGCTGCTGTCGCTGGTGGTGTTCGTATTGATGCGTGGACCGGAAATGATGCTCGCGGCACTTTCACAGTCGCTGGTTGACCTCCCGCCGGGTGCGGCGCAGGTTGCGCGCAGCCAGCTGGAGCTGATCACCAGCCTGCTCAGTCAAAGCCTCTGGTTGTGCTTGCGCGGAGTGGCGCCGGCTGTCGCATCGCTCTGGATCGCGATTCTCGCCGTCACGATGGTTTCAAGGGTCTTGCCCCAGGCCGGCAGCCTGCAGCTGGGGATGGACGCGGGCCTCGCGGCGATGTGGCTGGCCGTCCTGCTCACGGTCTGCGGCGGGATGTGGGTCTGGATGGATGATATCGAGCACTGGATGGTGGCTTTGCGTCAACAGGCAGTCGCGGCGGCAAGGGGGTGAGAACGGTGCGCCCTGGTTCTTGGCGAGCGGAAGGGCGTCAGCCCTCCGTGTCGTCGCAGCGTCACGCGGGCGAATGCGACGGCGCTTTGGATGGAAGGCAAACCGGACGGTGCAGGCGATTGCTGAAATTGTGCGACTCGGTGTTTGTGATGGATCCGGCCAACTAAAAAAACAAGTGCCGCTGTGATTCCAACTGCGGCCCCCCTCCCCCGGCCCCTCCCCACCGAACAGTTCCGGAAAGACCGGAACTGTTCGGGGTGGAGGGGTGAAGAAATGTTGTTTCGTGGAGGCGGCCTCGCCGGTGCTAAAGGCGCAACTTCAAAAGGTTGCGGCATGGGTAGGTATTGGGCGGTTTCGGGACAACCAGCTGAGTAAAGCCTGTTTATGGAATCGGGAGATCGCCGTCACGCACCGACACCGGCGCGGCTTGCAAGGTCCCGCGAACAGGGCGATTCTGCGCGCAGCCAGACGCTCGGAGCGGCGATCCAGATTGTCGTGGGCCTGGTCGCCGCGGCCTTGATCGCACCACTGTTGGGAACCAGCCTGGTGGAGTTCACCCGGCAACAATGGCAGGCACCCAATTTCGAGAGCGCCCCTGCATCATCGACAGGTCCATTGCCCAGCGGGCTTTGGCGTCCCTGGCTTCTGGCCGGATGCTGGTTGTTGCCGGGCTGGATCGCGTTGTGGCTGGTAAGTGCGGCGCAAAGTGGCTGGTCACCGGTACGAGCTGGGGCGGGAGGGCGGCTCTGGTTTCGTCCGTGGACCGTATGGCGCGAAGGGTTTTCGATGCAGCGGCTACTCACGATGTCCGGGCAGGCAATCGCGCTGCTGGCCGTTGTCCTTGCTGGAACCTGGCTGGTCGGATCGCGGTCGGGCTCCTGGTTCAGCCTTGAAGCGGAAGACCCCGCCAGCCTGGCGGCCCAACTGCTGGGCATCACGCTCCACGCCGGAGTGCTGATCGGCGTCGTCTTGCTGTTCGCCGGGCTCGCCGACTGGATCGTGCAGCGCCTGTGCTGGTACCGGCGGCAGATGATGACCGACGATGAGCTGCGGGAAGAAGCTCGCCAGGACGAAGCTCCCAGGCGCGGAACCAGTCGCCCGATCGCCGGGACCCGCCCACTGGATGGAATCAACCGCGTCAATGGACAGTAGCTGGGCAGCGCCACTCTTGCAGCTGTTAGCGGCATGACGCAAGCCACCGGTTATTCGGACATCGACTGATTGATGATTGCCCCCATGAACCGTACGCGTGACACCGGTGGCTTGCGCCATGCCGCTAACAGGAACATCCAGGCGACAACCCGCGAAACATCGTTTTGGCCTGCATTCGCGGGAATTCCTGCTGGACGACACCAAAACGTGGAGCTGTACAGTCAGTCCAACAGCCGCAGGGTTTTGAGCGGGGCGAATTCCTGCTTTTGCACATCGGGGGCGTCACACTCAGACCCATTGCCGCCCTCGTTCAGGGCTTTCCCTCGCTGGCTGGCTGGTAGCCGAAGGCGGCCTGGTATCCGGCCCATTGTTGGGGCGACGGCAAGTGGGCCGTGGTCGTGTCGAGGGCCGACTGACCGACGCGGTGGCCACTCCGTTGCCGCATGTAGTCGCCGATTGCCGAAAAGTGTTCCGGCGTGCATTCGAGTCCGACTTCCCCGCAGGCTTGCTTAACCACGGTTGCAGGATCGGCGATCAGGTCCTCAAAGCTGACTTCGGCCAGGTCGCCGCGCGGGATGGTGTCGCGTTGCCGGAAGTAGGCTCCGTACATCAGCTGGCTGGCCGAATGGATGTACTCCAGCAACTGGCCGTCGCTGTAACGCGGGCGTTGCAGGCTCTGCGTGTAGTCGAGCGCCCGCCAGAGCTTCATCGTCGAGGCGACGAGGGCGGCGGGATCGCGCGAAAGGTGGATGAATTTGGCGCCTGGAAACCACTCCGCGAGCAAGCCGACCCGGCCAGTGTGCGGCGGCGACTTGAGGATCAGACGCCGGCCATACTGGCGGGTCAGCATCCGGTAAAAAGACTCCAGGGCGAAACGGGTCTGAACCTGGACTTCGCTGCTGCACTGGTCGAGCGCAAAAAGCGGTGAGGGCACCTGGCGGTCGCGGCAAAAGGCGATGTCGCAGTAGGGCGTCGGGGCACCGAGGCTGATCAGCGCGAAGTCGTCTTCCTGCGGCGAGCGGCGGTCGAACGTCATGTCGTCCATCGGCCGCCGACCCGGCAACAGGCGCTTGACCAGCCCCTTGAGCGCCCAGCCGGTCGCGAGTGCGTGATGCGGAGCGAAGGCATCGTAGTTGTCAGGACTGGCCCAGCGCTCGTCGAGGCTCATCAGCTCGTGCATCAGCGTCGTGCCGCTCCGCCAGTGGCCGACAATGAAGACGGGAGGCGCAACCAGCCGGGTGGTCGCAAGCCGCCGGCGGAGCGCCACCGTCTGGAGTGCCGCCGCCGCGCTGTTGAACAGGGTGCAGCCGCTCACGAGGACCGTCATCGCGTACTTGACGGGATGAATCCGGAAGCCGTTCCGCGCGAGCAGCCCGAACCATGAGCCGGTTCGCATGCCGTTCCAGATCCGCGGCGACCAGGGCGGATAGGGGTTGTGGACCGGCCGGGACATGATGGGCACTGCGTGATCGTATTGCCTGATATCGGGACTGGCTCCGGCCGCAGGCGGACGAAACGATGGGAAGCCTATCCGAGAACCGCAAAGAGAGGGGGTCAGACCCCGGCGGTTCACGGATAGGCAATCTTTCTACACTGGATCAGGCGACTTTGGGGACAACCTTGCCAGCTGGCGTCCGCAAGTCAAACAGGCCAAAGATTTCGGCCTGGGTCAGGCCTGGTCGCTGGGCTTCGTCGCCATCGCCGAGGATCTGCCGGAACAGTTCGCGTTTGGCTTCGAGGACTGCGTGGATTTTTTCCTCGATCGTGCCGGTCGTCAGCATCCGCGAGACGGTCACGCTGCCGACCGCGCCGATCCGGTGGGCCCGGTTGATCGCCTGGTCCTCGACAGCCGGGTTCCACCAGCGATCAAACAGAAACACATAGCGGCAGAACTGGAGGTTGAGCCCGACGCTGCCGGCTCCATAGCTCATCAGGAGCACGTGCCGGGTTGGGTCTTCACGAAATTCGGTCAGGATCGCATCGCGTTTCGACGAGGGAATCCGGCCGTGATAGGCGAGCGGCCGGAAGCGTTCCAGCGGACCAGTCAGCTGGTCGAGGGCGCTGACCCACTGGCTAAAAATGAGGGCCTTGTGTCCCGAGGCGGCGACTTCTTCCAGATCGGCCTGCAGCCGGGCCAGTTTGCTGCTCGCGCCGGTCGCCGGATCGAAATTGCAAATCTGCTTCAGCCGCAGAACCAGCTCGAAGACATGCTTGATCGTGATCTCGTCGCCCATTGCGTTGAGCCGGAGAACGCCAGCCTGCTCGGCCGATTCGTAGCTGGCCGCCTGTTCGGCCGTCAGATCGAGACAGTCGTCGCGGATCAGGCGCGGCGGCATGTCGCTCATCACGAGGTCTTTCGTGCGGCGAATGATGTGGTCGCCGGCCTGACTGCGGATTTCGCGGACCGACAGGCCAGGTGGAAGGAGGCCCGGCGCGACGAACTCGAAGATGCTGGTCAGATCGTCGATGCTGTTTTCCACCGGTGTCCCGGTCAAGGCCCAGCTCCGGCGGCGGGGAATCCGGCGGACAATCTGGCTCGTGGCGCCATCGCGATTCTTGACCCGCTGGGCCTCGTCGAGGATCACGAGATCGTAGGGCTGTTCGGCCGAGGTGATCAGGGCTTCATCGCGCGTCAGCAGCTCGTAGTTGGCGATCCGGACCGGGGCCTGGGGCGCTTGCCAGATGAACTGCCGCGTCGCCTGGTTCCCGGCGACGGTGCTGACCGGGATTTCAGGTGCCCACTGGCGGAACTCGCGAATCCAGTTGGTCACCAGCGGTTTGGGGCAGATCAGCAACACGTTCCGCGCCAGGCCGCTGCGGAGCAACAGCCGCGTTGCCATGATCGCCTGCATCGTCTTGCCCAGCCCCATCTCGTCGGCGAGGATCGCGGATGAACGGGCGAACAGGAAGGCGATCCCGGCGTACTGGTATGGAAAAGGCTCGAAGGGGACCTCGACCGTACTTCCGCCAAGCAGATACTCGAGCGGCGGCTGCAGTACAAGGAACAGCCGGTCAGCCAGCCGCACGAGATCGGCAGGCGGCTTGATCCGGGTCGTCGAATCCGGTCGGCGCGAGCGCGAACCACTGGGGGGCAACGCCGCGCAGGCGTCGGGCAGCTGGCCCGCGGACTGGGGGGCGGGGAGCATTCCATTGCCAGTCTTGTGGCCGGCCGGTCCGCCAATCGGTGTCCTGCCGTCAAAAGTGCAGCTGATGATCTTCGGCAGCCGCAACCGGATCGCGGCGGACAGTACATCTGGCAAACCGGCGGCACTGTCCGGGTTCCAGGTAGTCACACCTACCCGCCCCTGAAACCGGATGCCGTCGCTCCGGTCGTCGATGACGGGAAAGGGGTTGAGCGGCCCCGCGCTGCTGAGTTCGGCTTCCATGCCTGTCAAGATCCCTGTAGCCAGCCCGGCGGCCCTGGTGCGAAATGTTTCCGCGGGTGCCGTTTATGCGGCTTCTCCCAGTCCGGTACCCGTTTGTGACCGCCGGCCCGCGGCGTGAGCCTCACGAATGGCTTCGTCGATCCGCCCGAACGGCTCGTCGAGGGGCAGGACCGCGGCCAGTCGCTGCAAAGCGGCTTCCGCCCGCTCGGTGTCGTCCGGCTTGCCTTTGAGCTGGAGAATCTGGCTAACCGGCTGGGTGGCTGGTTCCGCGGGAGCTGCTTCGTCAGGAACTCCCGCAGTCGGCGCGCTGCCGATCAACGCCAGCGGCTTGTCCGACAGCCCATGCAGGGCCACCAGCTCCGGCTGCCGGACAACGAGCACGATTGATGTGCCCCGACAGTGATCGAGCATCGCCCGTCCGATCAGATCGCAGTTCAGATACTGCTGCAGGGTCTGGCCGTAGAGCACTTCCTGAGTGCGGCTTGGGCGGACCGGCGTCGAGCAGTGGAACTCCACCGGTCGCCCCAGTCCATTGACCACCAGCATTCCGCCACAGGTTCCCAGACCGTCGACGTCGATGACGGCGAGGTACGCGAAGCTCGGGTTGTCGGGAGAGGCAGCCAGTGGACCATTCCCTGTGCGGAGTACTCGCAAGAAACTTGCAGCAGCGGCAAGGCGAACCGCTGGAATTGCCCGCGACCGCCTGCCCAGACAGCCAATCGTCGGATCGTCACCTTCACTTTAGCGCCAGCACCGCGCGGGTTCATGGCAAATCTGCACGATCAAGTTGAGTTTGCTGGTCACAAGGACTCGCGTTTGTCAATCCCTGACGGTGGAAACTTCTGCCCGCATTGAGCCGGCAGATTGCCGTGGTTCAGTTCCGCGCATGACGCCTGTTTGATCGACACTCAAGTTTTCCGCGACTATACTGCAAGGACTCAATCACTGATCATCCCGGAGTTTTCCGCCGCATGTCCAATGACCCGCAGGAACTGGTCAATTCGTTCCGCATCGACGTGTCACCGACCGCCACGGACGCCCGTTCGCAGGCCAAGCGGCCCCGCACCATCGAACATGAAATGATCTCGCTGCTGCGGCATCTTGTTGCCGGCCAGGAACGCCAGAACGAGCTGATGGAGGACCTGATCGAGAACCTTGGCTCGGCCCAGCGCCAGCGGGCCCAGGAACTTGGCCAGTGGCGGGAAGCCAATCCCGTGCTCGCCCGCCGCTGTCGGGTCGCCGCCGAAGCCCTCAGCCAGGTCCAGACCGAGTTCCTTGAAAACCTCACCATCGAGGTCAAGGACAACCAGGAGTCGCTGCTCGAAGGCGACTTCATGCTCAACGAGTTTGTCGACCGTTACGGCCCGCGGCTGGCCCACCTGAACAGCGTCCTGCAAGTTCTCTCGCAGCTCAGCAGTTCGCCCGCGCCGTCCAACGCGGGCTAGGCGTGGGACAGGCTTCCAGCCTGTCATTCCCGCAATGGAATGGTTCCCCTGTTCAGGCGGCCTCGCAGGGAGAGCCGCAGACGGGATGGTCGATGGCAAAGCAGGAGCTTCGCCACCACGTGGGGCTTCCAGCCTGTCAAATCTCGCTGACCCATGCGCGGTGAACTGGTCTCGACGATCACCGAAGACCGGCTCCGGCTGAATGGGTTCCTGCTTGACCCGGAAGGCACACCGGCTCCCTACGCCAGCGCGGCACTGATCCTTCACGGCCTGGCGGGCAATTTCTATTCGTCACCGCTGCTGACCGAGATCGCCAGCCGGTTTTCGCGGCTCGGCCTCGCGGCTGTGCTGGGCAACACTCGCGGCCACGACTTTCTGAACTGGACGCTGCGGGGCGGGCGGACCATCACACTCGGCGCGGCACTCGAAGATGTCGCCGAATGCGTCCACGATGTCCGGGCCTGGGTCCAGTTTCTGGCGCGTCAGGGGCATCGGCGGGTGCTGGTCGCCGGCCACAGCCTGGGCGCGATCAAGGCACTTTACGCTCAAGCCTGGAAACCGGCCTCTGAAGTCGTTGGGCTGGTGGCCGTCTCACCCACGCGGCTCAGCCCGCAGCAGTTCCGCGCTTCGCCCGCGGCCGAAGTCTACCAGCGAACGCTTGCGGAAGTCGATGCCCTCGTTGCAGCAGGCGAAGGCGAACGGCTGATGAAAGTCGATTTCCCTTTCCCGACCTGGATCGGTGCGGCGGCCTATCGGCAGAAGTACGGTGCGGAGGGGCGTTTTGACTGGCTCGGCTTCATCGACCGGATCGAGGTCCCGACGGCGATCATCTTTGGCCAGCGTGAACTCGACGAAAATCCAGCCTTCATCGGCCTTGCGGCAACACTGGACCAGACCGCGTTCAACCCGCGCCTGATCCACCGCGAAATCATCCCCGACGCCGACCACTTCTACATCGCCCGCATCGACCCGCTCTGCGAACGGATCGAAGCCTGGCTGGCCAGTCAGCGTTGAGACTGGTTAGAAGAACCTTCACCGGCACCCGTTCCTTTGATGGTCTGGCCTGCCGCGCGAAGTCCGCGGCAACGCAGAATCAGCCTGGTCCAAAACGCTACCAGGCCAAACGGCATCGCGAGCAGGAAAGCGGCGCTGAGGGCGTAAGCCGTAGCCCGGCCGGCAGCCTCAAGGCCTTCGCGACAGTTGGGGCAGGCGTCGGCCGGTTCGCATGTCGCCAGGACCAGGACCATTGCCGCCAGCGCTGAAACAATCGCCTGTACGGGCCACGATGCTTGATGTTTCTGCCTCGATGCCACGGTCAATCTCGCTGGCAAATGATCGAATTCCCGGCGCGTCAGCCCGCTGCAGGAGCCGGCACACACCACCAGTAGAGTACCAGATAGACCAGCACGCCCGTCACTGAAACGTAGAGCCAGACCGGAAACGTGATCCTGGCAAGCCGCTTGTGCGCCGTCCGGCGGTCGCGGAGCGCGAGCACGATCGTGGCAATCGCCAGGAACGGAACCGTGACCGCAAGCAGCACATGCGAGGCAAGCAGGATGTAATAAGGCACCGCCCAGGCTGGATAGGCACTGCGCGGAAACGGAGTATCGCCATGAATAGCCTTGTGGGCGAGGTAGCAGCCCAGAAACGCACAGGAAACCGCGAACGCCGCCAACATCACGTTGCGATGGGCCCGCTCGCGACCTGCCTTGATCAGCAGCAAACCGGTGACCAGCAACACCGTGGCCAGCAGATTCAGCGAGGCGTTCACATGCGGCAGCACCGATTCCATGGCGACCGTCTCGGGCAATGCGGCACCCACCAGTTCAGTCATTGACATTCACCGCTGCAACTTCACTTTCGCCGGGAGCCACTTCGAGGTTGAGCTGCCGGATCAGCTCGAGCATCCGCGCCTCGTCGGCCGGATCGCTCCAGTCAAAATCTCCCCGCACGCGGTGCCACTGGTCGACCACATACAGCCGCGAGGAGTGGTGCGCGCCGGAAAAATCCGTCCGGAAAAACTCCGTGCCCACCCGCCGGACGAATTTCTCTCCGCCCGTCAAAAAAGTCCACCGGGCCGGATCCGCACCGAGTTTGCCCGCGACATCACGCAACACTTCGGGCCTGTCATGCGCGGGATCCGTGGTGATGCTGACCAGATCAAAGGCCCCTGCGTCGGCCCGCGACAGCAGTCCCGACAGATACTGGTTTTGCCTCACGCAAACGTCGGGGCAGCGCGAGAAAAAGAAGCTGGCGACCCAGACCCGACCGGTCCGGTCGCGCGAAAACCACTTCGCCCCGTTCTGGTCGGTCAGCTCAAACTCGCGCAGCCACTTGACGACGTCCCAGTCAACTGGCCGGGACTCGGCAAGACTGTTGCGGGTCCGCACGATCGCTTCCAGCGGAACGGCCTTTTCCTCGACCAATGCCCGGGCCGTTTCGACAAACCGCTTCGTCTCGTCCGGATCGTCCCAGCGGAACCGGTCGCGGTAGCGGCCCCATTTGTCGACCAGCACGATGTTGTCGGTGTGAACTTCCTTGGCAATGGTCAGCCGCAAGCCATGTTCGCCCAGCTCCTCAATCCGGTGCAAGGGTCCGGTCAACATCTCCCAGCGCGGAGGAACAGCTCCAAAATCCTCAGCGTATCTGGCCAGGACTTCCGGCTGGTCAACCTCGGGATCCACCGAGACACCGACAAAGGTGACTGGCACGTCTTTCAGCAATCCATTCAGCCGTTCAATTTGCCGGTTCAGATCGCGGCAGATCCCCGGGCAGGTTGAAAAGAAAAAATAGATCGCATGGACGCCGCCGCGCAGCTTGCGCGAATCGAACTCATCGCCTGCCTGGTTGACCAGCTCGTAGTCCGGCACATCGGGCAGATGTTTCCAGGGCACGTCGACCAGGACCGCGCCGCTTGAGTTCGCCGGCTCGATTTCGACCGGAACCTCAGCGCCAACCTTCGGAGGAGGGGCCTCGGCCTTCAGCCGGTTCTGGTATTGCTGGCGCAGGATCAGGGTGAGTGCCACCGCTACAGCGGCCCACACCAGTACCGGCAGCAGCCGTCGGGCAGGATGCATCACCATTTCTCCAATCCAATCACAGCTTCCGATAACTGGACCTTGCTTGCGCTGCGGGCTGGTAATGACCGAATTCCGGGCCGGCCTCAAAAATAGACGACTGCGAATATTACCAGCCAGACCGCATCGACAAAGTGCCAGTAACGGGCGCTGTTTTCAACGGCCGCCCGCCACCAGGCGGACTCCGGCGCAACCAGCAGCCACGCCCAGACCAGCAATCCGCCGACCACATGCACGGCGTGCATTCCGGTCAACAGCAACCAGGTCGACATCCATGCCGGCCCGCCCGGGATCGCGACGGGCAAGCCAAGCCCCAGCTCCCTGTTCAGCCCCCGGTCCATCAGCGGGACAGACCGGGCCAATGCCGCAAGCCGTTGCCTGATCGCGACCAGCTCGCCGTTGATTTCGGTCAACTCCAGCGTTACGACGGCCGCTTCAGCTTTTTGGGCGGCCGCGTCGGGGCTGACCTTGTCGACGGAATTGTCGATCGCAGCAAGTTCAGCCTGCAGAGACTTCAGTTTCTCCGTTCGCAAAACCTGAAGCTCCGCCAGCTGGATTTCGTGCATCGTCAGCGATTTCCTTTCTGCCGCCAAGCCTGTTTTGGCCGCCTCAACATCGTGCGGCGGGAAAATCATGGCCGACAGGTTGTGATACAAGGCTCGCCGTTCTGTGTCATTGTTCGTGCGACCGGCCTGTCGCGCCGTCCATCCCGCCAATCCTTGTTGAATCAAAAGCACGTCGCCGGTGGCACTCGCCAGTTCCTCTCCCCTGCGCGCAGGACTGTCAGATGCACCGGATTCCGGCCGGGCGGCTGTCAACGGCTGGTTCGCCCCGAGCTCGCGCAGCCTTTCCAATACATCCGAAACATACTGGGCATCGGCCACGCCGCTGACACCAGGCCTTAAACCCGCCCCGATCAGTCCCAACGCCTGCTTTTCCCGAAACTCAAATGCCTTGATTGCAAGGAACACTCCGCCAAGGAGCATGGTGCTTACGATCCAGATCCGGCCACGGCCGGCCTGGAATGATTCCGCACGTCGCGTTGCCTGCCACGCAGTCCAGCCACTGGCCAGCAGCACCAGCGTATTGAGCAACCCGATGGGCCACTTCGCATGCATCGTTTCCGCGGTCGGCCATGAACTGCCGGCCGAGAACCGCAGCACCAGCCACGCCCCAATCAGCGCGGCAAAGAGCATGAACTCGGTTGTGAGAAACAGCCAGATGCCCAGCGTGCCGTTGGCGACCGGCACAGCAGCCTGGGGATTCAGCCCGGCCAAAATGTCATCCGGTTGACCTCGTGTGACCGCAACAGCCGTGGAATCACCTGCTGCCATGTCAGGGCCGCCCTGTCGCGCAGGCCAGCGTCACGAGCGCGGCCATGTAGAGCGGCAGGTAGATGACCGAAGTCCGCAACAACTTGCGCGCTGTCAACCGGTCGGGCTGTCGGGAAAACCGCACCGCTGCCAGCAGGTACCAGACACCCAACAGCGCGGCGACGCCTGCAAACGCCACCGGCAACCAGCCGCCGCGAAAAGTCAATAGCGGCCCGAGGCTGACGAGGAGCGTGAACAGTGCCCAGGCGATCGCCTTTCGCCCTGCCGCTCGTCCGGTCGGTTCAACCACCGTGATCATCTTCAGCCCACCCGCTGCATAGTCGTCGCGGTAGAGCCAGGCGATCGCCATGAAATGCGGAAACTGCCAGCCGACGAGGAGCGCGAAGAACGACCAGTCAGCGGCGGACAACATCGAGTTGCCCGCGAGCGATCCAGCCATCACCGGCAACGCGCCGGCGATCGCGCCGACTTCCGTGTTCCAGACCGTCCGGGACTTGAGCGGCGTGTAGACCAGCACATAGAGCAGCCAGGTCCCCGCCGCGACCAGGAACACGACCGGCCGCGTCGTCGCCAGCAGATAGCCCAGTCCGATCCCGAGCGTGATCGCCGCGAAGCCGGCCACTTCGCCAGCCTTGAGCCGCTGGTCGGGCAGGGGACGGCCCGCCGTCCGGGGCATCAGGAAATCGGTGTACCGCTCGAGGTACATGTTGGCCGCGTTGCCACTGGCCGCGACGAAGAACATTCCCAGTGCGACATTCAGCACGGCCAGTACACCCGGCGCGCCGCCCGCCGCGACCACCGCCGCTGCGGCAATCGTCAACAGGACCATCGTCGCGATCCGCGGCTTGGTCAGCTCGTGAAAAGCCTTGACCCGCGCCCGCCAGGGAACCGCACCAGGTTGGACGTCGCCCGACACTGCCGTGTCCATCGGTTTCAAAACTCAGCTGTTTGGATCACCGCCGGCCGGCTGCTGGTATCCGCGCCCGGCTACACCATTTGGGGCGGCCGCGAGGTCCGCCACAACCGCAACGCCACGACGGTCCAGATCGCCACGATCAGCGAACCGGTGACCACATGCAACGTTACCAGATTCGATTGCAAAAACGTCCGTTCGGGGATGGTCCAGGCTGCGGCAAATTCCCACTGGTCCATCCACGCCGGCCAGCCGTATTTCACGACCCAGGTCGTCAACCCCAGCCCAAACTGCGTCAGCACCAGCAACAGGGCCAGCATCAGCGGCCAGCGCAGGCCAGTGCCGCGAAACCGGGGAAGGCAACTGGCGAGGGCAAACAGGCCCGTGCCGCCCAGCACAACCAGCGCCCCCGCCACATGCAGCCAGACCAGCAGCGCGAACCCCGTCGGCGCTCCCTGCTCGGGCATGTGTCGCAGCAAAGTCCCCAGCACCAGCTGAAGGAAGCTGCCGGCCAGCATCGACAGGGCCAGAACATGCAGAATGCCACCGCAGACGAACGGCCGCGGCAAGCCGGCCCTGCGCAGCCACCAGCGGCTGGTCAGCACGGCGAAGCCACACGCCGCTGCGAAGAACGCCGGCCCCACACACCCATGCACCTGGGCGAATGTCCGGCTGTCCTGCAACACACGCACTCCGCCCAGTGTCCCCTGCACAATCACAAGCACCAACAAGGCCACCGCATACCAGCGCAGCGTCCGGTCGGCAGTCGTCCGCCAGGTCACCACGACCAGCAGGATCGACCAGATGCCAGCCAGCGAACCGAGCAGCCGGTGGCCATGTTCGATCTTGAGATCAAACGGCCCCGCCAGCCAGTCATAGACCGGATAGGCGAACATGTTGTAGCCAAAGGTGTTCGGCCAGTCGGGGACCGCCATCCCGGCGTCCCAGGTCGTGACCAGTCCGCCCATCCAGATCAGCGGAAAGGCGGTCAGTCCCAGCAGCACTGCCACGCGGTGCGGCCAGCGGCTCGCAAGTGCGGGCCAGTTTTCGCGCGCTGGTTCCAGAGTGGTCATGGCTCATTCTGCGGCCAGAAGTCGGTCGCCCTCCCCGGCTGGGAGTACTCGTAGGGGCCCCGCCAGACTCGTGTTGCCACCACTTGTCCCGCAACCTTTGTTGCATGGTCCGGCTCAACGGCCTGCCACTCCAGCGTATTTGCTTGCCACGGATTCAAACCGGATCGCCGCCCCCACACGAGGCTGCCGAAGAAATTGGCAAAAAACACCAGTTGGGCCGCACCCAAGCCAATCGCACACCAGGTGATGAACTCGTTCCACGGCTGAAGGTCGCGAAAGCCTTCGACGATCGACGGGTCGGCATACCTGCGCGGCATCCCGCGCAGCCCCAGCCAGTGCATCGGGAGGAACGTCCCGTTGAGCAGCAGATACGTCAGCAGGAAGTGGAGCTTGCCCAGCCCCTCGTGCATCTGCCGCCCGAACATCCGCGGAAACCAGAAATGAATCCCGCCAAACACGGCCAGCAGGCTGCTTCCAAACAGCACATAGTGAAAATGGGCCACGATGTAGTAGGTGTCGTGAATGACGATGTCGACAGCCGGCGAAGCCATCACGATCCCCGACAGGCCCCCCACGATGAACATCGAGACAAACCCAAGGCTGAACAGCATGGCCGCCGTCATTTGCAGCCGTCCGCCCCAGACCGTCGCCAGCCAGTTGAAGACCTTGATCCCGCTCGGCAACGCGATCAGCATCGTCGACACGGCGAACGAAGCCGACAGGAGGTAGTTCATCCCGGAAACAAACATGTGGTGCCCCCAGACCACAAATCCCAGCCCCGCAATTGCAATCATGCTGAAGACCATCGGCCGGTACCCGAACAGCGGCTTCCGCGAAAAGCAGCTCAGCATGTCCGAGACCATCCCCATTGCCGGCAGGATCATGATGTAGACGGCCGGGTGCGAATAGAACCAGAACAGGTGCTGCCATAGCAGCGGGTCGCCACCGCCCGGCACCATTTCCGGCTGGGCCTCGTTGAGCACATAGGCCGGCACGAAAAATCCGGTCCCCAGCCACTGGTCGGCCAGCAGCATCAGGAGCGCCGCAGTCAGCACGGGCAGCGCCAGCGCCTGCAACACGGCCGTCACCAGCAAACCCCAGACGGTCATCGGCAACCGCAACATCGTCATGCCGGGTACCCGCATCTGGAAAATCGTCGTGATGTAGTTGATCGCGCCGAGCATCGATGCGACGCCGACCAGCAAGAGCGAACCGATCCAGTACCCCTGGGCCGGGCTGAACAGAACGCTGAGCGGCGGATAAGCCGTCCACCCGCTGCTCGGCCCCTCGCCCGGCGCGACCACCACGCTCGTCAACAGCAATCCAAACGCCGGCCACATCAGCCAGTAGCTGAGCATGTTCAGTTTCGGGAACGCCATGTCATGCGCCCCGATCATCAGCGGAATCAGATAGTTCCCGAACGCTCCCGACAGCACTGGAATGACGACGAAGAAAATCATCACGGTCGCGTGCATCGTGAAGAGCACGTTGTAGAACTCGGGGGTGATCTGCCCGCCGTTGTCCGCGAACAGCCACCGCCCCAGCACTGGAATCTCCGTCCAGGGCCAAGCCAATTGCCACCGGATCGCCAGTGCCAGCAGCCCACCGACCGCCAGCCAGAGCAGCGCCGAAAAGAGAAACTGGCAGCCAATCACCCGATGGTCTGTCGAAAACAGCCACCACAGGCGACGGCGCGCGATCACTCCCGACGGGCCAACGGTTTCAATCACCCGACACCTCCGGGGAGAGCCGGAGGGACCATGATGACCGTAATGCGGTCAATGACGTCAATGCGGTCAACGACGTCAATGCGGTCAATGACGTCGACAACGTCGATGAAATTGCCCCCTGCCCATTCCCGTCGCCAAAACCGGCGGCGTATGTTTCCGCCGAAACCGCCCGGATCCGGGCCTGCATCAGGTAATGCCCCCAGCCGCACAGTTCGGTGCAGACCAGTTCGACCTGGTCCCCGTTTTTCATCCGGAACCAGACGAGCGGCGTCAGGCCGGGCACGATGTCCTGCTTCAGCCGCAACGCCGGCACACCAAAACTGTGGACCACATCGCGGGTGATCAGCTCCAGCACCACGTCGGTGTCGCCCGGCACGACCAGCTCGTTCAGCCGCACGACATCATCGGCCGTGCCTGTCACCCCATCCACTCCCGCGTGATGGAACTCCCAGTGAAACCGCTGGGCGACGACCCGGATCAGGGGCCGCCGCGGCAGGCCGCTGCCATCGCCCGCCAGCGGCTGGTCACGACGGCTCGCGTTCCAGGCGGAATACTGCGAGAGCGACAGCCAGACGAGAATCGCGGCCGGTATCAGCGTCCACAAAACCTCAAGCCAGGTGTTGTGCGACCAGCCTGCAGCTGGCTGCGAACCGCCACGCGTTCCCCGCCAGATCGCCGCCGCGAAGAACAGCCCCGTCAAGGCCAGGACCACGCCAACCACGATGTGCAACAGATTGACCAGCCGGTCGATCCCCGGCTCCGACTGGTTCGCGTTGACCGGCAACCAGAGCCTTCCGAACGGCGAGAGACCCATCGCGGCCATTGCGAACGACCCGATCACCACGACCGGCAGCGCGAGAAAGAGCAGGCTCCAGCCGCGATTCATGGTTGTTTTCCCGACGATGCCGCCGCGCTCGCTTGTGTTTGCTCATAGGGCATGGCCCGGAGATGGGCGACGAGGGCCCAGATTTCTTCATCACTCAGGCTGGGTGACGAAGGCATCGGTGTCCCTTCGATGCCGTTCTCCATCCGCAAAAACAGGTCGTCGGGCGATCCACCGCCGCGATAAACGGGCAGACTGAGATTTCGTGGGCGGATTTTTCGCGGCGGCATGGCTCCGGCTTCGAGAAACGGCATCCACGTCGCCGGGTTGTCGGCCTGTACGCCTGGGGACTTCAGCCAGTCGTTGGCCCAGTCGTCGTGGTTCTCAGTCTGCCCGTCGCCGAGTCCCGCGTCGCCATGGCACTGCACGCAGTTGGCCTTGGTGTAGAAAAGCCTGCGGCCGGTCTCGACCAGTTCGCGATAACCGGGGTCGCGCGGATCGAGGGCCGCGGGCGGGTCCGGTACGGCGGTGGCCCTTCCGCCCGGATTTTCCCAGCGGGCCAGCGTGTCTTCCTTCAGCCACTCCACCAGAAGTTCAAACATCACATCATCGAGGCCGTCTTCGGCGATCGGCGCGTCAGCCGAAACAGCCGTTTTTTCGGGGAACAAGTCCTGGCCATCCCGCCCCGCAACCTCTGACCAGAGCCGCTTTTCGTATTCACCCCGGATCGCGAGGTATTTGACGTAGTCGATCAGGGCGTCGATCTGGTCGTCGGGCAATGTGCTGAACGACGGCATTCCAGTTCCCGGTATTCCGGTCTCCAACGTCCGCCGCAAATCGTCATCGGTGGGCGGCGTCCGCAGCGGCGTGGTCTTGAACTTGAACTTGCCCAGCCGGTAGTCCCGCGGGTAGGGATTGAGCATCCCGGCCGTGGGTCCGGCTCCATCGCCTGTGATGCCGTGGCAGTGAGCACAATGCTTGCGGTAAAGCCCCACGTGCTGGTCCGTGCGATCGCTGCTGACGGCCCCTGCCGCCAACCGAAGCCGATCGAAGTTGACGACCGCTTGCGCGACCTGACCCGACTCGTCGACAAACTGTGGAAACTTCGGCTCATCTGGCGTGCCAAACAGTCCGTTCAACAGCCGCTCAATCTGGGCCGCATACCGCGGGTCGGCCTGTTCGCCTTCAGCGAGGTTGACCCGTTCGAATTTGATCCGTTCGACCGTGTTGGGGCGAAAGGCTACCGGCGGAGAAGGCCGGCAGCCGCCCAGCAGAACGAGAAGCAGCAACACGAAATACGGCGGCGTCTTCATCCTGGAGGATCGCAACGGTCAATGATTGTAGAATCCGCTTGCAGCGGGTCTCCAACAGCTTCCGCACCGGATTCATGAAAATCCGGGACCTGGGATTTGAGATCTGAAATTTGAGATTTGAGATTTGAGATTTCAAACTCCGCAACGGCCGGCAACGGTGAACAGTTAAAGACAACTGTTTGTTCTACTCTTCCAAACCGGCAACCAGCCGCGACATGCACGCCCGCGTGACAATCTGGCCAGGCCAACGTCCGCAAACGCCTACTTGTTGAGCGACTCGGCCGGCAGTTCCAAGACTCCGAGGTCGATCGTTTCGGCTTCTCCCAGCGTGAGTTCGATCTCGCCGCGGCGGCCCGGTTCGTGGCCTTCGATCTTCAGGTCGCGAAGGTAGCCGGCTTTCTTGTGCCAAAACTGGAATGACCAGGTACCGGCCGGGATGTCGGGAACGGAAAACGTCCCATCGGCCGCGGAAATCGCGACGCAGGGTTCGTCGCGTACCAGAATCACCGCGTCCATCCACTTGTGAATGTCGCAGACGACGTTGCCCGGCACCTTGTCGGCGTTTTTCAGGAACACTTCAACATCCGACAGCTGGGCAAGGTTGACGTTTTCCTCGTTGCCAAACGTGATGATGTGACAGTTGTGGCCGACCTCGTCGCTGTTGCGGAGAATCAGCTTTTCGCCGGCCCGGATCGCAACGGCGTGGGGCTCAAAGCGGCATTTCGCGTTGTCCAGCACCAGCGTCCGGGGTTCGGCGGCGGCGTAGCGCGGGTGAACCGGGACCGGCTCGTCGCCCGACAGGAGCATCATCACGAAGACGTCGCGCAACCCGTTTTCGGCATCGACCACGAGGTTGTCGTCCTTGGGCATCTGGCCGTCGATCACGCAGATGCCGGAGTCCTTGTCGACCGCTTCGTCCGGTGCGGGTGGAACTTCGCCGACGACGCGGATCTGGCCCTTTAGCGTGGCCCAGACCGGCCATTCGTCCTGGACCTGATCGGCGGGGCTTGTCGCCGCGCCGCTTTCCGGCTCCTGGCCAATGGACGCGGCCGGGCACAATCCGGTGAATGCCAGTATCAATCCGGCGACGGGCAGAATCGCCCGGTCAAGCCTTGCGAGACCAGTTTCTTGAACACGCATCAGTCGGGGCTGCTCCCATTTTTTTCAGGTTTCAAGACGGAGGTCGCCGAAACCTGTTGGCCGGCAGGAAAACACAGCCGCCGGCTTGCCTGGCCGGGGTTCCGCATTATAGGCTGGCCGGGCCAGTGATGGGCCGGGCATCGCCATGCGGAAACTATACCGCGCGCGGCCAGATTTGATCTTGGCGAGCGGCAGGGCGTCAGCCCACCGTGTCCGTCCCACAACCTGGAGGGCTGACGTCCGGCCGCGCGCCAAAACATCTCAATTGTGGGTGGGGAGGTATACTAACGCGAAGTCCGGCGACCATCATCGAGTGTCCGATGGACGATTCTTCCGGCGCAGCCGATTCCAGCAAAACCATTACATGGCACAGCTCCAATTCAGGCTCGTTCTCGTGCTGGGCGTACTGTGTGCCGGGCTGCTGGCAGCCGATTCGGATGGCCAGCAGCCGGGCCGCAGCGATGGAAAACTGCATCGCCGCGCGGCGCGACCTGTTTTCACGGAACGGGATTGGGAAGGAATCTTCTTCACCGACCTGTTTGCTGAAGGTCTGGTCGGAGAGCCGCCCGCGGCGGGTGCCGTGGCGATGGCCGCCAGCGCGACACCCCAGCCAGGTTTCGAGCCTGGTGATGAAACCGCCGCCGCCGGAGCCGCGGGGTGGAGCCAGCTGATTGGCCGCGATGCTCTGGAAAACGAGATCAAGCAGCTTCAGATCGCGCTCGACACCCAACTGACGACGCCGGGCAGGTTCTCGACCAGTTACCGCGAGGTCAACTGGTCGTTCGAGATGCTGGCCACGTGGGTTGCCGTGTTGATGCAGTACGACAGCGAGGTTCGCTGGAAGGACTCGGCCGCCACGGTGCTGGCCGCCGCCAACCAGGCAGTCATCACGACCCGAAAACCGGGCGACGATTCGTTCCGTTACGCGACCGCCGTCCGCCAGTCGCTGACCGACATGATTCGTGGCGGTCCGTTTGAGACGGCCGAAAAGCCTGTTGAGGCAGTGGACTGGGCGGTCGCGGTCAACCGCACGACCGTGATGAAGAATCTCGATTTCCGCCTGCCGCTGCTCAAGGCGGGCACGGCGGACAATGCGGCATTCACCACTGCCGGGGAAGAGACGCTTCAGCACGCCAGCGCGATCGCCGCCCTCGCCCGGGTCCTTGCCCAGCCGGGAGTGGACACGGCGGACGACAAAAGCTATGGCGCGCTCGCCGCCGCGATGGAACAGGCCGCCCGCGAGCTGACCTCGGCCGTTCAGGCCAGTGATTTTCCCGGTGCCCAGGCAGCTGCGAACCGGATCGAACAGTCGTGCAACAACTGCCACGGCGAGTGGCGATGATACAGCGTCAGGGGCAGGTTTTTGGGTGAGCCGATCCCGGCGCGCCGTGGACTAGCCGCGGGTTTGTCAAGGCGTTCGGTCGCCGGGGGGTGTCGGTTCACCAAGACCTCCCTAAAACCTGAGTTGGATGAACTGCAACGCACAGCGCGATCGATTCGCCCAAACAATCTGAACAAGACGGGAGTTCGTGTTTTGAACCAGTCCGGCGATCATTCCGATCTCTCGCCCTGGGCCCATCCCAAGGCCCAGCACTGGTTCGACACGCTGTTTGAGCGTTCGGGCCTGTTGCTCAACTTGCGCGAAGCGCTCGAGGACGACCGGGCGGAGCTGACCTGCAACCAGCTGCGGGCGATCGTCGCGCTGCTTTACATGCTGGGCATTGAAGGCATCTGGCCGGCGGGGCAGGAGCCGTTGCTCCAGCGAATGACGATGCGGATTCACTCGCTGGCCCAGCGGCTGCAGACACAGGCCGCCGATGGAAAGAAGACCGTCGCGGAGCATCAACATGCGATCCACGCCCGCCAGCAGCTGGATCATGAACTGGAGCTGCTCCGCCGGAAAGCGGGCATTTCCCGCCGGGTTACCGAACTCAAGGCCCCGCCCGACTGGCAGCGAATCTGGAACTGAACCGATGGACGCCACCCACGACGCCTGCCCCTGGAACCAGCCCGATGCGGCGACCTGGCTGTCGGGCAACGAGGCCCTCCGCCGCTTCACACGGCTGGTCCGCAAGACACTCGATAACGATCCGCGGCAATTTCCCTTGCAGATGCGCGCCGCCGCGGCGATGGTGATTCTGCTTGGTCGCCGCGGACTCTGGCCCGCCAGTGGCGGACAGGAGGAACTGGATGAGGTTGTCGGGCAGGCGCGGCGGAACCTGACCCTGATCCGGCAACTCTATTCGGTCGAGTCCAAACGCCGCGATGATGTTGGCGGGCACGAGAGCCTGCACCATCTGCTTAAAGCGATCGAGGAAGAGATGCGGATTCTCGACGCCCGGCTGTCGGAGAAGCCGCTCAACATTCCCGACGCCCCACCCGAAACGTGGGGCAAAATCTGGCCTGCGCGCTGAAAATGGCAGGCACATTGCATTTGCCGTCCGCAGTTCGGCATTTCGTCTGGCGGACGGCACATGGAATGTGCCTGCTACTATCAAGGTAAAAACCATTGGCCCATTGCCGGCGAGCCTGCAAGCCATGAACGAGTTCGTCAACAGTGTCGAGTTGGGCAGTCGCGGGCAGAAGACGCTGCCCGCAAAGTACTATCTGTCAGCGGAAATTCTCGCCCGCGAGCTGAATCAGGTTTTTGGCCAGCAGTGGCTTTGTGTCGGTCGGGCTGAGGATTTCCAGGCTTCCGGTTCGTATCGGTTGCGGGCAATCGGCGACGAGTCGCTGATCCTGGTCCGCGACCAGGGCGACGTGATCCGGGCCCACTTCAACGTCTGTCGCCACCGCGGCACGCGGCTTTGTTCGACGCCGGCCGGCAGCTTTTCACGCACGATCCAGTGCCCCTACCATGCCTGGACCTACGGGCTGGATGGCAAGCTGGTGGGGGTGCCCGATGAGCAGCAGCTGGACGGTTTTTGTCGCGCGGACCACGGCCTGCACCAGGCGGCGGTCCAGGTTTGGGAAGGCCTTGTCTGGGTTCACCTGGCCCCCCAACCAGAACCGTTCGCCACCCGGTTCGCGCCGCTCATGGACAAGTTCGCGGCCTGGCAGCTGCCTCAACTCGTGCGGCTCGGCCGGCGCGAGTATGACGTGGCGGCAAACTGGAAACTGATCGTGCAGAACTACAGCGAGTGTTACCACTGCGCCGTGATCCACCCGGCTCTGACCCGGCTTTCACCGCCGACCTCGGGCGGGAACGACCTCATTGAAGGCCCGTTTCTGGGCGGTTTTATGGAAGTCACGGCCGCAGGCGGATCGATGACCTGTAGTGGGCGTTCCTGCGGCGCCGCGGTCGGCGAACTCAGCCCCGCTGACCAGCAGCGAGTCTACTATTACGTCCTGTTTCCGAATCTGCTGCTGTCGTTGCATCACGACTACGTCATGGTCCACACGCTCTGGCCGCTGGCACCTGGCCGGACCCGGATCGAATGCGACTGGCTGTTCCACCCTGAATCGCGCGATGCGACCCGCTGGAACCCGGAGGATGGGGTCAGTTTCTGGGACCAGACCAACCGCGAGGACTGGCAGGTCTCGGAGCTGACCCAGCTCGGCGTGGCCAGCAGCCGCTACCAGCCCGGCCCTTACTCCAACCGCGAAGCCATGTCGGCGGCGTTTGACCGGGAGTATCTGCGCGAGATGAACAGCCAACCCTGACGGACCACTGGCACAGGCCAGTTGGTTGTCGCCCGGCCGCCCACTCATTGCCAACGAGCAAAAACCATGAATTCCGACGCGATCCATTCCAGGTACGACGCGGTCGTGATCGGCAGCGGTCACAATGGCCTGGTGGCGGCCGCCTATCTTGCGCGGGCCGGGCAGTCGGTGCTGGTGCTGGAACGGAACGCCACGCTCGGTGGCGCGACCGCGTCACAGCAGGTCTTTCCCGACTACGACGCCTGGCTCTCGCGGTACTCGTATCTGGTGTCGCTGTTTCCGCAACAGATCATCGACGAACTGGGGCTGGACTTCGCGACGCGGCGGCGGCGGACGGCTTCATTCACGCCCTGGGTCGATGGCGCGGGAGCCCATCGCGGGCTGGTGATCTCCAACGTCGACGAACAGCGGTCGCGCGACTCGATGCGCGAACTGACCGGCGATGATCGCGGCTGGGCCGGCTATCAGGCGCTGCTTGAACTGGAGTCAGCCATCGCCGCAGTCGCCTGGCCGTCGCTGCTTGAGCCGCTCCAGTCGCGCGAAAAGTTCCAGTCGCAGCTGGTGACCGGGGCGCAGCGCGAAGCGTGGAAGGCCTTTGTCGAACGGCCGCTGGGCGAAGTCATCGAGCGGCTGATCGACAACGACACGCTCCGCGGCCTGGTGATGACCGACGGCAAGATCGGGGTCTTTTCCCATCCGCACGACGAATCCCTGCTGCAGAACCGCTGCTTCCTCTATCACGTCATCGGTGGCGGGAACGGTGAATGGCGGGTGCCCGTGGGCGGCATGCGGTCACTGGTCAACGCCCTGGTCTGCTGCTGCCAGAACGCCGGCGTCCAGTTCGCGACCAGCGCTCCGGCGATTGCCGTGCATCCGGATGGCGAGTTGACGACGGTGGATTTTCAGATCGAGGGCCAGACGCGGACGGTGGAAGCCATGCAGGTACTGGTCAACGCCGGGCCGCGGACGTTTGCCCGCCTCCTCGGCGAGACCTGGACGCCTGCAGCGACCGATGAGGGCTCGGTGATCAAAATCAACATGCTGCTGCGGCGATTGCCCCGCGTGCGGGCGGCCGGCGTGATGCCGGAAGAGGCCTTTGCCGGATCATTCCATATCGACGAAGGCTACGGGCAGATGCAGGCGTCATGGCAGATGGCCAGCCAGGGCACGATCCCCGACCCGGCACCCGGCGAAATGTACTGCCACACGCTGACCGACAACTCGATCCTTTCGCCCGAACTGCGGGCGGCAGGCTACCAGACGTTGACCCTGTTTGGGCTCGACATGCCCTACCGGCTGTTCAGCGAAGACCACGACGCGCGGCGCGACCGCGCCGGCGAGCTTTATCTGGCGGGGCTGGATCGGGTTTGCGCCGAGCCGTTTGTCGACTGTCTCGCCCGCGATCACGATGGAAAACCCTGCCTGGAGATCAAGACTCCCCAGGACCTCGAGCGCGAAATTGACCTTGATCTCGGCAATATTTTCCACAACACGCTGAGCTGGTTTTTCACCGACGATTCCGAAGCCGTCGGCACCTGGGGCGTTGAAACGCGGTATCCGGCCGTTTTTCGGGCTGGCTCGTCAGCCTCCCGGGGAGGCGCTGTCAGCGGGATTCCCGGTCGCAACGCCGCGATGGCCGTTCTGCAAAAAGCGGCCCGGCTCGCGGTCGGGTCCTGACCGGCCCGGCAGTGTTGCGTTAAAGCCACTTACTTTGAAGCCCAAAGCAAGTGCCATTGGGAGTTTGCGTCATCGATTGTCCGGGAAGAGACTTGCCGGGAAAGGGAAGAGTTTCCCGGAATCGTGACTGGTCCGGATCGGGGCGTCGGGAATCTTTCTCCCACTCGGCAATTGCAGCAAAAAGGCCTGGCCGCCACGCCATTCTTCCGATCTAAGGTTCCAGGCATCTTGCCTGGACTTGTCAACCTGAACCGGCTTGATGCACAACGGATGCTGTCCGGGCTTCCCGATTCCAGGGCTCCGCCGGGGTGTAAAACTTATGAAAATCCTGCTGGTTGATCCTGATCCGGTCACGCAGCGCGCCGTGAGTGCGATTGTGGCCAGGGAGAAGCAGGCTTGGGAGATGGTCACGGCCAGTTCAGGTGAAGTCGCCCTGCGACTCCAGGAATTGCAAAGCTGTAACGTTGTCTTTTGTGAGTACCAGTTGCCGGACGGAAACGGCGCGGAGTTGCTGGAGCGGCTGGCCGCCCGCCGGCCCCATACGGTGCGCGTCGTGTTGGCTGCGCAAGCCGATCTGGAAGCTGTGCAAAAGTCGCTTCGCCCGATGCACCAGTATCTGGGGAAGCCCTGCGAGGCGAAGGCTGTGATCGCCATCCTGCGCAAAGCCGCGCTGGTTTTCGACCGGATTGGATCGGTCGACGTGCTCGACGCGATCTGCCGGATGAACTGCCTTCCGCGGTTCCCGGCGGTTGCGGCTGATATCCAGCGCGAAGCCGAATCAGAAAACGGATCGGCCAGGACCATTGCCGCGTGCCTGGCACGCGATGCCGGACTGGCGGCCCAGGTTCTGCAGCTTGCCAATTCGCCGGTCCTGGGTTGCGGCAAGCCGATTGTGGGTCTCGACCACGCGGTTGCCCAGTTGGGAAGCGGCCTGATCTCGTGCCTTGCCGTGATCCGCAGCCTGGGTGAAACGGCCGACCTGCCCCTGATCGGGGTGTGGGTCCGGCAGGTGAACCAGCACTGCCTGCGGGTCGCAACACTGGCGCGGCAGATGGCCAACCTGCCCGGCATTGGTCACCATCCGCGCCTGCTTTTTTCGGCCGGACTCCTGCATGATGTCGGCAAACTTGTGTTGTTGCGCTCGTTCCCGGATGCCTACCCTGCCCTGTTGCAAACGGCAGGCAACGACCCGCGCCGGCTGGTCGAGCTGGAGCTGGCCCGTTTCAAGGCGACCCATGCCGAGGTCGGTGGCTACCTGCTCGGGATCTGGGGCTTGCCCGAGCCGCTCGTCGAGGCCGTGACGTTGCATCATTGCCTGACCAATGCGAATGCCACGTCCAGTTCGCCCGCTTCTCTCGTCATGGCCGCCGACTGGCTGGCCTGCGGTCGACAGCCCGAAGAGCTTCAAGCCCTGCTGTCCGGCGACGGCGGCAACGCCCCGGCTGACAACAGTCATGCACCGCTAGTCGGCTGGATGACCTCCACCGGCACCGTTATTGCACCGACAGCTGTTTAAAGTTCCAGCCGGAAGGGGTGGGGGGGGGGTTTTTGTGGGGGTGTTTTAAAAGGGGGGACACCCAGCGGAAAAAAAAACCCCACCCCCAAAGAGACACCCCCCCACCAAAAAAACCAAGCCCC
>JANOFL010000109.1:0-22649 GCA_031405895.1 Planctomycetota bacterium
CCGCTGAATTACGCGGTGGGGTGAGCGGCTCATTAATCCGTTACCGCCCCCCCCCCCCGCCGCTGCTCTGTGGGGTGGGGGGTGGGGGGGGGGCGGGGGCGTCCGCACCATCCGCCTCGACTTGCGGCCATCACGTCCTGGCGGGTTACGAAGACTTCACGCACCCTACTGCTGCAACCCGCGGTCCGCCGGTGGCAGTTCGAGCTTGCGGGCTTCGGTCAGGGCTGAAGCGAGCAGGCCGGTCGGGATGGCGACGATGCCGAGACCGACGAGCAGGATCAGGAAAGTGAACAGCTTGCCCCCGACGGTAATCGGAATGCAGTCGCCATAGCCGACCGTGGTCAGGGTGACGACGGCCCACCAAAGCGCGTCGAAGATCGACGAGAAGTCTTCCGGCTGGGCTTCGTTCTCGAAGTAGTAGATCCCGACCGCCGCGAGGAACATCAGGATCGCGGTCGCGCTGAAGAAGAGCACGATTTCCTCGCGGGCGATCAGGATCGCCTGGTGAAACCGCCGGAGGGCCGCGTTGTACCGGGTCAGCTTGAAGAACAGGAACAGCCGGAGCAGCCGCAGCGCCCGGATCATGCGGATGTCGCCGGCCACTGGCAGGAAGAGCGGCAGGATGGCGAGCAGGTCCACGATGCCAAAAAAGCTCGTGGCGAAGCGGAGCCGGTTGGGGGCGGCCCAGAGCCGCAGTGCGTACTCTGCCGCGAAGACCGCGAGGAGCGTGAGTTCGATCCCGTGCAGGATGGTGCGGGTCCGGGGACTCAAATCCGGCATGGTCTCGACTGCGAACACGATCATTGAAACCAGGATCAGGCCCTGGATCGTGATGGCAAACACCCGGCCGGGGCCATGATCCGATTCAATCACTATCCCCCGAAGAAATGTGGCAGTCCGGTTCATAGGCGATTCAGGCAAACAGGACTTGTGCGGGACTGGCTTGGTACCGATTGAGGGAGCGGGTTTCGCCTTCCGGCCCGCGGACCTGCTTCCTGATTTTGACATCGAGCCTCGCTTATGCGGTAGTCGGGATGTTCGAATCAGGCGCTGCGTTGCAAGGACTTCCAGCCTGAGAAGAAGTGAATGCCCTGGCCGATCGGTTTCAGGTCAGTGTGGTCGACCAACGAGCAGGCAGGGAGCCCATTCCAAGCCACTTCCCGACAGTTTCCGGGGCTGTTGTGTTGACTGGAGGATTTTGTCCACAGAGTGCCAAGTCGTGTGGCATGGCAAATGCAGTTGATTGCCAGAATTCACCTTCTTGGCCCGCCAGGCGGTTCAGGGTGTTGAGCCAGTTCATTTCAGATGGAGCCTGTGATGTCGGCAAAAAAGAACCGCGTGCCGGAAAACTCGAAGGAAAACCCGAAGGATTTCGACCCGGTTAAGGGCGAAACAGCCGCGGAGACCCTGGGCGTGGCCTTTGGTGCGGCGGCTGGCGGCGCTGCGGCCGGCGTGGCGGGGCTGGCGATGGGCGGTCCGGCCGGGATGGTGGTGGGTGCCATCACAGGCGGCCTCGCGGGCGCTTATGCCGCCAAGTCCGTGGAAGCGCCTGCCGACTTGATGTTCGACACTGCCTTCTGGCAGGACCGTTATCCGGCGAGCAGCTACTACGACGAGAACATTCCGTTCGAGATGTACGAACCAGCCTGCCGGCTGGGGTGGAATGCGTACGACGACGAGGATGTTGACAGGATGAAGTGGGACGAACGCGAGGCCCAGTTGAAGCGGGAATGGGAGTCCAAACGTGAGTCGGAGTCCAGTGTACGGCTTGACTGGAGCCGCGCCAGCGATGCCGCCCACGATGCCTATGACCATGCGTCCCGGATCTTCCAGGGCCGAAGGACCGTGACCGCCGACATGGAAATACCTGTCACGACTGGCACGACACGGCCCAGGTAAAAGACCCGGCTGCACCCTGCGGAGTCCAACGGGATGCCTTGACGATCCGCGCTGGAGCAGCGGTTAACCTTTCAATTTTCACACCTCAGGAAAAACCATGTCCGACAAACGCGGCCACCAGAACACTCACGACACCGGCTCGTCCACCGCCCGGGCACGCGATGACTTGCGGACGGCAAACGCGAAAGGCAAGCCGCGCTCGAAGCGGAACGAGCAACGCGACCTGAAGGCGAGCCAACCCAAAAAGCGCGGCAAAGGCTGATGCTCCGCGGTTGCAACTGCGTGCCATGGGAAGGCAATCGTTCCCTGGTGGATTTGAAGCTACTGCGCCACGATCCGTGCGTAACCGCACGGCGATGGACTGAATCGCTCAGCCGATGGGCACCAGCCCCGGTTGACGCAAACAAACAGGGGCTACCGCCCAGATGGTACTTAATTTGATGGTAGCAGGCACGTTCCATGTGCCGTCCGCCAGAAAAAATGCGGAACAGCGGACGGCACATGGAGTGTGCCTGCTACTTTGAAGACCAAAGCAAGCGGCATTGGGCTAGCGCCCATCGGCTGATCCGTCAGCTGTTCGGCAAGGCAGTCATTCGGGATTATTCTGACCGACCTGGATTGTTCCGGAGCAGACGATGGGACTGATCACGACCCAAGACGGCACGCAGATCCATTACAAGGACGTGGGGACGGGGCAACCGGTTACCTTCAGCCACGGTTGGCCGTTGAGCTCGGATGCGTGGGAATCGCAGTTGTACTTTCTGGCTTCGCAGGGGTATCGCTGCATCGCACACGACCGGCGAGGCCACGGGCGGTCGGGCCAGTCGTGGACCGGCAACGACATGGATACTTACGCCGATGACCTGGCGGAACTCTTTGACGCGCTCCAGCTGAAGAACGCCGTGATGGTCGGCCACTCGACCGGCGGCGGCGAAGTGGCTCGCTACCTTGGAAAACACGGCTCCGGGCGGGTGTCCAAGGTGGTGCTGGTGGGTGCCGTGCCGCCGATCATGCTCAAGACCGCAGCCAATTCCGGCGGGTTGCCGATGGACGTCTTCGACGGCTTTCGGGCCGCGTACCTGGCGGACCGCTCCCAGTTCTTCCTCGACGTCGCCAGTGGTCCCTTCTTCGGTTTCAACCGCCCGAACGCCAAAGTCTCCCAGGGCCTGATCCAGTCGTGGTGGCGGCAAGCCATGCTGACGGGGTTCAAGAGCGCCTACGACTGCATCAAGGCGTTTTCCGAAACCGATTTCACGGAAGACCTCCGGAAGATCAATGTGCCAACGCTGGTCATCCATGGCGACGACGATCAGGTGGTGCCGATCGCGGCTTCCGCGATGCTGTCCGCGAAACTGTTGCCCAACGCGACGTTGAAGGTCTACGCAGGCGGCTCGCACGGGCTCAGCGACACGAGCAAAGACCAGTTCCATGCCGACTTGCTGGAGTTCATCCGGACCTGACAGTCCTTCGAAAGCGAAACTCTGTGCGGTCGGGGCTCCCGAACATTGGTCGCGAAATGGCGCAAGCCACGGGTTCTTCGGTTCACTAGCCGCGGATGCCTGGCAATGGACGGAATTTGCGCAGCACACCGGTAGCCAGCGCCATGCCGCCAATACTGGCGCTGTCCTGCCAAGAAACCGAAAAGCCGAAACCCAATCCCAGGGCGACCGATTGGACCCGGCTGTCCTGCACCACTTGATGAAACGCCGGGGTGGGATCTGAAGGCGGCTGGTGGGGTGGCTGAATTTCAACCAGCCGGACTACCGAATCGCAGCCAGGGCATGGAACCCACAGGCCGACTTGCGAATCCCAGTAAGTGATGGGGTCTCCGCACTCGGGACACAACGCGCTGAGCTGCATGGGGAACGTCCAACAACGGAGGGGCCAGCGAAAGTGCGAAAAGGCACTTCCACCCGAATCTTGCCCGCGGACCTGTTCCAAGTGGCTTGGGCAATAGTGTAGTTGCCCTGGGCCGGTTGCCAAGAGCTTTTGAAAACCTGGTCCTTCCGGTCGATCGTTTGACCGGCCTGCCGCAACCGACTGGGTGTGGACGAAATGGCGAGCCATCGCACCGGCAAGCCCAGGCCCGCGAAACCCTTACCCCCGAACCACTCCAAACTCCCGGACAGCTCAGGGCGGCGGTGGAAAACTGTGGGGTGGA
This sequence comes from Planctomycetota bacterium, assembly GCA_031405895.1. GTDB lineage: Bacteria > Planctomycetota > Planctomycetia > Pirellulales > Pirellulaceae > BJ22. The sequence continues at coordinate 4,061 of JANOFL010000109.1, forward strand.
GCCCAAGACCATCCACGCACGTGTCAATCCGCCGTGCTGACCATGTAGAATGTCGCCTTTTGCTGCCCTTGGCCCTGGCCTGCAGGAGTTCTGATGCGATTCCGAAGCACAACCTTGACTCGAGTCGTCATCGCGCTGACCGTTTCAGGCTTGATTTGTCACCCACTGGCGGCTTGTACGGGGATCACCCTGCGGGCGAAAGATGGCGCGGTGGTATTCGGTCGAACTCTTGAATGGGGTTCATTCGACCTGAAGTCACGGCTCGTGATCGTCCCACGCGGGTTCGAGTACAAGAGCTACCTGGAAAACGGCCAGATCGGCAAGACCTGGAAAACCGTGTACGGGGCGGTTGGCCTTGATGTGGTCGAGAAGGATCTGATCCAGGATGGCATGAATGAGAAGGGCCTGGCAGTCAACGTCTTTTACCACCCCGGCTTCGCCGAGTATGCAAAGTTTGACGCTGAAAAGGTGGATAACACGCTTGGCTCGCTCGATCTATGTCAGTTCCTGTTGACCACATGCGCGACTGTCGAGGAAGCCAGGCAGGCCGCCGCGGCGGTCAATGTCGTTGGCGTCCTGGAACCGGCGATCGGTATCCCGGCCCCCATCCACCTGATGGTCACGGAACCGGGCGGCAAAGCTGCGGTCATCGAGTTTAATCAAGGAGAGACGAAGTTCCACGATGCGACGTTGGGTGTGATCACCAACGCCCCGAATTATGACTGGCATGTGACCAACCTGAGAAACTATGTGAACCTCTCGCCGGTCGCATTGCCGGACAGGAAGATCGAGGATCTGAACTTCGCGCCGCTCGGCGGCGGTAGCGGCATGATCGGCTTGCCCGGGGACTATACCCCGCCATCGCGGTTTGTCCGGGCCGTTGCCTTCGCCAGAACCGCCCGTCCCACGGACACCGGAACAGAGACGATGTATGAGCTGTTCCGTATCCTTGACGGCTTCAATTTGCCCTTGGGCGCGGCGGAAGGCGAGGGAGCTGTAACGCCGATCGACATGCGCAGCTCGACGATCTGGACGACGGCCTACGACACCAAAAACCTCGTCATGCAGTACCACACGATGCACAACCGCCGTGTGCGTCAAGTCGACTTAAAGAAGATCAACTTTACTGGCTCGAAGCAGCTGATCCGCATTCCACTCGACAAGAACAAGTCGCAAGACATTGAGGATGTGACGCCAAAACAGTAACCCGGGCTGTCAAAGCAGTGAACCGGAGCCGCCGGTCAAATGAAGTTGTTTTGGCTCAGGCAACGGCCTAAAATCGGGAGACGAGGTTTCATGGTTACTGCGTCAGGCCCAAGTTGATCGACTCCCGACAACGCGCGTTGCGAACCATCCTCGCGGTGATGACCGCGCTGGTGGCTCCCCATGCTTCGCGGGGAAACGTGTGTTGTGCTTCCGGTGACCGGTGCGCTTGCTCCGCGGGTCCGGAAGGAACCTGTTGCTGTCGTGACGTTGGCTGCGGTGGCTGTTGTTCGGGCGAGCCGGCTCAGGAGCCATCATTTGGTGGCCAGCAGCTGGAACAGGTTGCCGCGGCGGATGCCGGTTTTGCCGGCTGTTGCTGTTACTGCTGTTCAGCGACCAGTGTGCCGTCGGCCCGGACGGCCGAGTGGCGGCTGGAGGCGGGAGCCGCGGCCAGCCCGCTGGTCGATTGGCTGCCGCAATGGCCCGCGCGGCCCGAATCGGAGTTCAGCCACGGGAAGTGGATTGTCCCTTTGCCCACTGGCAACCTTCGACAGGCAATTCTGTGTGTCTGGCGGAATTGAACAGGTCCGGTTCAGACGTTTCGTTTTTCCACACGTTGAACTATTGGAACCTGTTTCATGAAGACAATTGCAATTTCTGGTTTGGCGGCGCTTGGCCTCGCGGTCGCGTCGCTGTTCGGCGCGGCCGCGCCGGCCGAATGCTGTGACTGTTGCGGTCCGGCCTGCGCCTGCGTCGATTGTGGCTGCGACGCGAGTGGTTGCTGCGATGGTGGCAGCTGTTCGTGCGGCGAGTGCTGCCCGCTGTGCAGCTGTTGCAACAAGTAACCAGTCGGGCGAATGAGTCGGCTCGTAGTGCTTGAATCCACTGACCCGACATCGTCCGGATGAACCGAGTGGCCCGGCAGCCTTACTGAGGCTGGCCGGGCCTTTTCTTTTGACCCCCAGTTCCAGGAGCCTTTTGCGGAACATCCGTACAGGTGCCAGGAGGCTCGCAGACTTGCCCAAATGGCCTCGCTTCCAGGTCATGGAAAACCTCGACGTGGATTGCCAACGGCAAAGGCCTGTGGGACGCTGCTGGCATCGCATCCGGCCAGATGCCGGCCCATTTGCCAGGTATCCGGCTTTCTTCGAAGCGCGGAATCCCGTTGGCCGCGATGCTCCGGTTGTCCAAACACCACTTTGAAGCAAGGAACCAGGGAATGACCAAGTGTTTACTGGGGCTGGCATTTGTCCTCGTCGCGATTGCCGCGCCGGGGATCGTCGCCGCCCAGGCCGGCAATCAACCGGCCAAGCCGAACATTCTCGTGATCTGGGGCGATGACATCGGCAACCAGAACATCAGTCACAACAGCCGGGGCATGATGGGCTACCAGACGCCCAACATCGACCGGATCGCCCGCGAAGGGGTGGCATTCACCGACTACTACGCGCAGCAGAGCTGCACCGCAGGGCGCGCCGCTTTCATTGGCGGCTCGGTTCCGCTCCGGAACGGCATGTTGAAAGTTGGACTGCCGGGGGCGAAGGAAGGCTGGCAGGCGACCGACGTGACGATGGCGACGGTTCTGAAGAGCCAGGGCTATGCCACGGGACAGTTCGGCAAGAACCATCAGGGCGACCGCGACGAGCATCTGCCGACGATGCACGGCTTCGACGAGTTCCTCGGCAACCTTTACCACCTGAATGCGGAAGAAGAGCCGGAGAACCTGGACTACCCGAAGGACCCGGAGTTCCGGAAGAAGTATGGACCGCGTGGAGTGCTCAAGTGCAAGGCTGACGGCAAGGGCGGACAGTCGATCGAGAACACCGGCCCGCTCACCAAGAAGCGCATGGAGACGATTGACGACGAGACCGTCGCAGCCGCCAAAGAGTTCATCACCCGCATGAACAAGGAGGGCAAGCCCTTCTTCTGCTGGTGGAACGGCACGCGAATGCACTTTCGCACGCACGTCAAGGAGGAGCATCGCGGAATTTCCGGACAGGACGAATACAGCGACGGGATGGTCGAACACGACATGCATGTCGGCGAGTTGCTGAAGCTGATCGATGACCTCGGCATCGCGGAAAACACCATCGTGCAGTACTCGACTGATAACGGCCCCCATTACAACTCCTGGCCTGATGCTGGCACCACGCAGTTCCGCAGCGAGAAGAACACCAACTGGGAAGGCGCTTACCGCGTCTCGTGCTTCGTGCGCTGGCCCGGACATTTCCTGGCGGGAACCACGTTGAACGGCATCGTCGCGCATGAAGACTGGCTGACCACCTTCGCTGCCGCCGCCGGGGCACCGGACATCAAGGAGCGGCTCCTCAAGGGCGTTGAGCTCAACGGGCGCAGCTACAAGAACCACCTCGACAGCTACAACCTGCTTGATTACCTGAGTGGCAAGTCGAAGGAGTCACCGCGCAAGGAGTTCATCTACGTCAACGACATTGGCGAGATCGTCGCGACCCGCGTGAACGACTGGAAAGTCGTCTATATGGAAAACCGGGGCGAGACGATGGCGCTCTGGCGCGAGCCGTTCGTCGAGTTGCGCGCTCCGCTGCTCTTCAACCTTCGTCGCGATCCGCTCGAGAAAGCCCAGCACAATTCGAACACCTACAATGACTGGTGGATCGATCGCGTCTACGCCATCTCGCCGGCCACCGACGTGGTCGCGAAGTTCCTCCTGACCTTCAAGGATTATCCGGCCAGCCAGACGGCGGGTTCGTTCAATCTGTCAAAGATGCAGGAGCAGATCGAAGCGATGTCGAAGGGCGGGAAGTAACCATTCGCCTGGTAAAGACGCGGGCCGTCTCCTGTGGGGCGGCCCGCGATTTTTTCAACCAACCATAGAGTGCGTTAACGACACAATCCAGTTTCATGAAAACGTCACAGAGTTAAAGGCAAATAGTCCGGGCAGTGGCTTCTTCAGCGGTTCCCGCTTCGACTCCTACACACAGACCTGCTTTGACCAGACCGGAAATCCCGACAACATCGCGAAGGCTAAGTGATGCACCCAGCAAAGGCCAGAACACGACCATGAAAACCAGAACCATCCTCGCCGCCTTCAGCCTTGTGTTGGGCGTGGCCATTACGTGGCCCGTCGTTGCGCAAGAGGTCCTGCCCCGGCCCGATCAGACCTTCAAGGGCACGATCGGCCGCACGGGCAAGGAGTCCAAGCCGGACTTCCCCAAGCCGATCGAAGCACCCAAGGGAGCGCCGAATATCCTCGTCATCCTGACCGATGATGTGGGCTTCGGCGCATCGTCCACGTTCGGCGGGCCGATCCCCACGCCGACGATGGAACGGCTGGCGAAGAACGGTCTGCGCTACAACCAATTCCACACGACGGCGCTTTGCTCGCCGACTCGCGCCGCACTGCTCAGCGGACGCAATCATCACAGCGCCAGCACCGGCGTCATCATGGAGCTGGGCACGGGCTACCCCGGCTACAACTCGCTGATGTCCAAAGGCTGCGGGACGTTCGCCGAAATCCTGAAGCAGAACGGCTACAACACCTCGTGGTACGGCAAGAACCACAACGTTCCCGACTGGCAGAGCAGCCAGGCCGGGCCGTTTGACTTGTGGCCGACGGGGCTGGTGTTCGAATACTTCTACGGCTTCATCGGCGGCGACACGAGCCAGTGGAATCCGGCAATCTTCGAGGGGACGAAACCGATCGAGCCGCCGCACGGCGCGAAGGATTATTTCTTCGACAGGGACATGGCCGACCACTGCATCGACTGGATCCGGATGCAGCACGCGACCGCGCCGGGCAAGCCGTTCCTGGCCTATTACGCGACCGGCACGGCCCACGCGCCGCATCACGCGCCGAAAGAGTGGATCGCCAAGTACAAGGGCCAGTTCGATCAGGGTTGGGACAAGGTGCGCGAGGAAACCTTCGCGCGGCAGAAGGCGCTCGGCGTCATCCCGGCGGATGCGAAGTTGACGGAGCGTTCGGCCGGCATTCCCGCGTGGGACACCCTGAACGCCGACCAGAAAAAGGTCTTTGCCCACATGATGGAGGTGTATTGCGCGGCGCTCTCGCATGCCGACAACGAGATGGCCCGCATCCTCGACTCCATCGAGGCGCAGGGAGAACTCGACAACACGCTCGTCATCTACATCCAGGGCGATAACGGCGCCAGCGGCGAGGGCGGCATGCAGGGCCTGCTCAACGAGATGACCGTGTTCAACGGGATTCCCGAGGACATGAAAGAGGTCGTCCGCCGCATGGATGAACTCGGCGGCCCGACCACGTTCAACCACTACCCGGTCGGCTGGGCGCACGCGATGGACACGCCGTTCCAGTGGACCAAGCAGATTGCCTCGCACTTCGGCGGCACGCGTAACGGCATGGTCATCTCCTGGCCTGCCCGCATCAAAGACAAGGGGGGGCTTCGCTCCCAGTTCTGCTCGGTGATCGACATCATGCCCACGCTGCTCGAAGCGGTCGGCGTCCCTGCGCCGACGAGTATCAACGGCGTGGCGCAGAAGCCGATCGAAGGCTCGAGCCTCGTTTACACGTTCGATGACGCCAAAGCTCCCTCGAAGCACACGACGCAGTATTTCGAGATGTTTGGCAACCAGGGGATCTACCACGACGGCTGGGTGGCCTGTACGACGCCGGGGGTTGCCCCGTGGGACACAGGAGCCGAGACAGAGGGCCGGTTGCCTTCCGTCGCCGACTACAAGTGGGAACTCTACAAGGTCAACGAGGACTTCTCGCAGGCGACCAACCTCGCGGCCAGGGAGCCGGCCAAACTCAAGCAGCTTCAGGAACTGTTCTTGAAAGAAGCTGAGAAGTACAACGTCCTGCCGATTGAGAACGGACGAATCAACCGTTTCGACGTGAGCCTCCGCCCCAGCCTTACGCGCGGGCGGGACGAGTTCACCTACTTCCCCGGCCTGGTCCGCATCCCCGAGGGCGCAGCGCCGGACACCAAGAACCGGTCCTGGCAGATCACCGCCGAGGTGAACATCCCCGCGAGCGGCGCGGAGGGCATGCTGCTCACCCATGGCGGACGTTTCTCGGGATGGGGCTTCTATCTGCTCAAGGGCAAGCCGACGTTCTGCTACAACCTCGCGGGCGTCGCCCACTACACCATCGCGGCCACCGAGGCACTCGCCCCCGGCGCGCACACCCTCGTCTACGACTTCAAGTACGACGGCGGACTCGGCAAAGGCGGCGCGGCCACGATCCAGGTGGACGGCAAGACGGTGGCCACCGGCCGCATCGAGCGCACGCTGGGGTTCCGCCTCTCGCTCGACGAGACGCTGGACTGCGGCGAGGACACCGGCACGCCAGTCAGTGAGGACTACCACACGCCATTCAAATTCACTGGCGAACTCAAGAAGTCCGTGATCAAGCTCGGCAAGAGCGGTCTCACCGCTGCAAACGAGAAAGAACTCGAAGAAGCCAGGAAGCTCGCAGAAACTCGGGAATGACATTGGCTGCTTGAAGAACTCAATCAACTCACCGGGCCGCACTTGTCTAAGGCAAGTGCGGCCTATTCGGTACGGACAAGACCAACCATGAAGACCGTTCGCTCGCAAACCTGCCTAGCCGCCGTGCTTTTGTGCGTGCTGGCGTACTTCGCCACTACCGCCCGCGCCGATGACCCGTTGCCGTCGTGGAACGACGGCCAGGCAAAACAGTCCATCATCACTTTCGTCGAGAAGGTGACGAATCCCGGCTCGCCCGATTTCGTGCCCGTCCCTGAACGCATCGCGGTCTTCGACAATGACGGCACGCTCTGGAGCGAACAGCCGATGCCTGTTCAGCTTTACTTCGCGCTCGATCGCGTCAAAGCACTCGCGCCTCAGCATCCCGAATGGAAGGACAAGGAGCCGTTCGCCTCGTTGCTCAGGGGCGACCTGAAGTCGGCCGCTGCCGGTGGCGAACATGCGCTCATGGAGTTCATGATGGCCACGCATACGGGCATGACGACAGTGGAATTCGAACAGATCGTGAAGGGCTGGATCGCCACCGCGAAGCATCCGACGACCGGCAAACGCTTCCTCGACATGACCTATCAGCCGATGCTCGAAGTCCTCGCCTACCTGCGAGCCAACGGATTCAAGACCTGCATCGTTTCCGGGGGCGGGATCGAGTTTATGCGACCTTGGGTCGAAGCCGCCTATGGCATCCCGCCGGAACAGGTCGTCGGCAGCAGTGTGAAGACGACGTTTGAACTGCGCGACGGCAAACCGGTACTCATCCGGTTGCCGGAGTTGAACTTCAACGACGACAAGGGCGGCAAGCCGGTTGCGATCAATCTGCACGTCGGCCGCGTGCCCCTCGCTGCATTCGGCAATTCCGTCGGCGACCAGCAAATGCTGGAATACACCCAGGGCGGCAGCGGCGCGCGGTTCGAACTGCTTGTCCTGCACGATGACGCGGCCCGGGAATTTCCCTACGGCCCGGCCCGTGGACTGCCGGATGTCAAGCTTGGCTACTTCACGCCCGCGCTGGAAGAGCAAGCGAAGCAGAACGGCTGGACCGTCGTCAGCATGAAGGACGACTGGAAAACTGTCTTCCGCGCCGCACCCTCGGAGATCACTGCCATCGACATCCTGCTGCAGCCGGATGCGACGATGCTTCAGCGGGCCGCCGCCAATAACGCCCGGCTGCTCAAGGAAAATCCGCAGGGCTTCGCCCTCGATGTGACGCACACTCCGCACATCACGATGCTCCAGTGTTTCGTCCGCACCGAGGACCTGGTCAAGCTCTATGCCGCCGAAGAAAAAGTGTTCGCGGCCGCCAACGTCAGCGCAATGAAGCTGGAGGCCTTCAAGTATTATTATGCCCCGGCTGGCGCGACGGGCGTCGCCGGAATTTGCGCGAAGCCGACGCCTGCAATCCTCAGGCTGCAAGCCGACATCATTGCCGCCGCGAAGCCGTTCATGGTGGAACGCGGCACCATCGGAGCGTTCACCGCCCCGCACGACGATCCCGCGACCGACGCAGCCATCATCGAGTACGTCTCGACGTTCATTCCGAAGATGTCCGGCGAGAACTTTAACCCGCACGTCAGCACCGGCGTTGCCCCGCATGTGTACCTCGACAAGATGCTCGCCGAGCCGTTTGAGAAGTTCACGTTCTCGCCGGCAGGGGCGGCCGTCTACCAGCTCGGCCCGTTCGGCACGGCGGCGAAGAAGCTCAAGGAATGGGATTTGAGTCGTTGAACACAAGTACACCCTGAAATTTCCGGGGTCCTTGCCCGGCAGGTTAACATGAGTCTCAGGAAGACCTCGCGCTTTCAGTCAGGCAGCGCCACCGGATCGGATAATCCGGTGCATTGCCTTGGCGAAGGCCGGGGCAACATTCATGGAAGGGCATCCGGTCCAATAGCGTCAAACTCCGCACCCACAACGAAGAACTGCCATGAACATCCTCACGCTGCTCTGCCTGGTATCGGCCGCCTTCGTTCAGGATGGCAACCCGGCTGAACCCGCGGCGGCGACCAACGACGAAGAATCGCTCAAGGCGATTGCGACGGCGGTTGAAGCCTATGTTGAGGCCTTCAACGCGCGGGACGCCGACAAGCTGGCCCAGTGCTGGGCCGAACAGGCGACCTATGCCTTGCCCGACTCGGGGGAGACCCTGGTTGGGCGGCAGGCGATTCGCGACATGTTCGCCGGGATGTTTACCGCGTCGGAATCACCCGGCTTGTCGGTGATCATCGAGAACGTCCGGTTCATCACGCCCGATGTGGCAGTTGAATCCGGTCGTTCCGCGATGAAACAGGCTGACGGCACGGTCGAGGAGAGCCGTTACTCGGCGATCCATGTGAAACAGGGTGACCGCTGGGTTCTCGACAGCATCCACGATGTCGCGGAAACCGCTGCCGTTCAGGAACACGCAACGACACCGCTTGCCGAGCTGGGCTGGATGGTGGGCGAGTGGGCAGATGAGTCGGAAGGCTCGACCAGCGAAACGACTTGCCAATGGACTACCAACAACAGTTTCCTGACGCGGACGTTCCGGATCGCCGCACCGGGAACGGATGTTTTTGAAGGGACGCAAGTGATCGGCTGGGATCCGATCGCCGGCGAACTCCGCTCGTGGGTCTTTGACTCGGACGGAGGCTATGCCGAGGGGGCGTGGAAGCGAAAGGGCGACAGCTGGGTTGTCGATTCGACCGGGTTCGCGCCGGATGGCCGCCCGGTGCGGTCGGTGCAGGTCTACACTTACGTTGACGCCAATGCATTTACATGGCAGTCCTTTGGCCGTCGCGTCGGAGACGAGACCTTGCCTGATCTTGAGGAAGTCCGCGTGGTCCGCAAGTAAACGCCTTGAGGGGGTCAGACCCCCAGCGGGTCCCCCCGCAGGTTTTGAGATTCCGTGACTGTCGTTCTGATTGACTGGAGCAAGAGATGAAACGTTTCCTGATGGTGGCCCTGGTTGGGGTCGCGCTTTCGCTGTTGATGACGGACTACGCTTCGGCCCAAAGAGGACGGGGCGGTGGTGGCCGAGGGGGTGGGGGCGGGATGAGCGGCGGAATGAACCGGTCAGCGTCGATGGGCTCGGCCAACCGCAGCCCGTCGATGAGTCGAGCCGCTTCGCCGTCGATGAACCGGCCCCAACAACCGGCCATGAATCGTCAGCAGCCCGCGATGAGCGGCGGCCTCCAGTCCGGCAACTTTAACCGGCCCGCCACGACCGGGAGTTTTTCCGCCAACCGGGCGGGCAGCCAAGGCAATATGAACCGTGCGACCACGGGCGGGGCGCCAGGAATGGGAAATCCGCAAACCGGACAGCAGAGTTTTCGCTCGGCAGAGTCTTTTCAGCGACCGAGCCAGCAGAGCGTGGGAAACTTCCTGAACATGCCGCAGCCATCGGGTGCGAACACGTTTAGCGCAGGTGGTCAGGGTTCTGCATCGACCCGGTCCACCCAGACCGGCGGCGGGAATTCGCGAACTTTCACGACGGAAGGTGGCAGCACGGTAACCGTCGGCGGTGCCTCAGGAAGTGGAACAACGTCCGGGGGCACTCAGGTCGGCGGTGCAGTGGGTGGGATCAAGGTTGAAACGGCCGGTGGAGACTCGTATGGTCGTGTCAGCGGTGTCGGTGGAGCAACCGACGGCACGAATTCAGCTGTCGGCGGCGGCAGCGTGACCGGGGCCAGCGACGGTCAGGGCAACGCAGCCTTCAATGCGCGCGGCGGTACGGCAGTGACCGATGGAACCAATTCGGCGGTGCGGGGTGGCAGCGTGACCGGCGCGCGCGACAGCCAGGGGAACACGGCCGTCAATGCGCGGGGCGGCTATGCCGACTCGTCGGGCTATCGCCAGGGTGGCTCGATCACGGCCACCCAGAACCAGTACGGAACAACGCGAGTCAACGCTACGGGTGGCTATGGTTACGGCAACGGAACGGGCCAGGTCGGCTCGGTTTCCGCTGTTCGCGGCCCCGGCGGCAACGTCGTTTCGGCCGGGTACGGTTCCTCCTACGTCAACGGGCAGTTCGTCGGTGGACAGTCCTGGGGCGCTGTGAACGGAAACTACACCCACTGGAACTCGTTTGGGCCAGGCTACGGAGCGAACTATCCCAATGCCTGGTGGCCCGGCAAATGGGCCGTTGCGACAACGGCCTGGGCGACGGCCTCCTATGCTGTGGCGGGAAGCTACTGCGGCTGTTCCACCGAAGGCACCTATTACGACTACGGCGAGAACGTCGTCTATTCCGATGGCGCGGTGCTGCTCGATGGCGAACCGGTTGCGACGACGGAAGAGTACTACGAACAGGCGGCGCAGATCGCTGAGGTGGCGGCCGAAGCCACCAACGACGAGTGGATGCCACTGGGCGTCTTTTCGATCGTCGCCGATGGTCAATCGAACTCGGACAAAATTGTCCAGCTGGCGCTGAACAAGGAGGGCATCATCCGGGGCAACTACCAGGACCTGCTGACCGATACTGTGACCCCGGTCGAAGGCGCGGTGGACAAGGAGACTCAGCGGGTAGCCCTCCGGCTCGAAGGCAACGCAAACCTGATCGTCGAGACCGGGCTCTACAACCTGACGAACGACGAGGTGCCGATCCTGATCCACTTCGATTCCACCCGGCAGGAAGCGCGGAACCTGATCCGGCTTGAACGGCCGGAAGATGTGCCACCGGCCGAGTAGCCATCACGGGAAAGAAGCCTGGCCGTGAAAACAGCCGGGCTTTTTTTTGCGCAGACGTTTGACGGTCGCGCCGGGAAAGTTTTGCACATTGGGGATTTCGCTCCGGACCAAAAGCGCTGACTTCGGAGAAGTCAGCGACATTGGCAGAACTCTTCGTGGCCCGCTCAGCTACCGCTGCGAGCTCTACAAGTTGCAAAACGCACCCGTCGTGCCAGCACGGGATGAAAGCACGGGACAACATACTGTCGGCAATCTTGGCAATCCAGGTATTCTGCTTGTGCCGGTTTTGCCGATGTTCCCAAAGATTGGGCGCGAAGCGCGCCTTGAAGTCTTTGGCTGCATGGTAACCGGGGGGTGTCATGGTTTGGCAACGTTCAGCGATCGTCTGCCTGTTGTTGGCGGGCCTGTTTGCGGCCCAATCACGCCCGGTCCAGGCTCAGGGGTTTGGAATTGAACTCCACAACAACCTGATGCCGGCATCGGGCGGCATGGCGGGCGCGAGCCTGAGCCAGCCCCAGGACCTCCAGTCAGCCATCAACGGCAACCCGGCAACGCTGCGACGATTCGAGGGCACGCAGTTTTCCTTTGGCGGTGCCTGGGCTGATGTCAATTACTCGGTCACCCAGAATGCGCCGCTGCCGATCCTGGACGTTAATCCATTCAGCGCGGTTTCCGGGACGCCGGGCGCATTGCTTGGCAACATCGGTTTGACCCAGGACCTGGATGCGTCCGGGCTGCCCGCGACGATGGGATTGGGCTTCATTTCCAACGCCGGAGCCGGCGTCGATTTCCGGGACGTTCCCGAGTCGAATGGGACCTCCGCCCAGTATCTCGCCCTCGACATGGTCGCTGGCGTAGCGATGGATCTGACGGACAACCTGGCGTTCGGGGCTTCGACCACGATTGGGACTTCGTTCCTCGACGGGCCGTTCGTCGATCTGGGCGGGATGACAGGAACCTACGGCTTCCGTGGAACTGTCGGCCTGAACTACTGCCTGGCTCCGCAAACTTCAGTCGGCGCTTACTGGCAATCCAAGAAGAACCTCGCCTTTGAAGATGCCGCCCTTCTGCCGAACAATGCGGCGGTGGACATTGCCTTTGACCATCCTTCAAACTTCGGCATCGGACTTGCCAAAGGCGACTTGATGGGTGGGCGGCTCTTGCTCTCGACTGATGTCCTGTACATCAACCACAGCGGTGCCGACTTCCTGAGCGCCCTGTACGACGATCAATGGTGTTTCCAGTTCGGCAGCCAGTATGCAATCGACCAGCGGGCCCGCCTCCGGCTTGGCTACGCGTTCAACGACAACCCGATGAAGGACGCGCAGCCGGTCTCTGTCGGAGGAGTCAATCTTCCAGATGGCATTCCCGCTCTGCGTTACGTCCAGGGGCAGTTCGCCGCGATCGGTCAGCACCGGGTGACCTGTGGGTTCGGCATCCGGGACTTTCAGCCCGGGATGGACGTTGACCTGTTTGCCGGATACTCATTCAACGCCGACGACCAGTTTGCAGCGACTGTGGTCGATCTCTCGGACAATTACTGGGTTGGCTTCGGCTCAACGTGGCGTTTTGGTGCTTGTTCCAACGCCACGTCTTGCTGCCCGACAGGCGGAGGCCAAGTCAATGGCCAGGGCGCGAACTACCTGCCGTAGTTGCGTTGCACCGTGGACGGGGCAGTAACGCCACTGACCGCGGGCTGCCTGTACGCCAGCGGTTGATTTGCAAGGTGAACCATGGAGTCGACTGTCATCGTCCGAATTCAGCTGATTCCAGGGTTGGTCTTTCTGGCCGGCCTGTTGGCGATCCCGCAAACGACGTTCGCCCAGGAGGGTGGCGCTGGAGAGAACCAGGACGGCCGACCCGGTTTCGAGTTGGGGGAAGGCGAGTTTAATCCAAGCGGTGAGGGCGGCGAAGAATCGCCCTTTGCTGACCACCTCGAAACCGACCGCGATTCATTCACGCCCTCGACCACAACGGTCGAACCCGGGCGCTGGATCCTGGAGACGTCGTATTCGTTCGTTGACAACCGGAACACGCCGGAGAAGCACAGCTTTCCCGAGCTGATTTTGCGACGCGGCCTGAGCGAACGGTTTGAACTGCAGCTGGGAGCCAATTACGAGGTCGGCGGAGAGGGCTCGAGTGTTTCCGGAGGGGCCGACGGGGGTGCTGAGGGCGGCGGAGAGATCGTCGAAGAGACCATGGTGCTCTATGGGCTCAAGACCAAACTGTCGGAGCACCACGGCTTTCGTCCCCAAAGCAGTTTCATCGTACAGGGCCGGACGCCGGTTTCTGGCCCAAGCTCGCACACGATCCTGACAGCAGGCTACGTGTTTGGCTGGGAGTTGCCCGAGGAGTGGACGCTCGATTCCGGGGTCCGGATGTTTGACAACGAGGAAGACGGCGACTCGTTCAATGTCTGGGCACCCTCGGTGGTGCTGCGCAAGTCACTCGCCGAACGATGGAACGTGCATGGCGAGTATTTTGGCCTGTTCTCCGACGGCCTTGCCGAAGGTTTCAACCACCAGTTCTTCAGTCCCGGCATCCACTACCTGATTTCACCGGATATCGAACTGGGATGTCGCGTCGGCTGGGGACTCAACGACCAGACCGCGAACTTCTTCTCCAACATCGGGGTAGGTTGGCGGTTTTGAGGAAGTAGGGTGAGCCGGCACGCGCTAGCGTCCGGGTTCCCCGACGAGCCCGAGGCTGGTCTGCCGCGGCGATCGGCTCGCCCTGAATCCGACCATTGACGCGGAACCAGGAACCTGTCCGAGCCCAACCAGCGCCCGGGTCAGGATTGAAACTGTGCCGGATGTTTCGGAGAACGGGCACCCGATTGCAGGACTTGTCCCACGCATGACGGTCTTGCCGGAGGAACCGGTTGTCGGCGGCCGATTGGAAAGGACTGTCTGGGGCCCCAATCTTACGCGAACAAGCCCATGATCCGCCCCCAGTGCAGTTGCCCGTGCGAATCCGTTCTCCGTCGGCTCACGGTGGTTACGGTCGCCTGGCTTGGTGTCTTGCTGGCCATTCCCGAGGAGTCGGTTGGCCAGTCAATCGAATCGGATTTCGCCCCGGCCAGGGGTCAGTTTCAGGCCGAACCGTTGCCGCCACCGGCGGTGCCCTATCGGTTGCCCGATGGTCCGGAGTCGCTCGTGGAGCGGCTGCAGGTCCGCGAGGACTGGTTCACGCTGCGACCGGGAATCGTGCTGATCGCCGACTTCAACGCCTTCGAACAGGACGCGCTCAATCTGGGCCAGGTTGGACCCCAACGCGATCAGTGGGATGACCGCGCGGCGCGGCTGATGTTTCGCGGCAAGATCGGCCGCGAGTACAAGGCCGGCTATCTGTTTGCGGCCGAGTACAAGGGCTTTGACAGCGACCCTGACCAGCTCTGGCAGGTCACCGACCTCTCGCTGACGTATCCCATCGGCGGCGAGGACACCAGCCTGACGATCGGCAAGACCAAGGAGACGTTCTGCTATGAGATGGTGGGCGACGCGGCCAACATGCCGGCCCAGGAGCGGGTACTCAACCCTTTCTTCGTTTCCCGCAATGTGGGAGTCGTCCTGCGGCGCGTGATTGGAGCCGATCACCGGATGACGGCTTCGACCGGAATCTATAACGACTGGTTTGTCAACGACGAGTCGTTCACCGACAGTGGTACGGATGTAACGGGGAGGCTGACGGGGCTGCTTTGGGACCATCATGAGCACAAGCGGTTCCTGCACGTCGGATTGGCGGGCCGTTACGCCGGCGGCGACAGCGACATGCTGCGTTTCCGCGGCCGGCCCGAATCCAATGTGACCGACTACTTTGTTGATACCGGGACGCTGGCCAGCGACCACGCCCTGAACCTGGGCATGGAAGTCCTCTGGAATGAAGGGCCGGTCTCGGTGCTCGCCGAGTACATCCGCTCGCGCGTGCTGTCGACGCCGTCGGGCAACCCGGAATTTGACGGCTACTATGTGATTGGCAGCTGGGTTTTGACAGGCGAGACAAGACCCTACGACCGGACCGTCGGCTACGCCCGGCGCGTCATTCCCGAGCGCGAATATGGCGCATGGGAGCTGGTTGGGCGTTACTCCAACGTCGATCTCGATGACGATTTGGTGCTGGGCGGTTCGTTTGACCGGTCATACGTCGGACTCAACTGGTGGGCGACGCGCCACGCCAAGATCGGAGTTGGGTGGGGCCACACCTGGCTGGACCGCTTCGGCGTTGAAGGCGAGAGCGACAGCCTGCAAACGCGTTTTCAGCTGGTTTACTGACGGACGGTTAGAAGCCGACAGGGACGATTCAATCAAAGTCAGCGCGCGGCTGGCAGGCCAGGAGTCTTGTGAAGCCCCCGCAAGGGAAGGAGCCTGAACCATGTTCACAACGAGCGTCATTTCGCAGCGTGGCAAAATCTGCTGGGTCCGGATGTTTGCGGCCGGCGTCAGCCTCGCGGCCTGCACATCGTCGACCTTTCTGCTGGGCCAGCCAAGCCAGCCCGCCGAATACAGGCCGACCACCGTGACCGGCAGTCCGTGGATCGGGGCAGCTTTGCAGGATCCGGCACCGGTGCCCTCGTCCCCGACGGAACAACTGTCGGCCGTTGCTGCACCTCAAGTGCCCGCAGTCAGCCCTTCCGGCATCGACTGGAATGTGGCCATCGCGCAATCTCCAAACCCGGCAGGTGGTGGTGGTAGTGCCGGTTGCAACTCGGGCTGCGGCTGCCACGCGGGCGGCGGGATCAAGAGCGTCCTTGCCAGGCGCGGCATCGGCTACGAGTTTTACGCCACGCAGTTTTATCAGGGGGTCGCGTCAGGCGGCCGCGAACAGGACTGGGAGTACGGCGGCAAGCTTGACCTGTTGACCAAAATCGATGGCCACAAGGCGGGGCTCTGGGAAGGTCTATTCATCGACGCCCATCTCGAATCCCGGCTTGGCCAGTCCGTCAACGACATCAATGGGTTACTTGCTCCGAGCAACATTGCGATGGCTTTCCCTGAAATGGACGGCAACGTCACGGCATTGACCGGACTGAGGGTGACGCAGGCCCTGTCGGAGAATTTCGCGGTCTTTGCTGGCAAAATCAACACGCTGGACGAATTTCCGATCCGCTACAACCCGGCAATGGGACTTGGCCGGCCGGGGCTGGGAGGGTTCATGAACACCTCGCTGGTGTTTAACCCGATTGCCGCACGGACTGTGACGTATTCCGCGGCCGGTGCCGGGTTTGTAGTACTGCAGGATCTGCAGCCAGTCTTCTCGTTCTCGGTATTTGACCCGGTGGATCGGGCGACCGAAGGCCTCGACGACCTGTACGAACGGGGCGTGGTGCTGGTGCCGGACTTCATTTTCCGAACGAATTTTGGCTGCCGGCCAGGCACCTGGAATCTCGGCGGGACGTACAGCAACACCGAGTACACGTCCGTCGATCCGTCGTCGTATCTCAACCTCTCGCCGCTCGCGGGTCCGTTGCCTGTTGAAACCGGGTCTTGGTCGCTTTACGCCAACTTCTTTCAGGCATTGTGGGTCGATCCCAGCAACGTCAAGCGGTCCTGGGGGGTCTTTGGAGGCTTGGGGCTGTCAGACGGTAATCCGAACCCGATCAAGTACACGACGATCGTCGGGCTGGGCGGGCAGGTGATGCGGGCCGACCGGACTGCCGACACTTTTGGCCTTGGCCTGTTCAACCTCGGGCTGAGCAGCCAGTTTGAGGCCCTGACCGCCGGGATCCTTCCCCAGCAGGATGAATACGGCCTCGAGTGGTTTTACAACGCGGCGCTGACGAAAAATCTGCGTCTGACCGGCGACCTGCAGGTCGTGCGGCCGAGCACAGTCGGCTTCGAAACGGCGATCGTTCCCGGCCTCCGGCTGCAGGCCGCGTTCTGATGTGAGACAGGCTTCCAGCCTTTTTTTGTAAATCAAGTTCAATGCGGCCGACAGGCTGGCAGCCTGTCCTGCTTGAAACGACAGGCTGGAAGCCTGTCCCACGTTAGCGCGTGGCGCGCCAGCGGGGTCGACGGGTCGGGGAGCCACTGGCCGGATCGTTGAGGTCGTCGAGGTCGATTTCGATCTCAGGGCCGGTCTTGGCCGTCCGCGACGACGTTGCAGGCGCGGAGCTCATGGCACTCAGCCGGACAGGAGTCGAGGCTTCACTGCTCGAGCCATTGCCAACCAGGCGGACGAAGAGCCAGAGTTCATCATGTTCGGGCCGCGAGCCTTGCCAGGGAAGGAACACGCGCAGGGTTGCGCCCGTTGCCGTGGCAGAGCCGGAAGAAGTATTCAAAGCCGGGTTGTGCTCCCACAGACCGAGTCGCTGTTGGCCACTGGGCAAGGCGTCATCCATCAGGCTGAAGACCAGCCGCGCTGGGCCGGTGACGGCCTGGCCGGAAGCGTCGAGCAGCACGAAGCCAGCCTCGATCCCGTCGGGTTTGCCGTCGCCATCGTGGTCGCGGGCAGTAGTCTGGTCGCCGACAAAGAGAACTTCCGCAGCAGGAGTGTGCGGAGGGCGGCCGGATCGCGCGCCATCTGACTGGTTCCCGGCACTTTGCCCACCGGGAAGTGGCCCGGCCGGAGTGAGGTCAATTTCTTCGGGAACGGGAGTCCCTCCCGTCGGGTTGGTGGCTGGAGCCTGGCCCGCCGGCATCGTCTGAATGACGGGGTTTGTGGAGTTGCCCGGGTCGAGACTGCCGCCGAAACCGCCTGACGGGTAACTACCGACAGGGTAATGCTCCGCAGGCCACGTCTCGCCGCTGTGGTTCACGGTCCCGGAATCGTCGCAGAATGCGGAGCTTTCGGTTTGCGACCCGTCGGCCTTGCATCGCGACTTGAGCGAATAGTACTCGTTCTCAAGGTCGACCAGCTCGGCGCGGAGCAGGGCGATCTCGCGGCGCGAACCGGGATCGGCGTTGCAGCCGGCGAAGACCAGAAACGCAGCGGCCGCGATGAGTCTCAGTCTGATGTTCATGGGCATCCGCGCCCGGGCCTGCAAACAGTGGGTTTCTATTGAGAGCGGCGGACTTGTCGCGAAAAACGTGGTCCGGCTCAATGCCATTTCGTGGCCGCTAGCGGTTTCGGACTGGAGAAGATCCATGTGGTTTTGTTATCAGACGTGGGATAGGCTTCCAGCCTGTCAGTCAGCAAAAAAACTCAGCGTGGACGACAGGCTGGAAGTGGACTGATAAAACGGCTAGTTCTTGTGAGCCTGAGGCGCTAGCCGATTCCCTCGGGAGTGAGTTAACGGTTGAATTAGCGTCCTCGGCTAGCG
>JANOFL010000121.1:0-30877 GCA_031405895.1 Planctomycetota bacterium
TCGTCGGCGTGACCGGCGATGTTCTGGAACAGGTCGCTGACTTCGAGTCCGCATTCGCCGTAAGGGCGGAACTCCCACGGGCTGGCAAGCGTGTTGCCGTTGTTGTTGAACTGGGTCGGCTCCATCTTCAGGCCGAAGGGCTGGCCGTTTTCCTTCTTCAGGCGTGGCTTGTGGTCCCATGTGTCGACCTGACTGGGTCCGCCGTCCATGTAGAGAAAGATCACGCTCCGCACCTTTGGCGGATGATGCGGCAGGTCGGGAAGGCCCCCCACGCGCTTGTGATCGTCAGTCGCCGCACCGGCCCAGCGCGGCAGCAGTGCGGCCGCAGCGACGGCCCCGAATCCGCAGGCCGAGCGCTGGAGGAGGTTGCGGCGGGTTAAGTAGCTGGGCATGCTGGGCTGTTCGATCCTTACGGCGTGGCGAACGTAGAGCAGTTGTCCCCAACTGCTCCTTGCACGGCCGCGCGCAATTTGTTGCTGGTTACTTTTTCAGTGGGTAACTTCCGTGTCCACTGCCAGTAGATTTTGGGGACAACTGCTCTACACTAAAACACAAACACGAACGCTTTGGAGTTCCAGATCACGTGGCAGAGGGCGGACCAGGCGGACAGCTCGTCCGCGCCCCCGGCCGTCAGCTGGTCGATCAGGGCCAGACATTCGCTGCGCTGCGACTCATCGGGAAGTCGCCCCGTAGCAGCCAAAAATGCTTCATCGATCCGCCCGGCGGGGTCGGCGACTGATTCGGTCAGCTGTTTCGCCCACAGCCCGGCTTGTTCGGTGACGAGTGGATCGTTCATCAGGATCAGGGCCTGGGCAGGGACGTTGGAGACATTCCGCCGGCCCATCGCATTGAATGGAATCGGAGTGTCGAAGGCCAGCATGAACGGGTTGAGGAAATTGCGGCGGATCTCGAGGTAGATCGAACGGCGGCCGTTGCCATCGAGCGGACCTGACTGGCCGGGCCGGCCGCGGCCTTGCATGAACTCAGTCAGGTGGATGGGAACCGGCGGGCCGAACAACGTCCCATCGAGTCGCCCGCTGATGGCCAGCATCGAGTCACGCAGTGATTCGCCGTCCATCCGGCGGGGCAGGGCACGCGACCAGAGCCGGTTGTCGGGGTCGGCGGTTACGGATTCAGACGGTGCCTGGACCGCCTGCTGCCAGGTGCGGGAGAGCATCATCCGGCGGATCATCCGTTTGACCGACCAGCCGTCGGCGACGAATTCGCGGGCGAGCCAGTCCAGCAGCTCGGGATGCGTGGGCGCTGCTCCCATGATCCCGAAATTGTCTGGCGAGCGAACGAGGCCTTCGCCGAAGAGGTGATGCCAGAGCCGGTTGACCATGACCCGCGCGACCAGCGGATGGCGCGGATCGGTTAGCTCGTTCGCCAGTTCCTGCCGGCCACTGCCCTTGATCTGGCTCCAGTCGACGGCGGTCCTGCCGGCGAGCACGTCCAGCGACCGCCGCGGAACCGCCGGGCCGGGGTTGCGATGATTACCGCGAATGAAAAGATATTCGTCTTCCGGCGTTCCTTCCGCGATGGCAATCGCAAGTTGGGGAGAGTTGGCAGCACCAACCGCTGACTTGGCTTCGGCCAGAAGATCAAGCAGTGCGGAATCCGGAGGTACCTCCGGAGCCGCTCGCGGGCCGCCATCGCGTTCGGTTTTTGGTGGCTGGTCCGGTGTTAATTCGGAAGCGGCCAGCCTGCGGCCTTCACCCGTAGTCAACCACGCGAGAAACCGGTTCCGGGCAACGCGTTTGGAAAATTCACCGATGTTCGATCCTGATGCCAGCGCGGAGTTGAGCATGGCCCGCACGAACCTCTTCGGAGCATATTGGATGTCACCGGTTGAAGTCCTCGAATCGGCGGTTGAAGCAAGGTAATCATCAATCGCTGCGTCGCCGCCGGAGAATTCGATCCTTGAAATGTCGACTGCGCCCTCGCCATGGTCGAGCACTTCCAGCCACGCACGATGGCCGATGTAGTTTTTCAAGTCGCCCGCGATCGTGACCCAGCGCCATCCGGGCTGGTCTTCGATGACGGGCGAAAGGCCTTCGAACAGTAGCGGGTTGTCGGTGTCGAGGTCGAAGCCATCGATGATGACCCGCAACCGGACATTGCCGCCACGGACCAGCCAGTGAATGCGCGGCTCCGTGATTTCAAATGTCGGTGAACGCAGCGACCCCTGAAGTTGCCGCCCTCCCCGCGAACCCGCGATTACGCCTGGGGGAAGCAGCTGTCCATCGTATGCAAGGCGATCGGATTGAACTGGCAGCTCAAAGGTCCAGCCGGCAGTTATCCAGCCCCCGGAACTTTTTGCGAAGTCGACGAACAGCTCAAAGGGGCGTTCTTTCGCTCCAACGTCCTTGATGGTCACCCCTACCCACGGCATATCGGAAATGAACGATTCGGTCGATTCGACCACGCCAGCAAGTGTCTCGACGCTCAGACCGTGACGTTGAGCAACTTGCGCGACGGCGTTTTGCCAGGTGTTATCGGTTTCCGGCGGATTGACGCTGCCGATCTCCAGCCAGTCGAGGCCGAACATTCGTTGCGGGACGGCCTTGTCATTGACACCGGCGAGGGTCACGGACAACTGGTGTTTGCCCGGTTCGAGGACAAGTTTGCCCAAACTGCGGCGTCCGGAAATCGCCAGCGATGCCGAGTGACAGTCGACCGGCGATCCCAACGGCTGGCCATCGAGTGCGAACTGGACGATGCCGTAATCGCGCGCGAGCGTCAGATTGGCCCAGACTTCGACTTCGCCACTGACCGGCGATTCGAACTCGAGGGACAGCGAGTCGCCATCGGCTGCATCGCGCCACCAGAGCTGCCGGTCGCCTTCCCAGGCGAATTCGCCGTGCGCGGCAATTGTCTGGACTTCGACTGTACCGGGCGGCGCTTCGGGCAACGCAAAATCCTCACCCTGGAAACGGGCGACCGGTTCGGAGGCCAAGGCCGGTCGCGTTCGGGCCAGCTGGACAACATCGACGATCCGCTGAACGAGGTCTTCGCGGTCGAGCGTTCGCAAGCGGTCAACAGCCTGATCCAATGCGACATCGGCCCGGTCCATCACGGCCCGGGTGTTGGTGGCGGCCTGTTCGATCTGGCCGTTCACGTCAATAAACGTCAGCTGCCGGCTGCTGCTCTGGAGCAGTCCGGAAAGAGCATAGAAATCTTCATCAGTGATTGCGTCAAACTTGTGGTCATGGCAGCGGGCGCAGGCAACTGTCATCGCCATGAAAGTCTTTGACATCACGTCGATCCGGTTGTCGATGTGACCGGCTTCGTCGGCCCGGACGTCAACCGGACCGTGAGTCGCTTCGCCGAGAAACCAGAATCCGGTGCCGAGGATCGACTCGTTGTATTTCTCAACCGGATGGAGTCGCGGCTGCTCGAGCAGATCGCCGGCGATGTGCTCGCGGACGAACTGGTCATAGGGCACATCGGCATTGATTGCCCGGATCACCCAATCACGGTATTGCCAGGCGTGAGGGAGCGGATAGTCGAACTCGTGTCCGTACGTCTCGGCGTACCGCACGAGGTCGAGCCAGTGTCGGGCGAACCGCTCGCCGAACCGGGGCGATGCGAGCAGGCGGTCGACTTGGCGCGCGAACGCTTCCTGGTCCGATGCAGGATCGCTGACGAACGCCGACAGTTCATCGACTGAGGGCAGGATTCCCGTCAGGACCCACGACGCGCGCCGCAAGAGCGTCGCCCGGTCGGCACCCGCTGCGGGCTGCAGGCCGTCTGCGGTCATCCGGGCCAGGACAAACTGGTCGATCGGGTCGCGCGGCCAGTCCGGGGCAGCCGCAGCCGGCGGAACGATTTCGGCGGGTGATTGCCAGGCCCAGTGGCTGGCCCGGCGCTGCCATTCGGGGCTGGCAGTGAGTTCGAGCTCAGGGGCTGCTTCCGGAGTTTCGGCTGCGCCTGTACGGTCGGCCGGCCACGGCGCTCCGCGACGGACCCACTCTTCGAGAAGGGCCACCGCCTCGGCTGGCAGCTGCGAGTCCGGGGGCATCTGAAAAACACCGTCATAGCGGACGGCCTGGACCAGGCGGCTCTCGTCCGGTTTGCCCGCCACCAGTGCCGGCCCGGAATCGCCTCCGTGCAGGGCACCACCGGAAATCTGGAGATTCAGTCCACCGGAAGGCTCTTCGCCGGAATGGCAGTCCTGACAATGTTCGACCAGCAGCGGCCGGATGCGGGACTCGAAGAACTCAAGGTCCGCGGGAGAAATATCCGAACCGCCGACCGCGTTCACTGGGCCATCGGACGAATCCTGACCGCACAGTTGCGAGGCCAGGGCGATGGTCGTGAAAATCAGGCCGAGGGCAAGCATCAACCGGGCGAAACTGCTGGCTCCAGCGCCCCGGCTTTGGCAAGCCGTGGCCTTGCCAGTTCGCGCTCCGAATGGCTTCGTTTTGCCTGATTGAGAAGATCCGGATTGGGTCATGTAGCCCCGCGGATTAACGTTCAGCCAACACTTCTTATTCCGGCGTTTCGGCAGAGCCAATGGCGACGGCAGTGCCTTCGGCCCCTGCGTCCCGGTCTCAAGTCTAACTGCCTGCTAGAGCAGCTGGCCACCCTGAGAATGCCAGAAGGGCAATTCTGCTACTTGAAGACGGGGGGGCGGGTGATAGAGTGGCAAGAAACCAGCCCGCCGCGACACGGGTCCAGGCGGGCACCAAATCCGTTCGCGCGCAAGGACTGTTTCATGACAGGGAAGAGAGTCCGGTCCGGCCCTCCAAAGCGTTCGACAACCAGGCCTGCCGGCTCGCCGGGCTCGAGCCGTGTTGCGGAGCCAGACTACCAGGCGCTGGAGATCCGGGCCCTGTTGGCGACGTTTGTACCGGGCGAGCTGCTGGTGCAATACGCGCCGGATGCCTGGTCCACGGATCAGCTGGCCGTTCGCCAGACGCTGGGAGCTGACCTCGTCCAGTCGATCCATACGCCGACGATGCAACGGGCCGGTTCAGGGCAGCTGGATTTGCTGCGCCTGCCAGCCGGTTCCGATGTCACCAGCGCCATCACCCTGGTCAGCGCATTGCCTGGCGTCGAGTTCGCGGAGCCGAACTGGATCTACGCCCCGGCCGTGGTCAGCAACGACCCGCAATACACGGGCGGCAGCATGTGGGGGATGTACAGCAACGATTCGCCGACTGCCGTGGGACCCACCGGTACCACCAACACCTTCGGCAGCCAGGCCGAGAAAGCGTGGAACCTTGGCTACACCGGCTCCTCCGGCGTCATCGTCGGCGTGATTGATGAAGGCATACAGGTCCTGCATCCCGATCTCGCGGCCAACATCTGGGTCAACCCGTTTGAGACGATTGACGGAATCGACAATGACGGCAATGGCTACATCGACGACCGCAATGGCTGGAACTTCGTCAACAACAATGCCACGGTCTACAACGGCACCAGCGACGATCACGGAACGCATGTGGCGGGCACGATCGGTGCCGTGGGAGGCAACGCGGTGGGCGTCGCCGGCGTGAACTGGAATGTCAAGATGGTCTCGCTGCGGTTCCTGGGCACCGGTGGCGGAACGACGGCCAATGCCATCAAGGCGGTCGATTACCTGACCGACCTCAAAACCCGCCATGGGCTGAACATCGTTGCTTCCAACAACTCATGGGGCGGCGGTGGACAGTCGACCAGTCTGCTCAACGCAATTGTCCGCAGCGCCCAGGCCAACATCCTGTTCGTCGCGGCAGCCGGCAACGCCAACAACAACAACGACGCTTCCGCCAGCTACCCCTCGAACTACAACACGACTTCCGGTGCGGGCTACGACGCTGTGATCGCCGTCGCCAACATCACGAGTTCGGGTGCGAAGTCGTCGTCCTCCAGTTATGGGGCCACCACGGTTGACCTGGGTGCTCCAGGCAGCGCAATCATGAGCACGGTTCCCAACAACAGCTACGCTTCTTACAGCGGCACCTCGATGGCGTCGCCGCATGTGGCCGGTGCAGTGGCGCTTTACAAGTCTCTTGTGCCAGGCGCAACGGCGGTCCAGATTCGTGCCGCACTGCTCGCCAATACCACGGCCACGACATCCATGGCCGGGATCACGGTCACCGGCGGTCGACTGGATGTGTACAAGCTGGTCACGTCCGGCATTCCGTTGCCTACGATCAGCATCAACAGCATCACGGTGACCGAAAGCAATTCGGGCACATCCGCCGCCACGTTTACCGTCAGCCTTTCGGCCGCCTGGATCAACCCGGTCAGTGTCAACTACGCGACCTTGGCCGGTTCGGCACTGCCCGTCAGTGATTATCAGACGACCAGCGGATCGCTGACTTTCGCGCCGGGCCAGACCACGCTTTCAGTGACCGTCCCGATCGTGGGTGACGCAACGGCAGAAGCGACCGAGACGTTTGGCGTTACCCTTTCCGGGCCTTCGGGCGGCACGCTCGGCTCGGCAACAGGCACGGGGACCATTCTTGACAACGACCCAACGCAGACGGTGGTTTCGATTGCTGATGCCACGATTGTCGAAGGGCCGGCCAATTCCAAACGGACGCTCTGGTTCACGGTGACCCTGGTGCCGGCACCCACCGCGCTGGTCTATTTCAACTACGCCACGACCGATGGCTCGGCCACGGGGGGGATCGACTATTTCACGATCAGCGACCAGTTCAAGGTCCAGGCAGGCGTCTCGTCGGTCCAGCTGGGTATTGCCGTCTACGGCGACGGCATTGTCGAGGGTGATGAGACGTTTTTTGTCACTCTTTCGGCACCCATCAATGCGGTGCTGGGCGATGCTTTGGCGACCGGAACCATTGCGGATGATGACGGCGGACCTCTGCCCTCTGGTGATCCAGGTGGAACGGGCCGTGGCGGTGACGAACGAAACCAGCGACTGGCAATGTTGGCGGGTTTCGGGTACCGGCAGCGACTGCAGGCCCCGCAGGCCGCTCCGGTGAAAGCCGCCCGAATCGACCTCGGCGCCGCAACGCACCGGCCATTGGCAATCACGCCGCTGCCGTTGACACCATGCGAGCTTGCCGACCGGGAGATCATCGAATGGTCGCAGCAGGAGCAGACGACTGCCAACCATTCCAGTTGGCGTGACGATGGCCTCGCAACTTCCGGCTCACCGCAAGTCAGGGACGTTGAGTGCACCGTCGAGGCTTGAGACCGGGATCAACCAATGGGCGTTAGCCCACGGCTGTTGCACCAAAACCGGACGTTAACGCGTTCCGGCTGATCGTGGTAAGCCCAACATCGAGGGTTGACAGGGCACTTGCGAGTTCTGGCTGATTCTGGTGAACTTGAAACCAGAACCGGGCCGCAGTTGGCAGAGCTGAATTGAAGACGCTTTATTTGGACTACAACGCCACGACGCCGGTTGCTCCCAGTGTGGTGGAAGCGATGCTGCCGTTCTTCGCGCGGCATTACGGCAATCCGTCCAGCACGCACTCGCTTGGACGGGCCGCGGCAGAAGCGATGGCCGACGCCCGGTCGCAGGTGGCAGGGCTGCTGGGCTGCGATGCCGAAGAAATCGTCTTCACGGGCGGCGGGACCGAGAGCAACAACCTCGCGCTCAAGGGCGTCTTGCTCGGCGGCAACGTTGCAGCCGGCGGGCACCTGGTAATTTCCTCGATCGAACATCCGGCGATCACCGCCCCGGCCACGTTTCTGGAGCGGCTCGGCTACGAAGTCACCGTGGTCCAGGCGGACAGCCAGGGGCTCGTCCGTCCGGCCGCGATTGAACGGGCCCTCCGCAAGAACACGCGGCTTGTCAGCGTCATGCACGCCAACAATGAGACCGGGATCGTCCAGCCGGTTCGCGCAATCGCCGAAATCTGCCACGCCCGCGGTGTGCCGCTGCACTCCGACGCGGCACAAACCGTGGGCAAACTGCCAGTCCAGTGCGACCAGCTCGATGTCGATCTGCTGAGCATTGCCGGGCACAAGTTCTATGGTCCCAAGGGCGTGGGAGCCCTGTTCGTTCGCGAGGGACTCGACCTGGAGCCGGCCATGCACGGGGCAGGTCACGAATGGGGCTTGCGGCCTGGCACCGAAAACACGGCCGGCATCGTCGGGCTGGGCAAGGCCGCGTCGCTCGCCGCCCGGGCGGTGGGTGAAACGACGGAGCGGATGGCGCAGCTTCGCGACGAACTGCAACGGCGGCTGGCCGAGGCGATTGGCCCTGGACTCCTGATCAGTGGCCAACAGGTCGCGCGGTTGCCCAACACTCTGCACCTGGTCTTGCCGGGTGTTGATGCCCACCAGCTGCTGCGTGGCTGCCCTGAGATCTGCGCATCGACCGGGGCCGCCTGTCATGCCGAGTCGACGGCCGTCAGCGGATCGATCGCCTGCCTGGGAATCAGCGCGGAACAGGCGCGCGGGGCAATGCGGCTGAGCCTCGGCTGGTACACGTCGGGAGAAGATATCGACGCGGCCGCGGCGATCCTGATCGCAGCCTGGGAGCGCACAATGGGATAGGCTTCCAGCCTGTCGCCAGTACTGACCCGATCGAGCCGTCGGACCTCTCAGACAGTTCAGACTTCCGCGGACCGACAGGCAGGATGCCTATGCCACGTCCGATGGCGGTGGCAGAAACGGCGTGTTGTCGCCATTGGTGGAATCGCCAGTCCGGGCGTCGGCATAATGCCGGATCCGTTCGTGCCGCGGCATCGTGTCGACGTTGTAGTTCGGCGGTTCGGTGTTGATCGACGACTTAAGGTCGTTGAGCCCCTGGCGGAACTGGTGGTAGGACTTGCCCATATTGCGGGCGACTTCGGGCAGCTTGCTGCCGAAAAGGATCACCGCCACCACGGCGACCAGCATCAGCTCGGTGGCCCCAATTCCAAATCCGGGAATCATGGGTTACTGCGATCTTCGCCGGATTCAGTTCCGATATTGCCCGTGGGAGCAGGCTTGTCTTTCATGCCCGCCTTGAACTCATTGATGCTGCGACCCATGTTCCGCATCAACGAAGGCAACCTCGTGCTGCCGAAAAGCAGCGCGAGAACGGCCATCACGACCAGGATTTCCCACCAGCCAATGCCCATTTGAAGCTCTCATTTCCCGCGATTGTAAGGTCGAATCAGGTTCGCCTTCAAAAGTCGCGACTATGCTCCAAGTATTCCAGAACGGTCCAAAAGTGTCAAACCAGTGCGCCGACACGCCGCGGCCAGCGTTCACGCCTACCGCTTGCGACCACCTGCTCGTCCGGTCGGGTTTTCACTGCGCGACGCCTCGTAAACCGGCATATAGCGGTAATAGACCTCCAGGCAGAGCGTGGCCATCGCCGTTGAAAATACCTGGCCGCCGTGGCAGGACCAGGCCTGATCGGCTCGAAAGCTGCCGGCGTCGGGGCCTTCCAGCACCTGCATCCGTGCGAGGACGGGCACCAGTGTGGCGTTCCAGCGCTCCCAGGCGTCACCACCCGCCTGGTGACTGGCCATCGTCGCATAGTACCAGTAGTAGTAGTTGGCTTCGGACTCGCTGGGCAGGGCCTTAAGGAGATACTCCGTCGCTTCACGAATGGTGTCAGGCGGCGGAGCAGATTCCAGCAGGTAGCGGCAGACGAGGGCTTCCGCCGTCATCGTCGGGCTGGGGCCTTCGCCAGGCCGGTAGCAGCCGAGCCCGCGTGAGGGACCGCGCGTGCATTGATGCAGGAAACGGGACATCCCGTCCCGCGTTTCGCGCGGCACGTCGACGCCGGCCAGCATCGCCGAGCGCAGCCCGAGCACCTGCCAGCCGAACTGGCTCATGTCACCGGCGTCACCCGGCTGGTAGCGCCAGCCGCCATCGATCCTGTTCTGCGCATTGACGGTCCAGCCCACGGCTTGACGCAGTGAGTCGCGCAGCTGGGCGTCGCCCGTCATGGCGACGGCTTCTCCGATCGCGAGCATCGCCATCCCATGGCAATAGGTCCGCTCGTAAAGCGTCGCATTCCCCGCCAGGCTGCCATCGGCCGTCTGGCTGGCGCGCAGAAACTCCAAGCCGCGCGCGACGGTCTCGCGATGATCGCCATCCAGATGCGTGTGCCCGGCCGAGAGAAACGCCAGCAGGGCGAGGGCCGTAATCCCACAATCGGCCGAGCTTCCCGCGCCGCGTCGGTCGTGACCGAGCAGGTTCCGCTCCTGACCGGCACCCGAACGATGGGGATCCCAGCGGCCATCCGCTTCCTGGGTTCGGGCCAGCCAGGCCAGCGCGGCGGCGACAGCGGCTTCGGTGTCGGCCGAGCCTCCGTTGCGCGCCACGATCTCGCTGCGCCGCGCGGCGGTCCGCAATGAATACTCAAGCGGAACAGGCGGCCGGTCTGCCGCTCGCAACTGGACTCGCATCGCTTCGGCCAGTCGCTCGGCCGAGTCATCCAGAGGTTCGGCGACAGGAATCGATGATGGCTTGGGCAACGGCAAGGCCGGCGGAGGTGAGGAGTCGGCAACGGGACTGGCAACCGCATTGTCAGGCACCGGATTCAAGAGTGGCCCGATGGGGGAGACCGCTTGTTCGCCCCCGGCATCGGCCGGATCGAAAACCGGCAGTTCCGGGAGGCCGTCGCCTGCCGCCAGGTCGAATGGCTGTGATTCGGCCGCGGCCTCCAGTCGGGGAACTTCGACTTCCATCGGCGGTGCCGCGTCGGGAACGGGCAGCTCCTCGGGCCTCACGCGCCCGGAAGACAGTTCCGGAGCTTGCGGCTGCTGCGGTTGAGGCTCAATCGCAAGCCCGTCCACGGGACGGGCATCGCTGGCGGGCTGCGGCGAGTCAGTCCACTCCCGTTCGATCACCAGTTCGGTTTCGTGGTCCGGGCGAGGCAGATCCTGCGGCACTTCCGGCTGGATGGCGAGTTCTTCCGAAGCCGTTCCACCGGCGGGGCCAGCGTCGAACGGCGGTGGTTCTTCATCCGTTTCGTCCGTCACCGGCAGGTCTTCAGGCGCGACCGCTTCATCGTCCGGCAGTTCGACCATGTTGACCGACGCGACTTCCCCACTTCCTTCGCCGAGTGCGCGGATGAAGAAGACCCGGCTCGCCATGACCAGCAGCAGCAGATGGGCCACGATGCTGAGCAGCACGCAGGTGGTTACCGGACGTGACTGGCCAATTCGGGTGTAGACGAGGATCAACGCCGAACTGACAAGGAATGCCGCGCCCGTGATCGCGCAGACCAGCATCGATCCACCTGTGAGGCGTTCGACGAACCATTGCCAGGTTTCGAGGAGGAGTTGCACGGGGCGATCGTGGGATAGGCTTCCAGCCTGTCGGACAGACTGATTTGGCCGAATTGACTGAACTGGATGAATTGACTGAATGGATGACAGGCTGGAAGCCTGTCCCACGCAGACAGGCTGGAAGCCTGTCCCATGTTCAGCGGACGATGGGGCGGACAGCGATGTTGAGGTCAGAGATGTCGAGACTGCGGCAAGTGGCGATCACGTCGGCCACATGCTGGTGTCGGGCGTTTGCATCGCCGCGTACGACGACACCGAGCTTTTGGTACTGGGCTTTGTCGGCTTCGAGCCGGGCCGAGAGCTGCGGGAGCGTGACGGCCTCGCGGTCGAGCGTCAGCGAGCCGTCGGCAAGCACGTTGATTACTTTGCGGGGAGGCGGTGGCGTCAGGGTGGACACGTCGGACACGGCTGGCACGACGACCTGGATGTTCCGCTCGGATTCGTCCAGCTCGTCGAACCGGGAACTGACCATGAAGAAAATCAGCAGCATGAAGAGGACATCGATCAGGGGCACCAGGTTGATGTTGGTGTCGTCGTCTCGCTGGATGCGGATGGGCATCGAAGGGCTCCCGGTTCGATTTGGCGTCGGGTCAGATGTCCGGTCAGGCGGCTTTCCGCGGCCGGGCCACGCGCCCGTTTTCGGCAGTCGCCTCGGCCGAAACAAGACTGACCAGTTTCATGCCCAGTGAGTCGATTTCGGTAACCCGCCGCTCGACGAGGCTGGTGAACGAGAGGTAGAGAATCAGGGCGGGGATGGCGATCGACATTCCGGCGGCCGTTGTGATCAGCGCGACACTGATCCCGCTGGCCGTCAGGGACTTCTGTTCTGCGGCCGTACCCGTGGCGGTCGAGATTGCGTCGAAGGATTCGATCATTCCGAAAACCGTGCCGAGCAGGCCCAGCAGCGGACAGAGGGTTGCGATTCCATTAATCATCCGCAGATAGCGGCGCAGGTCGTTGGAAACCCGCTCGCCGGCATCGAGCACCGCCTGTTCGACTTCGATCCCGCTGCGTCCCCACTTCAGGACGCCCGCGAGAAAGACCCGGCTGACCGGACTGGCGCTTTTCTCACAGACGGCGATCGCCTGCTCGCGCGTCAGGTCGCCGGCGCGGAGCTGTTCGAGAAACTTGCGCGTGAACGGACCGGGAATGATCCGGTTTCGGCGCAACGAAATGGCCCGCTCCAGCGCAAAGACAACGAGCACGAACGAGCAGAAGACGATTGGAATCATGAGTGGCCCGCCGGCGACCAGCAACTGCACGAGGCTTCGCGACCGGACGGCCACCGGAGGCGGCGAGGCGGCGGTCTCCGGAATGTCGAAGCCGTTGATCCCGGCCACATCCTGACCGCCGGCGGAAGCCTGCACCGGAGTGGCAACTGGAACCGGCTCGCCGGACTGCAACCGGGGCTGGGCCCAAGTCGGCGCCGGCAGGAATGTTGCCACGGCAACGCCGAGGGCGAACAAGGCTGAAAACCGGAAAGAGTTCTGGGTCTGGCTGGCCATCGTCGCGTCCCTGCGAAGGTCCTGGTAGTTGTCTTTAGCGGGTCTCGGCGACGTTTCCCGGATCAAGGGTTCGCCGGTCGGCGGTTGTGCTGGTGTTGGCGTCGAGCCGCTTGCGGGCGGTGTCGACATGCTGACTGTCGCCGAACTTCTCCAGCAGCTGGCGATAGAGCGCCTCCGCGTGCTTCCGGTTGCCGAGCAGTTCCTGGCATTTGCCGGCCTGCAGCAACGCCGCGGCCCGCCAATACGGCGACTGGTAAAGCGAATCAACGCGGTAATAGGCGGCAATGGCCGCGCGGTACTTTTCCTGATGGAAAAGCGCTTCGCCGGTCAGCCATTCGGCTTCGGCCGCAAGATCGGTTCCGCGGGCGGCAGGCGTCGCGATCACTTCGGCGAAAGCTTGCATCGCGTCGTCGTAGCGGCCAGAGGCAAAGGCGGCTTTGGCGGCGAGAAGAATGAACTCCCAACCGCGATCGAACGTTGCGAACTGTTGCCGGCCTGAATCGGCGGCCGTGGCGACTTCTTCCCAGCGATTGAGCGCGGCCAGGCACTGGCAATGCCGGAGGGCAATCCACGGTGCAAGCGTCTGGCCTGTTGTTCCATCACGCGCCAGCCGGGAAAAACCGTCAAGGGCCGGCACGAAGTCGCGCAGCCGGTACTGGCTTTCGGCCAGCCAGTAGCGGCACTGCGGATCAAGCGCGGGATCGGCACGGGTCGCCAGAGCGCTGGACATCAGTTCGCTCGATCGCGCCCAGTTGGACGACTCGGCTTCGATTTTTCCGAGCAGGTACGACGCCTGCTGGAGAATCAGCGGCGGCACCGCGTCAGCCACAAGAATCTGCTCCAGCAGGTCGCGGGCCGGGCTGGTTGCATCGGCTTCGATCCGGGCCCGCGCCGTGCGCAACGCCGCATCGGGCCACAGCGGGCTGCCTGGAGCCGTCGTCGCGATCGACTCAAAGCCCGCTTGTGCCGCCGAGCCGTTGCCCCGACGCAGGTCGTACCAGGCCAGTTCCCAGGCCAGCTCGGCTGGGGGCACCACGCCACTGGATTCGCGGACCAGCTGGGCGATCAGTTCGCCACCGCGCGTGATCGACCAGGGATCGCCGGCTTTCCGCAGCATCACGGCCTGTTTGAACAGCGCCGAGTGTTGCTGTTTCACATCAGGTGCCGATTCCGCGGCCAGTCCATACATTCGGGCGGATTCCGGCCAGTCCTGCTTCTGTTCCAGCAACAACGCCATCGCGATCCATGCACGACGGGTGGCGTCCGAATCGGGGAAGGCATGCACGAGGTTCCCGAACTGCTGAAGGGCGGCTTCGCCATGACCTTCTTCCAACTCGATCCAGGCGAGTGTTGAGAGTGCCTCGGTGCGCAACCCGGACGGGCATTGATCGACGGCCAGCACGCCTTCGATACAGCAACGCGCGAGTTTCCTGTTTCCGGCCCTGTGACTTGCCTGTCCGATAAAGGCGACAAGTTCCATACTGCGTGGGCTGGAGTCTTCCTCCGCCATGTAGCCGTCGAGTTCGCGCCCGGCGGCGGTCCAGTCTTCATCCGCGACCAGCAGACGAAGCAGCTCGTGCCGCACATCGCGAGCCAGTCCGGGATCGGCGCTGGTACCCTCCAGTTGCTGGAGCAGCGGCCGGGCACCGGCCGTGTCGCCGGAGCCAAGGGCCGCGCGGGCTTGAGCGAACAGGCAAACCGTCCGCCGCTCGGGTGAAAGCCGGTCGAGGTCGATCATCCGGAGTGTCTTTTCGGCTTCCGCAAAATGTTGCAGGCCGATCTGACTGGCACCGATGTAGTAGAGCCATGTTCCGCGCCGCGCCGGATCGGACTCGTCGCCCGCGTCCAAGAGCCCTTCAAAAGTCCGTTCGCATTCCGCAAAGCGTTCCAGCTCATAGGCCGCTTGCCCGAAAAGCTCCTCGACGCGTGTGCGCATCGCACCCGGCTTCCAGTGTCGCTCGTTCGCGGCAAATGAAGCAGCGACTTTTTCCCAAGCCTGCTCGCGACTGTGCAGTTCGATCCGCATGGCTGCAGCCATCGGGACCAGCCGGTGTTCAGGCCAGTTGCCAAGCAGCCTGTCGAGTTGTTCCGCCGCCTCGGCCGCATTCCCCAGTCCTTCGCAGGCCAGGGCCAGTTGCCAAACTGCGACTGCGGCGAGGTCATCGTCCTGGGCCACCGCGACTGCTTGCTTGAAACTGCTGGCAGAGGCTTCGATATCGTCCGCAGCACGCTGGCAAAGCCCGTGAAGCAGCCACGCTTCGCCGGCCAGCGACGGCGGCAGGTCGTCCGATTCGGTCAATGCGATCAGAAGCGGAGCCGCCGCGGAATGACGTTCTTCGAGGATCAACACCCCGGCGAGCTGAAGCTCGGCACCCTGTTGCAACGGTCCCGTCGAAACGGGAATCAGTCGCTCAAAACACCCCCGCGCCGCGTCGAGGTCGCCTAGTTGCCGGCAAGCGATTCCGGTCCCGAGCAGGTTCTCACCGGCGAGCGGACTGTTGGGGAATTCGGCGAGGGCCGACTCGAGGACCTTGCGGGCGAGCTGCGGTTCACCGCGTGCCAGCCGCTGATGGCCGAGATAGTAGAGGGCGAACTCGCGCCAGGCAGAGCGGGGCCACGTCTGGAGGAACTTTTCGAGCAGCGGGACGGCTTCGCGCTCGTCGTTGCGGGCCGCGATCTCGGCGACCCGGAACGAGGCCTGCTCGGCCAGACTTCGGTCGCCCTCGGCCACCAGGTACTGCAAATAGGCGGCCCGGGCCGGTTCAAGCTGTCCGGCCTGCATCAGCGATTCGCCGCGATAGAACCAGGCACCCGCCGAGCGTGGATGCCCCGGTGAACTCTCCAGAAATTGCGAAAAACCCTCCGCGGCATCCGTCCATTCGCGACGCTCGTAGTGGCCCGCCGCAAGTGCGAACTGTTCGTCCGGACTTGCGCGACCGGCATGATTGAGCTGTTGCCCCGAGCCGAAACTGGCAAGGCAAATTATCGCAGCGAGGCTGATGAGTCCGGACAACCTTCGCCCGCCCACGATCCGCGCCACATTTTTGCCAGCATTGTTCATTCGACAGTTCACCGAATGGGCCGTTTTCTGTGGCACCGGATTGTGCTGACAGATTCGATACGACCGCTTCAATCGGTATCGTCTGCCTGCCAGAGTGACTAAAGCCTTTTCGCTGCGGCACCAGATTCGATGTCAAGTTCGTGGGGCTGGCCTGCCATTCCGGGACGAACGGTAAATGCCCTGACGTCGGGGAATCGTGAAACCCAATCCCGTTTTGTCATGCGGACGAGCAACTGGGGACAATTGCTCTACAAGCTGGCTGGGAATCGTGAAACGCAAGCGCTGGTTGCAACCTTTGCCAGCGGTTCCACGTGGAACGGGAAAGCGGGGAGGTTGGGGCAAAGTTTCACGTGCCACGACGGGGCTATCTGGTGGAAAGGGGCAATCCTTCCGCCCGGGTCTGGGTGCTGCGAGAAGTGATTGCCATTTCGGCGGACAACCCAGGTTGGTAAAGACCGACCATGGCAACGGCCCGATCGTTGGCCCCACTTCCCTGCGCTCAGACCGGACCCATCGATGCCTCGGCTGTTGAGCATCGCGAACCAGAAAGGCGGCGTGGGCAAGACCACGACCGCGATTAATCTGGCTCGCGCGCTGGCCGGGTCGGGGAGCAAGACCCTGCTGATTGACCTCGACCCGCAATGCAACGCGACAGCCGGACTGGGTGAAAAACCGCTGCCCGCCCATCCGCTGGCAAGCGATGCTGCCATCGACGAATCGTTACGGGAGCTGGGGCCGGCCGGATGCTGGTTGTTGCCGGGTAGCCGCAGCTTTCGGGACGCCGACCACCTCGCGCGGGGCGACTCGGTTGCAACGCGCTGTGTCACGGGGCACCTCGCGAACGTCGCAGGGCGGTTTGATTTTGTGGTCCTCGACCTGCCGCCATCCCTCGGCCAGTTGACACGAACGGCGCTGAGCGCCAGCCATCAGGTGCTGATGCCGATCCAGTGCGAGTACTTCGCGATGGAAGGGCTGGCGCAGATGATCGAAGTCATTCGCGAGATCATGCGTGGTCCGAACCTGCAGCTCGACTTTGCCGGCATCCTGCTGACGATGTACGACCACGGCCTTGAGATCACGCACGAGATCGAAGAGCAGGTCCGCGAGTTTTTTGGCGAGATTGTTTTTGAAACCGTGATTCCCCGCGACGTGCTCCTTTCCGAGGCACCCAGCCACGGACGGAGTGTGATCGACCATGCGCCGCGATCGCGCGGCGCGCGGGCTTACATTGAACTGGGCATGGAGGTCCTGAACCATGAATTTGCCTAAGAAACGCCGGCTCGGCCGGGGACTCGAATCGTTGCTCGGCGGTGGAATGGAGGAAGACCTGCGCGAACCGGGCTTGGCGGCACGAGCCGATGAAGGCAGCCATGTCGCGGGATCAGCGGGCGGGCTGCTCAACCTGAGCGTTTTCGAGATTGACGAGAACCCGTTCCAGCCCCGCCGCGATTTCAGCGAGTCGGAGATCGCATCGCTGGCCGAAAGCCTCAAGGACCACGACATTCTGCAGCCGATTCTCGTCCGCCAGGTCGCGGGGCGGTATCAGCTGATCTCCGGCGAGCGGCGTTTGCGGGCCGCGATCCAGGCGGGCTGGAGCACGATCCCGGCCCGGCTGCGCGAAGCCGACGACCGGCTGGTGGCTGAACTCGCCATCGTCGAGAACCTGCAACGGAAGGACCTCAACCCGATTGAAAAGGGGCTCTCGTTTCGCCGCTACCTCGACGAGCACCAGTGCAAACAGGAGGACCTTGCCCAGCGGCTCAAGATCGACCGCAGCACGATTGCCAACCTGATGCGGCTACTGGAACTGCCGCGGCAGATCCAGGAACAGCTGCAGAAGAACGAACTGAGCGCGGGACATGCCCGGGCGCTGTTGCCCCTGGGCGACGAGCCGCTGCAGCTGGAGATGGCCCGCCGCATTGGCGAGGAAGGACTGAGCGTGCGCGATACCGAACGGCTGGTCAACCAGCAGATCATGCAGGCCGAGTCGCCGGCCATTCCGTTTCATCAACCGGTCGCCGCGATCCAGCGCGATCACCAGCGCGAGGCCCTCGAGCGCGAATTGCGGCTGGCGCTGGGGCTGAAAGTGAAAATTCGCGCGGCTCGGGCAGGGCGGGGTTCGATCGTAATCCAGTTCAGCGATGAGGGCGAATTCCAGCGCGTTTTCGACGAACTGGCCGGACGCAACCGGATGGCACGTGCAAGTTAGTCGCAGGGCCGGTTTTTCGCCCTGAATCAGCGGGATTCTGGCCATTCACAACCCGTTCCCAATGTCTGGTCCGGATTGCCCAGCCTCCCAGATCCAGATAGCATGGGCCACCTGAATTCGAGGTTGAATGGATCGGAACGGAATTGCCTTGTCGGCCCATTGGCGTGGCGGAAGGGTAGTCCAGGCCAGTTGCAGGACACAGATTGAATTTGGGCCACTGAACCGTACTGGTTCACGGGGCGTCTGACCGAGGGGCCTCTGACCAAGGGGCGTCCGAAGTCTGGTTTCGGAGTGTAGCGCAGCCTGGCTAGCGCATCTGCTTTGGGAGCAGAGGGTCGGGGGTTCGAATCCCTCCACTCCGACTGTTGGCTGGTGCCGGTAGCCGATCGCAAGGACAGCTGATTCGATAAGCAGGAACTGTGGTGCCGCCCGATGGGGAAGGGTGCCGCGGGAGAACAGGGATGGGAACCGGATTCACCACGCTTGTTTTCCCGGAAGTTGAGTTCCTGACCGATCCTGTAGGCGATGCCGGACCTGGCCCTTTATTTTGATGATGTCTCGACCGGGCAGGTCTGGACCAGCACCGGGCGGACGGTGACGGAAGCCGACATCGTTTCTTTCGCTTGCGCGACGGGCGACTTCAACCCCCTGCATGTCGATGCGGTTTTTGCGGCCCAGTCGGTCTACCGCCGGCCGATCGCGCACGGCCTGCTTGGGATCAGCTGGGCGGCCGGGTTGGGCAGCAACTATCCGCGCATGCACACACTCGCCTTTGTCGCCATTCGCGACTGGGAGTTCCTCAAGCCGGTGCATGTCGGTGACACGGTCTGCGTCCGGACAACGGTTCTTGACAAGGTTCAGAACGGCCGGCGATCGGGCAAAGTGGCGTGGGTGCTTTTGTTGCTGAACCAGAAGGGCGAAGAGGTCCAGCGGGGAGTCTTCGAGACGATCGTCGCGGTTCGTCCCAGGCCGGAATCTCCCGCAGCCGCGGAAGTGAACCAAGTCGCCGAGCCGGCATCCGCCGCGCGTGAAGGGGCGGTCTGAGGTGGACGGACAAGTCGGCGTATTCCTGTGAGCCTGGGGCGCTAGCCGAAGCCCTTGGGTGTGAGCAGATGGCCGAATCAGCGTTCTCGGCTTCCGCCTCAGGCTCACTTTTTTCTGCCCAGGTCTGGTCAGAATCACGGCGCGGTCGCCCGCAAAACCGGCAGAGCCGGAACAATCGGCTCAAGTTGCCCAGTCGCGAGCGCCGAAGTTTCTCGCAGGGACCCGTTCCGCGCTGCGCATTCGCCGCGCCGGGACCAGTCCTGTGCCGAGCCAACAACATTCATGCGTGCCACCGCGACCAGCCCGCTGCCCTCTCACCCGGTGATCGAGCGGATCCGCCGCTTCCGGTTGCTGTACGCAATTGCTGTCCACACGATCGCCCTCCTGATCCTGGTGGCCGTGTTGTGGGCCAGCCGGGTTCGCGAGTTCCACACGGTGGGATTCGTCGACATCAAGTCGACCCGCGCCACCGGGCCTTTGGACAGTTCCGCGGTCGATTCGGTTTCCGATTGCATCCGGCGAGCCGCGGGCGACGAATCACTGAGCCGTCTGCTGGGCGAATGCCGGGCCGCGATCGCTGGAAGTCCGGCGCGGGAAAGCCAGTCGGGGCGGGCGATGTTTGCGGCTTCGGCACTGGACCAGCTTCGCCAGAGGATGGCTTTCGCTGTCGTCCCGCATGGCAATGGTGAACGGGTCCGGATCAGTGTGATGTTGTCCGGCAAGGGCACGCCGCTCGAGAACGGGCTCGTCCAGTCATTTCTCGGCGCCGTCAGCGACCAGGTGACGCTGGCCAGTGCATTGCCTGACAGCCACCAGGCGATTGTGTTGACTGAAGGGCAACTGCGCGACCTGCGGGTCGAGCGGGACCGGCTGTTGATGCAAGCCAACGCCCAGCTGGAAGCCGTCAACCTCCGGCTTGTCGGGCTCGCCAACAGCATGATCGAGGCTGGCCCAGGGCTGGCCGCCGCTGAATCGCCAGCTTCCGGAAATGACGGCAGCTTGCCCCGCCAGAACAATCCTTTCATGCAGGCCAGTTTTGGCGCGGGGTCCACTGAGCCTGCTCCAGGATCAACCCAACTGGCATGGCGCGAGCAGTTTGCCGCAATTCCGCTCGACGACTTGTCGGCCACATTCAGCGCGATGGAGAGCGAGTGGGACCGCGCCATGCGACCGCTTGCGACTCTGGTGGGGCAACAGGCCGGTCAATTGTCGATTCAGCCGTTGCGGGCGGTCAGCCGCGGCGAAGTACTTCAGGCACCGCACGGCGTGGCCGTGCCGCGCGAATGGCTGCTGCTGACGGTTGCCGCCGCGCTGGCATTTGCCTGCGTGCTGGCATCCGGTGTCGATGCACGCTGGCATGATCCGGGCTTTGTGAACAACAAGGAGCTGGAGCGGAACTTGGGCGTGCCGGTCCTTGG
Source organism: Planctomycetota bacterium (assembly GCA_031405895.1). Classification (GTDB taxonomy): domain Bacteria; phylum Planctomycetota; class Planctomycetia; order Pirellulales; family Pirellulaceae; genus BJ22. The sequence continues at coordinate 20,433 of JANOFL010000121.1, forward strand.
GACGCTCAAGGCCGCGGCACCCGCCGACTTCAGGTCGCGGGCGGGGCACTGGTCTCTCCGGATTTTGAAATTGAACGAGCTGGTGGTCTTTACTACCCTCCTCGCACTCTGCATCGTGGCGGTGGCGTCACCGGAAATCCGCGAGGTTCTGGTCGTCAACCCGCTCCACGCCCTGACCCGGATCGTCTGGAGTTTTCGCTCGATCGTGTGAAACCCGGAAACTCCCGGCGGGCCATTCCGGCCGGGTCAGCCGACCAGTCGAGGATGCCAATCTCCCTCCGCCAGCGCCAGCCAATCCGCGATGTACGAACCGACCTTTCAACTCAAACAGCGGCCCTTTCCGGCGGCACCCAGCGCCGAGCACTGGTGCGACACGCCCTCGGCGAGCCAGTCGCTGGAGCAGCTGTCCGCCGCGATCCAGCGTGGCCTCGGCATTTCGCTGCTGGTTGGCGCGACGGGGACGGGCAAAACGCTCGTGCTGGAACTGCTGGCCCGCCAAGCCGCCAGTCGCAGCCAGGATTTCGTCCAGATCACCTGTTCGAGGCTCGACGGACGAAAAGACCTGTTTCAGCGGATTCTGTTTGAACTGAACCTGCCCTGTCGCGACCAGAACGAAAGCGACTTGCGATTGCTGGCGATTCAGCACTTGCGCGGCATTTGCGGACAGAACGGCCGATCGGTCCTTATGCTGATCGACGAAGCCCACAACCTCGCCGTGGAGCTGCTCGACGAACTGCGGGTGTTGGCCGAGACCGCCGCGCGGAACACGGGTCGATGCCATGTCGTGCTGGCCGGCACGGCGCGGCTGGAGGAACGGCTGGCTCACGCCGACCTCGACGCCTTCAACCAGCGGATCGTCTGCCGGGCATTCCTCGAATCGCTGGGCCGCGACGAGACGGCGGCCTACATCCAGCAGCATTTGCGGCGGGCTGGCGGCGGCAACCGCAAACTGTTCCAGACCGAAGCGATCGCCCGTATCCGCGAACTGACCCGGGGCATCCCGCGGCTGATCAACCAGCTTTGCGACCAGTGCCTGACTTCATGCGCGGCGATTGGCGAAAAGTCGGTATCGGCCGAACTGGCTGAGACCGCGTGGTGTGACTTGCAGAACCTGCCCCGCCACAGCGTCGTGTCGGCGGCTGGCGGACCGGCGGGCAACACGCTGGAAACATCGATTGAGTTTGGAACGCTCGACGATGATCCTCCTGCCAGCGGGCAGAAAATCTTTTCGGTGAGGCCCGCGGCACCCGTCATTCAGGCTCTGGAAGCATCGCGTCCGACAGAGGTCCAGTCCCGCCCCGAACTGGCCGGGACTCCGCTGGAGGGCGCGTTTGCCGAGGAAGCGGTAACGCCGCCCCGTCAGGAGACCAAACGCAAGAGTTCCCGTCTGCCGCGCAAGACGCCTGTGAAAGAACCGGTTTCTGATCCGGTTGTTCCACCGCGGATGGACCAGGCGGAAGAATTGTCTCCTCGCGGGGTGAAAGAAACGGCTCCCGAACCGGATAGCACGCCCGCCGGGAACGAACTGGAACCGGATTTTCGGATCGAACCGGGACCTGACTTCTGGACGCCTGCCGTCGCGGCAGTCGGTCGGGAGGTTCAGTCGATCAGCGCTTTTCCGCCTTTCGAAGTCCAACCCGCAGTCCAGAGCCCGGACCTTGACCAGGAGTCACCCATCGAGGAACAAGGCGGGCGGAAACTGGCCACCATTCAAATGACGGTCAGGGGTCTGATGGCGGGAGAGCCTGCTGTGGACGACCGGGCGCTGCTTGTCCCCGACGAAGTGACCCGCTACGAACCCACGGCGACGGGCGAGCCTGCGCCCGGGCCGGAAACCGTCGAGCCGTCGAAGCAGCCGCAGCGCGGACCGCACCGCCCGCGGGCCGTCCGCCTCGACTATCACCAGCTCTTCGCCCAGCTTCGCGAAAACAACTGACCGCCGCCGCGCGCATGCCATGAACCAGTTCAACGATCAGTTCAATCGCGAAGCGGCCAGCCTTCAGCCCGATGACCTGACTTGGCCCGCCATGCTGGGCAACTTCTGGCTTCCCGATTTCCGCGATGCGGTCGTGGCCGCTAGCGAAACAACTCCCGAACCAGCAACTGCGTCGACTGGCGCGATCGCAGTCGATGAGCTGTCTTCCGTAGCAAAAGGTGGGGACAGGACTGTGAATTCTGTCCTGCCGGCCCTGGAAACACCGGTCGCGACCGGTGATCCTGGTCGTGACAGCGGGCGGGGTGCCGGTCTGTTCGACGGCCTGATGGACGAGCCGGACCTGCTGTTGCCTGCTCCCGGCAGGCCAATTGCGGGCCCCGGCGACCGAATCCGGCTGGAACCGGCCCTCACTGGCTGTGAACTGGATTGCGAGCCGCTGCTCCGCCGGATTGGCCAGCTGAAAGAATCACCGACCGGAGGAGTGCTGCTGTTTTGCGACGTGGATGACGGCGCGCGGGCTGGAATCGCGGCTGGAATCGTGGCGCGCCTGCTGGCCGGGTGCGATGGAAACGAAGTCCTGCTGATCGACTCGGGGCTGGAACGGGGCGAGCTGACAGAACTCGTTGGGGCTGGCGAACTAGCCGGCACGCGCGAGTTTCTGCGGGCGATGAGTGCCTGGCAGGCCGTGGCCTGTCCCACCGACGTACCGCGTTTGTCGATGATCCCCTGCGGCAAACAGAAGCTTCGCTTTAGCGAACCAAGTTCCTTTGTCGATGGGGTTTGCCGCAAGGCTCTGGGCCAGATGCTGGAGCGGTTCAGCCATGTCCTGGTGACCAGCGGAACAGCGTTTGACAACAGCCTGTTCGCGTGGCGCGGCTTCTGTTCGGCCACGCTGCTGACCCTCGACACCGCCTCTTCGAGCCGCTCCATTGCACAAGCCGCGGTCCGCGAGTTAAATGCCTCGGGCTGTCGGGTGATGGGTTGCCTGGCTACGCCAGTTCGGGCCGCAGTCAAACCCATCGCCGCATCCGGCGGCTCGCGCGCGGCCTGACACCCAGCTGATCTGAAATTGATGAAAAAGATCGTGGTTGTGACCGGCGGTGCTGGATTCATCGGCTCGCACCTCGTCGACGCCCTCGCCGCACAGGGGTATCGGGTTCGCGTCGTCGACAGTTTCGTAACGGGCTCGCGGGAGAACCTGCGCCACCACGGCGGAGCCATCGACCTGCTCGAGGCCGACGTCCGCGATCTGGGCGCGGTGGAAGAAGCCTGTCGGGGAGCTGAAACCGTCTTCCACCAGGCGGCCCTCGCCAGTGTTCCGCTCAGCCTGGAGCGTCCACTCGACGTTCACGCGGCCTGTGCGACCGGGACATTGACCGTGCTGGAAGCGGCCCGCCGGGCGGGTGTCCGCCGCGTGGTCTACGCTGGTTCAAGCAGCTGCTACGGCGACCCGGAATGGGCCGGAAAACGGGAATCCGATCCGCTGCTGACGCTTAGCCCCTATGCGGCCGCCAAACTCGCCGGGGAAAAGTACTGCGAGTCTTATTGGCATTCATTCGGGCTCGAAACGGTCGTCCTGAGGTACTTCAATGTCTTCGGGCCAAGGCAAGACCCGAACAGTCCCTATTCGGCCGTGATTCCGCTTTTCATCCGCCAGATGCTGGGCGGCCAGGCACCCACGGTTTTCGGCGATGGCGGCCAGTCGCGTGATTTCTGTTTCGTCGAGAATGTGGTCAACGGCAACCTGCTGGCCATGCAGAGCCGCGTCGCCGCCGGGCGGACCTACAACCTTGCCTGTGGCCAGTCGGTCACGTTGCTGCAACTGATTGGAGAGTTGCGGGGCCTGCTTGGGGTTGATCCGGGGATAGATTTTGAGCCTGCCAGACCCGGCGACATCCGCGACAGCCGGGCCGACATCTCGGCCGCCAGCCGCGACCTCGGCTACCTGCCGAAGGTGGGCTTCGCCGAGGGTTTGTCCCGCTCGATCGCCTGGTACAAGGCCCGCATCGACCGGGGCCAGAGCCAGCCTCTTGCTCGGGTTCCTGGATAAGCCCGATTACAGGACGCGAAAAGGCCGGGGAGCCAATGGCTCGCCCGGCCTCGCGCAACAGACCCGCAAGGGTCCGAATTTCAGCTCAAGGACGGTCACTTCAGGGCCGGCCCCAAACGTTTACTTGATTTCACCCGCAATTTCCTGGCCTTCCGAAGCCAGCGTCGTGCCGATCACGGCGGCATTCAGCTTGAGCGTGACCTGGGGCTGGTCCGGATCGGTCGTGAAAATGTCCACCGTGCCGTCCAGCTCAACCGGTTCCGTCGTGTCAACGCGGTAAGTCAGCTTGTGAAAAGTCCGGTAGACTTTGTCCACCGCATTGAACTGGACCTTGGGTGTGCTGGACTGGATGCCGGTGATGGCGAAAGTGGTGTCACCGCGGACCAGAAGGTCTTTCTGGATGGCTGTTCCCTGGTCAAGGGTCCCGAGGCGGATGTCGGAGGCCTCGATCCCGACCTTGATCCGGCCCTGAACCGCGAGGACCAGCTCGGGGGTTTTGGGGTCGTTGGTCAGCAAGGTCACATGCTCGGTCACGTCGCCCTTGGGCATGTCGGCCGGAACTTCGACTGTAATCAGATAATCCACCCGGCGGCGGTTCGGATCGCGGACCTGCTCGGTCAGCTCGACCTTGATCAGGTCGCTTGAAGTCCGAAACTCCTGGATGGCCCATTCGGGGTTGCCGGCGTACTTGATCATCACGGTCTGTTTGCCGCCGCTGCCCGCCTTGAGCGAGCCAAAGTTGGCTTCGCCCGGCTCCATGACGACGTCGGTCCGGATCATGCCCTTGACCGTCAGGGTCAATTCAGCCGATTCATGGTAGGGCTGGGTCTTGCGGATCGAGACCGAAACCGTCGCGCCGCGCTGGCCGGAAAACCCCCGGGTGTCGAACTCGGCCAGAATCCGGGCGGTTTCGCCGGGCTTGACCACCGGCGTCAGGATTTTCGGCCGGGTACACAGGCAGCTGGCCCGGACATGATCGAAATAAAGGTCGGTGTCGAGCGGATTGACGAACTCGAAGACATGCTCGGTCTTCGCAAGCTTGGCCACTTGCCCAAAATCGTGATCGCGATTCTCGAGCAGGGTCTGCGACCAGTGCCGTTGGGGCTGGTAGCCGGACTGTTGAACCACAGTCGGCTGAGCCGGGTTGGTCTGGCCGGAATTGGGCTGGCCCGAATTGGCCGGAATGGCCTGGACAGGCTGCTGGTACTGCGGTTGCTGGTAGGCGGGCTGTTGGTATTGGCCGCCACCATTTACGCCATTGCGGCGGAAGAACTGGGCCTGGGCTTCGCTGGAAGCCAGCATCACCACCAGGCAGGCGAGGAAAACGGGAACTCGATAGCAAGACATGGCTTGGACCCCTGACAATTCGTGGAACTGTTGCGCGTGGTCGGGGAGGCTGATGACTGGCTGACCAGGCCATTTCATCAGTGCGTTTTTCTTCCGGCCATTTCCACCAGCTACGAGGCAGCCAGCGACGTCACTCCATTGGACAGGCCTGGACTCCATTCCCGGGACGATTCGCAACGGCATGGCGGGCGGCGGGCCATGCTCAGACACACAACTACGGACTTGGCACGGCACGGTTTGGTTTTGCGGCGTGGAACCAGACCCTCTTCACCGGGGCGAACCGGATCGTGAGGATCAGGCGAACTGGGCGGCTGCGAAGCGGCTCATTCGTGCGTCGCGACCACGGATCATGTGGTCACCAGATGCCAGTCATCAAGTTGTGCGTCTGACAAGATGAGTATTTGCCCCCAGTTCAAGAATCGCAAGTCAACACCGCGTGTTTTTTTTCAGGTCGTGCGAGTTGCCGTCCGGAAGCACGGTTTGCGCAAGAGTCCGGCAATAGCCCGGGTTTTTCGCTGGGCTAAACCCAGCCGTGCTGATCGATTGGAGAGCAGTCTGGTTTGAGAGAACTCACAAGACACCTGGGCAAGCCGCCACATGACCCGCGCAGGCTGACCCAATTACCCGGCCAGGATTCGAACCTGGAATGACGGAACCAAAATCCGTAGTGTTACCGTTACACCACCGGGCAGCAAAGCTTGCCCATTTTTACCGGCCCGGATGCTTGCGGACAACCGCAAAGGCCAACTGCTCCAGCACGATCGCCAGATCGATATGGCTGACCGAAACCGATGGATCGAGGTTCAGACGGATGGGGGCGAAGTTCAGGATGCCGGTGATTCCGCTGCGGGCAAGCATCGCAGCAGTTTCGTGGGCCTGATCCGAAGGAACAGCAAGGATCGCCAGCCCGATGCCGTTCTGCCGAACCAGGTCGGCAAATTCGGCAAAGTCCCGGATCGCGATCCCCCGGACCGTCCGGCCGACCAGGGCTGGGTCCCGGTCGAAGGCCAACTGGATCTCAAACCCCTCCCGGGCGAAGCCGCCATACCCAAGCAGCGCCTGACCGAGGTGTCCGCAACCGACCAGCGCGACTCCGCGCGTTCGCCCGGCACCCAGGATATCCCGAATCCGGCCAATCAGCTCTTCGCACCGGTAACCAATCCCGCGGTAGCCAAACTGGCCAAACCAGGCCAGGTCCTTGCGGACTTGGGAATCGGTCAGGCCAAGCAATTTGCCCAGACGGCTTGAACTGACCGTGGTCCGGCCGTCGGAGACTTCAGTCCTTAGCTGCCGGAGGTAGAGGCTAAGTCTGGCGATGACGGCTTTGGGTGGTCCCGATTCGGTCACGGGGAATTGGGCATCTGGCTGGAGGGGTGGCCGACTGTCCTGTTTCCTTGTTCGTTTCAAGCGTCACGATGGGCAGAATCCTTACAGGCCGGCCGTTTCGCCTGACGGGAAGAGTTTTTTTTGTCGGAATGTCTTCCGTTTTTAACCTATTTTGCCCTGTCAGCCGATTTTGACAGCATCAGGAGGGCCAAGTTCGCTTCGGGAGTCCATGCCCGTAGCCAGCTGGCTGGCTGTTTTGCTCGCGTGCTTGACGATGAGACGGAGCTCAGCCCGCCACGAAAGGAATTGTGGTAAGGCAAGGCGACACGGTTCGCCAGACCAGTTGCCGCCTCTCAAGGGTGTTTCAACGTCAACTTTTTTGGAGAATCGACATGAGATTGGTTCGAGGACTGCTGACCTCGGCAGCCATCCTGGCTGCGATGTCGGCCAGCGCCAGCTTCGCCCAGTGTTGTGGCGGAGCCAGCTATGACGCCGTAGGAGCCGCTGCTCCCGCGATGGCCGGTGATGCCGGCTGTGGCAGCTACACCGCAATGCGGACGGTACGCCGGACGGTTTATGACCGTCAGGAAGTATCCCGGACGCGGAACGTTTACCGGACAGTCACCGAGCAGCAGCAGGTGCCTGTTACCCGGACGGTCCGCGAGACGGCTTACCGGACGGTGGAATACACCGTTCGCCGCCCTGTTCGTGAAACGACCTACCGGACCGTGAACTACACCGTTCGCCGTCCGGTTCGCGAAATGCAGACGGTGGAATACACCGTCCGCGTTCCGGTTCGTGAAATGCAGACCCGGGAAGTCACCACGATGGTTCGCCGTCGTGTTCAGGAAACCCAGATGCGGAACGTTTCCCGCACGGTTCGGACTCCTTACACCGAAAACCGGACGGTCACGGTTCGCGGTGGCCACTGGGAGACCCGCCAGGAAGTCATTCCCGGCCGGAGCTACACCAAGCGCGTTCGTAACCGTGGTTCGTTCAGCTTTGACCCGTGCACCGGTTGCTGCCGGTTCTGCCCGGGCAGCGTGAGCTGCGTTTGCTGCCAGACGCCTGACCGGACTGTTTGCCGCAAGTGCTGGGTTCCGACCTGCGAAACCCGCGAAGTCTGCGTGACCAAGTATCGCTGCGAAACCGTTTGCGAACAGTGCCCAGTGACTGTTTGCCGGACCGTTTGCGAGCCTTGCACCAAGACTGTCAACTGCTGCACGACCCGCTGGGAATGCCAGACCCGGACCCGCCAGGTTTGCCGGACCCGCTATGAGTGCGAAACCTGCAGCAAGCAGGTTCCGTGCTGCACGACCCGTTGGGAGTGCGAAACCAGGACCCGCCAGGTTCCGTACTGCGTCTGCCGTCAGGTCTGTGAAACCAAGTGCGTCAACGTTTGCCGTCGCGTTTGCGAGCAGGTTCCGTACACCGTAACAGTTTGCGTTCCCCGCGTTGTTTGCGAGCAGGTCCCCGTGACCATTAACTGCGCCCCGGCCTGTGGCTGTGGCGACGGCTGTGGCAACGGTTGTGGCGATGCTTGCGGCAATGGCTGTGGCGATGGCTGCGGCAACGGTTGTGGCGACGCCTGCGGTTGCGACAACGGCTGTGGCAACGGTCGCCTTTTCGGTGGCCGGATCCGCAACCTGCTGGGCCGCGTTCGTGGTCTGGTCTCGTTCCGTGGCTGCTGCATGGGCGGCGGCTCGGGCTGTGGCGACAGCGGTTGCGGCGGTGGCTGTGACGCTGGTTGCGACGGTGGCTGCGACAGCGGTGCTGTTGCCGGTGCCGGTTGCGGCTGCAACTAGTTTTTGAACGGCCGCTTCGGTGGCCGGGGACTCACGTCCCAACTGATAAGCAAACACCGGCGGGAGCCATCATCAGGCCCCCGCCGGTTTTTCTTTTCCCAAAGCATCCAACCTGCTCCCAAACGCCCGAACCAACTCGTACTCGTACTCAAATCACCTTCTCGTTCGTCCGCTCAGCGTCCGCATCCTTCTGGTCGCCTCAGGCAATCGTACCCCGTCGCTGACGCTTCCGGCTCGCAAACGCAGGGGAGGCTGGATCTGTTTGGAAACACGGCCCGGCAACGCTAGAATGGCTATAGTTGCCGCGGCATTCGCTCTCACGCCCCGGATTGCTCCCATGATTGTGAACTCTGGCAAAATTGTGAACTCCGGTGTCTTCACCGACATTACAGAACAGCTGGTGTCGCTTTATTGCATTCCGGCGGGGCGAATCCGGCAGTCGCCGCGTCCGGGAACGGCGACAATCGATGACCTTGTCCATGCCAACGACGTTGAACGCCGCACCCTTTGCGAGCTGGTCGATGGAACGCTTGTGGAGAAACCCGTGGGATTCTTTGAATCAATGGTGGCAGGAACTGTCATCGCCCTGCTCCGTCAGTTCGTCCAGCCTCGCAAGCTCGGAGTTGTCACCGGTCCGGACGGCATGTTTAGCCTGAGGCAAGGGCTGGTCATGGGACCAGATGTGGCATTCCTTTCGTTTCAACGCATGGGCACCGGAGTGCCTGCCAAACCGGCCTATCCATTCCTGGCTCCGGATTTGGTAGTCGAAGTCCTGAGCCCGACCAACAGCAAGGCGGAAATGCACCGCAAACGGAAGGAATACTTCCGCGCGGGTGTCGTAGTTGTCTGGATGATCGACTTGCCCAACCGATCTGTGGCAATCTTCACTTCGCCCGACGATTCGACCATTCTGGGCGAGCAGGAAGAACTTCGCTGCGAACAGGTTCTTCCCGGATTTGTGGTTCGCGTTTCGGAGTTTTTCTCCGATCTCGACTCCCTTCCCAAAGGTTGATCCGGGCAAAGTTCACCGCCCGATCAGCGCCTCCACCTTTCGCCTTAGCTTTTCTTCCCGCGTTGGCGTCTGGTAGCCCTCGATCGCCCGTTCCCAGCCGCCGTTGCAGGTGTTGGGAATCAGGAACCAGCGGTTGCCCCAGTAGTCGGTGCCCGTTTCTGCCGCCGCCAGCCGCTGCTCGGGTGTTGCATCCTGGCCCGACCAGACGAAATCGTGCAGGTCATCGCCGATCAGGGCCAGCACGCGGAATTGCGATGCCACGAAGGCTCGCCGGATCGACTTGTCGCTGCCCCACTCCGGGCGGTCGCCTTTAAGCAGAAGTTCGGCTTCGGCCGATTCGTCGTCGGGCGTCAACCCGTGCTTCCGCAAGTTGCCAATGGTCGCTGCCCGGACCTCGGGGCCACGGTTGGTGACAAAGCGGATGGCGACCTTGCGTTTGCGACACTCGGCGAGGAACCCGGCGACGCCTGGAATCGGCTGGGCCGCCTGCCGTTCGCACCAGGCGTTCCATCCGGCCAGCTCGAACTGGTGCGGCTCGGCCTGAATGCACTCGAACTGGTACTGCGAATTGTTCAGGTCGCCTTTTGCATCAACGCTATCGCTTCAGCCCCAGACCGAGCCTTTCCATACATTCGCCTCGCAGCGCTTCGGTTTCGGTCTGGCCAAATGTTTGCTGCCAAAGCCTTGTGCGAGCAAGCCACGACGATTTGTCCAACATACGCCGAGGCGTGGTCGTTCAAAGGCCGTGTCGCCGAAGGTCTTGGAGACAAGGCAGTCGCAATCGATAGTTACAGACATGCTGTCACGTTGGCGCCTAAGTTTCAGGAACCCTATCAGCGGCTCCTCAGTTATGTTGGCCGCGCTGAATTGGAAGGCTTTGCTGCAAAATGCTGGCCAATCCCAGATCATTATGAAGCCACGTCAGACTGGACGCTCGACGAATCCACCGATGCGCAGGAACGCTTCGCG
>JANOFL010000127.1:0-4029 GCA_031405895.1 Planctomycetota bacterium
TTCATGATCACGTCGCCGACCCGCTGCTGCATGGACGAGAACGGGATAAATACGTCGTTGGAAAAGTCCTGGGCGGCGAGCGAGCCACCGATTGCGGCGGTTGCGTTGCGCGGCTTGAGCACGCCAACGACTTTGTAGAAGTCCTTGGTTTCGGGCATGAAGAGCTGCTTGTTGATCGGGTCTTCGCTGGGGAAGAGCCGGGCCGCGAGCGACGCGGCAATCACGCAGACCGAGGACCGCGATGACATTTCCGGATGCGAGAGGGTGTGGCCGCGGTCGATGAACAGCCGGGTGACTTCGAAATACTCGGGCGTGCAGCCGACCAGCCGCCCATCGACCGGCTTGACATTGGGGTTGCCGGCATAAGTGAACTTGTAGGGCAGCTCGCGGATCGGAAGGACGCGGCGGACCGTCGGGATGGTCTGTTCGAGCAGCCGCTGTTCGGCCCGGGTCAGGCCAAAGAGCTGGACCGATCGGGAACCGGACGGGTTGTCGTCGGGCGGCTTGATCGAACGGACGATGATGTTTTCCGCGCCGAGGTCCTCGATCTGGGCCTGGGCCTGGTTGCTGATTCCTTCGCCGATCGCCAGCAACCAGATGACGCTCGCCACGCCGATGAAAATCCCCAGCACCGTCAATGCCGAACGCATCGGGTGAAGCAGCAGGCTTTTGACGCCGAGGCGCCAGGTGCGGAGGGAAAACATGTTGCTTTCTTGCTTAAACGTGCTCGTGCTCGATTCTTTCCGGCTCTTTCTGGTTACCTGGAAGCAGACGAGGCGATTACGAGTCCGAGTACCGTTGCACTGAGTACGAGTTCTGTCAGCTGGTTGCGCAGCACTTGCGGCCCGTGCCGGCAGGCCCTGGGAACGACAGGCTGGAAGCCTATCCCACGTTTTGCGGTGTGGCCGGGACCAGTTCGGAATCGTCGTCCGGTTCTGCGACCCGGACCGGCTTCCAGCCGGGCGGAAAAACCTTGCGCTCCACAATCCGGACATCGGACTGGATCAGGCCGTCGCGAAGCCGGATCACGCGCTTGGCATGCGCCGCGACTTCGTTTTCGTGCGTGACCATGACGATCGTCCGGCCTTCGTCGTTGAGCCGCTGGAAGAGGGCGAGGATTTCCTCGGTCGTGACGGAGTCGAGGTTGCCCGTCGCTTCGTCGGCGAGGATGAAGAACGGATCGTTGACCATGCTGCGGGCGATCGCGACGCGCTGCTGCTGGCCGCCGGAAAGCTGCGTCGGGCGATGGCTGAGCCGGTCACCAAGGCCCACCATCGCGGCCAGCTCACGGCAGCGTTCCTTGCTGCGGGAGTTGATCTGGCCCAGGTAGTAGAGCGGGACCTCGATGTTTTCAACGACGGTCAGCTGCGGGATCAGGTTATAGGACTGAAAGACGAACCCGATCCGCGAGGCGCGGATCTCGGAAAGCTGGTCGTCGTTCATCTGCGAGACGTCGTCGTCACCGAGCCAGAAGTTGCCGTGGGTGGGCTTGTCGAGGCAGCCGAGCAGGTTCAACAGTGTGCTTTTGCCCGAGCCGGACGGACCCATGATCGCGACATAGTCGCCTTCGGGAATCTCGAAGCTGACTCCGCGCAGGGCGCGAACCGTCTCACCCTTGAGGAAATAGTGTTTTTGCAGCTCGACGATGCGGAGGGCGGAATTCACGAGCCGTTTACACCCTGGGCCGGCTGACTGCCGCCACCCGCGCCGCGCGGACCGTTGCCGCGGCTTTCACCACCGCCGTCGCCGCCACGACCCTCGCCCCGCCGACCACCGCCTTCACCCGGTCCGCCACCACCGCCTGGCCCGCCGCCACCGCCTGGTCCACCACCTTCGCGCATCCGTTCCTGGAACCGTTTGATGCTGGCGTCGACCTCTTCACGGGTGATTTCACTGTCACCGTTGGCATCGGCCCGGCCAAACATGCCGCGTGCCCGTTCGTCGAGGTTCTCCATTTCGCTGGCAGAAACCTTGCCGTCGCGGTCGGCATCGGCATCCGAGAAGCCCTTGTTGATCATGGCGGCGATATCGAACCCACCGGGAGGACCACCACCCGGTGGACCACTGCCTGGCCCGCCAGCGCCTTCTGCGGCATTTGCCGTTTCGGACGCGGCTTCCTGAACGACAGCAGCGGCTTCGCCTGCGGAGGCCTCGAGCGGTTTTTCGCCTTCGACTTCGGGCAAGTCCATCCGGTCGCGGTAGGCACCGGGGTTCATGACGAGTTCATCGCCGGCCTCGAGCCCTTCCTTGATGACGACCACTTGGGAATTGTCGCCACCCGTTTGCAGTTCGCGGGTCTCCCAAGCGCCCTGCCCGCTGCGGGCGAGGCAGAAAAACCGGTCCTGGACCCCGAACACGCATTGCAGCGGCACGGTCAGGACATCGTTTTCATAGCGCGTCTGGATCGTGACCGAAGCGTTCATGCCGGGCTTGAGCGATTCGGGCGGGTTGAGAATCCGGACGAGGACCGCGTATTTGCGGACGGACGTCGAAAACCAGCCGCTCTGTTCGGCATACTGGTTGACTCGCGTCACGACGCCGCGGAGCGTCTGCGAATTCAGCGCGTCGACTTTGATGGTGGCCAGCATTTCCGGCCGGATCTGCGTGATGCTCTGCTCGTTGATCAGGGCCTTGACTTCCATTTTGGCCGGATTGGGAAGCCGCAAGAGCACCTGGTTTTCGCGAACGGAAGTCCCTTCCTCAAGGACCCATTCCGTGCCGCCCCGGGACGATTCCTGGGCGTAAACCACCTGACCTTCGACGCCAGGCGGGACGGTGATCAGGCAGTTGACGATCTGCTGCTCGATTTCCTTCAGCTTCGTCTCCTCGACCTTGAGCGCTTCAGCGTCGTTCTTGCTCTTGATGTCGGCCGAGGCGATTTCGCTGTCGAGCAGGATGAATTCCTTCTTGCGAGTGATCTCCATCAGCACCGTCAGCTTCTGATTGGCGAGCTCGAGCGAATTCTCGGCCTTGATCAGGTTGGTCTTCGACCGCTCCAACGAGTAGCGGTCAGCGGTCAGCTGCTGGGCCGTGATGAAGCCCTTGCTCTGAAGCTTGATGCTGTGCTCGAGCACTGCCTGGGCCTGATCCAGTTCCTGAAGGGCGGTCAGCTTCGCCGCTTCAGCTTCATAGATCTCATTCTTGATGGTTCTTTCCTGTTCGACGTAGAGGCCCTTTTCGTATTCCTCTCTCGAGGCAGCGGCGGCTGCCAGCGTGGCTTCGGACTGGATCTTCGCCGTCTGGGCGGTGGTCACCTGGACCTTCTGCTGTTCCAGCTCGGTTTCAAAGCCGGTCGCGTCGAGCCGGACGAGAAAGTCGCCAGCTTTGACGCTGGTCCCCTCGGGAACGACTTCGATCACCTTCATGTCGCCGTTGCGGGCCCGGGCCTTGCAGCGGATCTCGACGTTCTCGCTGCTCTGGACTTCACCCTGGTCGAGCACCTGGGCGATGAAGTCGCCCCTGGTCGCAAAGGCCGTGATCGGATCGAACCTGGCCGCCGCCGTGCTGCTCATCGAGTAGATGAAGTAGCCGCCAGTGCCGATCAGGCCAAGAGCCACGGCGATGATCAAAAGCACGGTCGCGGCCGCCCCGGTCCGTGGGCCAGAGCCGCGACCTGAGACTTCGCCGGATGAATGGGTCAAAGCGGTCATGATTCGCGCCATTGGAAGGAATTCGACTGGCAGAGCCTGCTTTGCCGCAGGGAGGAATGAACCCTGGCAGCTGCCCGCCGTCCGGTGAGGTCTAACCCGTGTTCGGCTGTCCGCCGGCAACAGGGCCGCCCTGTCGCGGACGGGAGTTACCGCATTCTGGATCGATCCGCTACCTGAACGTGACCCTGGTTCGGACGACCGGTCATTGTTTTGCGGAGAACTGGTTCCATCCACCCCAATCGACTGTTCTAACCCCGGAAACGGGCTTCCAGTTCCGGTTTGACTGGAAGTTAGCCACAACAGCCGGTTGGCTGGATTAATGGGGGCGAATCGGCCCTAAAGCGACAAAGCTGCAATCGCGGGGTCGGGAGTCGTTTTC
>JANOFL010000161.1:0-11275 GCA_031405895.1 Planctomycetota bacterium
GCCCTGCGTGCGGCCCGCGGCTTGCGCCTTGCGGTTCACTCCCAAGAGACGCTTCAGCGGGACCCCGAATCATCGATTCGCCAAACCCGGAACTTCCGGAAATCGGCTGTGTCGTCGAACGAACCAAACCCCACGCGGCCAGCGGGGCCAAACGTCAAGTCCACCGCTTCCATGACTGGCTGATCCAGGACGTCGAACCAGACCTGGACCTGTCCGCACGCCGGATCGTGGGCCACACGAATCCAGTGCCACCCGTCGTCCCATGGCGTACCTTCCGTCGTCCGGGTTGAAATCGCAACGCGGTCGGACTCATTGACCAGAAACACCTGGTTGGCATGTTCGTCTGTCCGCTTGCCGAGGTGGACGTAGCAGAACCGGGACGGGTCCTGATAGCTGAAGAAAAGACAGACATCGCGATGGTCATAGTCGGCTTGGGTGCTGCGGACTTCAACGTCGATCGCGAACGGACCTTCGACAGGTTGTCGCAGCAATGCGAGGTGCAACGGGCTGCGAAAGGGCGGCTGGTAATCGCTGGCATTGCGGGCCAGACTCAGCCGCGGCGGGTCGATTGTGGTCGGCCAGTCCCAGCCGCCGCCAGTCAACTCCCAGTTTTCCCGGCCGGCCCTGTCGTTCCAGTCCGCCTCCAGCACCAGCTCGCCAGCCGGATGATCGGCGATCTGCAACGGCGCTGCGGGAATGTCAGCCGTCACATCGTCCGCTGGCAAAACCGCCGGGGAAGCCGGTTCCTGGGCCGATTGTTGTGCTGGAAGCCGGGCCGTTATCATGGCGGCCCCGAACAGGGCGAATGTGGTGAGCTGAGGAAAAACAGAAAAACAGTCTCGGCGGCTGGAGTGCGGGGCTTTCGCGGAGCGAAAGGCGACACTGGGCGGATTGCCGAAGTCGATTCTCGTTCGTTTGTTAGCGGAGTACTGCGGCAGCCACATGATGTTCACGCGATGGGGACCATTGACCGGTTGACGTCGAGGCACGCGCGGAGGGTGCAACTTGGGATTGGCATTTGAGTTGCGATTGGCGGAGATCGTCAAGACAGTCGGGCAGCTCCGGCGGCGGATTGACGACCGGTTTCACGGCTCGGGGCTGGTGAAAGTCTGTGTCCGGCTGGAGGGCATCGCCGAACGGACCAGTCAAACGACAGCTTGGCTCCAGCGGCCGATTTACTGGCTGCGGATCGTCGCGTGGCTCTTCGCCCTTGCCGTTGTCGCTACCACGGCCGTTTCGTTCTGGCGGCTCGCGTCAGGGGTCGAGAAACTGGGCCTGACCGAATTTGTCCAGGTCTCGGAAGCCGCTCTCAACGAAATCGTCCTGCTCGGAGCCGCGATTTTTTTCCTGATGACCGTGGAACGGCGGTTCAAGCGGGTCAAGGCCCTCGCCGCGATCCACGAGCTGCGGAGCGTCGCTCACGTGATCGACATGCACCAGCTGACCAAGGACCCGGAACGCCACTTCGGCACGACGTTTCAACAGATGCCTTCTTCGCCCGCCCGGACGCTTTCCCCCTTTCAGCTGCGCCGCTACCTCGATTATTGCAGCGAGATGCTGTCGCTGGTGGCCAAAATCGGGGCCGTTTACGCCCAGGATTTTGAAGACCCAATCGTGCTCTCGGCGGTCAGTGATCTGGAAACCCTGACCTCTTCGCTTTCCAGCAAGATCTGGCAAAAGATCATGATCGTGCACCAGTTCGGCGAGGGACCCGGGGAGTCGCCAGACTCTCCGCCGAACGCCCGTGGTCCGACTTCAGAGTCAGGCTTGGCAAAACGGCCCCCGACCGCGTAGGATTTTGCGCGATCCAGGGTGTGATGCCTTAACAGGAGTCGCGAATCGTGCAACGAATGTACTGTCAGTGCCGGACAACTGCTTTCGCGGCCTTGTTTCTCGCGGCCTCATGCGCTGTCGGCGGCTGCCAGCGGGGCGAGAGCGAAGCCGACAAGCCTGAAGTTCGTGATCTGCAAATCGACGTCGACGTTGGCGAGTCGTACGCCCCGGGTGCCAAACCGGCTGAAGACGACGGTTCGGGCGGAGAACCCAAGCCGGGCGGCGAATAACGCGAGGACAAAATCGCGTGCCGTACTGGTGCCACGTCTTGCTGGTGCCAGAATCCGCAAACTCCAAAAAGCCGGAATGATCAATTGACCGCTGCCAGCCGCTGGCAGATCGTCGTGATGGAATCGCGGTCGCGGAGCTGGTGAACCCGGATCGACTGGGTGATTAGCAGGCCGCTGGAGCGGATGAAGTCGTCGTCGTCCCAGACATTGACAATCGCGGTGACCGCCAAGCCGCGGCGGCGCAGGGCGAGCAGGGCCTCCGCGGCGGCTTCATCGACCGAACTGACGATCGCAATCACGGTGGCGTCGCGCGCCAGCCGGCTGGAGTTTCCCACGACCAGCTGATCCAGCTTCAATCCGTTGGTCAGCTCGAGCCGCGCCAGCTGGTCGAGGATCAGCGAAAGCCGTTCGGGCGACTTGCTGGCCGCGATGTGAACTGGCTGCAGCCGGTCGGACTGGTCCGTCATGCCCGCACTGGCCCGGGCTTCGTTGCGGGTCCGCGAATCGCCCCGCCAGCCCTCGGCCCGGATCCGGTCGACCGCATCGCGGCCGTTGGAAAGCAGACCGAGCTGCTGGTTCATCTCGGAGAGCAGGTTGGCGATGCTGGCCGCCGCCGTGATCGCCAGCTCACTCCGCGCTGGTTCATCTTTCGCGGGGAAAGAATCACGGTGAAAGTCGATCAACAGGTTGGCACCCGCGAGGCTGGTCGGCTCAAAGACCCGCGATTGCAGCGTGCCGGTCCGGGCCGTCGCCCGCCAGTGGACCCGGTTGAGCGGATCGCCGGGTTGATACTGCCGCACACCGGATGTCCGCGTGGGATCCTCGAACAGCCGGTGGGTCATCACCATTTCGCCAATCGGCCGGCGTGACTCGACGTCGTAACCAGCCAGCGTCAGCAGCTCGGGCCGTACAAGCAGCCAGACCGGATCACAAAGCACGCGGAACCGGCGTTCCATGCCCAGCACATCACCCGTTTCCATCACCAGCGGCCCCAGCTGGTAATAGCCGCGGCGGTGGCATTTGAGCTGGTATTCCCAGAGCTGTTTTTGGCCCGCCGAAAGCTGCAGCACTCCCGCGTGGGTGCCATCCGTCGAAAGCCAGTTCTTTTCCCGCCCGCCTGGCAGAGGTGGAAGCAGGTCTTCACAAAGCGTCCACAACACCGGCCAGCGGCCCTTGTTTTCCAGTTCGACGCGAACCGTGACCACGTCGCCGACTTCGCCCTCGAGCGTCGAGACCTTCCGCCGGCCCGCCACGCCATCCGTCCACGTCCGGGTCACAAGCCGTGCGAGCTGCCAGATGCCGGCGGCCAGCAACGCGGCCCAGATCAGAAAGTGCAACTGCAAGGTCACCGCCACGATCAGCAGCAGGGTCGCCGCGACCGTCCACTTCATGACTCGCCCCGCTCGCTCAGCACGGGGACTGCGACCCGGCCCAGAATGTCGCTGACAATCCGGTCGGCCGTCATCTTCCGCAACCGGCTCTCCGGTTTGAGGATCATCCGGTGGGCCAACACGGGCGGCGCGATGATCTTCACATCGTCCGGCAACACAAAATCCCGCCCACGAATCGCGGCCAGTGCTTGGCAAGTCCGGAACAGGGCAATTGACGCCCGCGGGCTGCCACCCAGAGTCAGGTGTTCGTGGTGTCGGGTGAAGTGGACCAGTTGCAACAGGTACTGGCGGATTTTCGGATCGACGTGAACCTTGCGAACGGCTTTCTGGCACTCCAGCAACTCCGGGCCGCTGACGACGGCGGACAGCGAATCGACGGGATGGCCGAGCTGCAGACGCTCGAGCATCGTCGTTTCCTCTTCGATCGTCGGATAACCGAGGCTGAACTTCATCAGGAAGCGGTCGAGCTGGGCTTCGGGCAACGGGAATGTGCCTTCGTGATCGACCGGATTCTGGGTCGCGATCACGATAAAGGGCTGCGGCAGCGGCATCGT
Organism: Planctomycetota bacterium; assembly: GCA_031405895.1. Lineage (GTDB taxonomy): Bacteria > Planctomycetota > Planctomycetia > Pirellulales > Pirellulaceae > BJ22. The sequence continues at coordinate 4,009 of JANOFL010000161.1, forward strand.
GTTGCCATCGACGGTCACGCGGCCTTCGGCCATCGCCTCCAGCAACGCTGCCTGGGTCCGCGGCGTGGTGCGATTGATTTCATCTGCGAGGACGAGGTTGGCGAAAATTGGGCCGCGACGAAATTCGAATTCAACGGTCTTCTGGTTGAAGATCGAGGCGCCCGTCACGTCGCTGGGCAACAGGTCGGGTGTGCACTGGATGCGGCGAAACTCGCAACCGATGCTGGCCGCGAGGGCCCGGGCGAGCATGGTCTTCGCGACGCCGGGAACGTCTTCCAGCAGAAAATGGCCTTCGCAAAACCAGCTGACCAGCGAATAGACCAGCTGCTGGCGCTTGCCGACGATCACCTGCTCAACGTTGCGGATGACCCGTTTGGCGAATTCCTGGGGATCGGGCATGGAGCCGGCATGGTGAAGTGGGGTGCGCGCACATGGTGCGTTGCACGCACCCTACGGGGCAATTATGGGTTGCCGCGCCCGGCCTTGCCAGCAAGCGACGCCAGCAAAAGACGCGGCCAGTGATTGACTTGACGCTGAAAGCCGATTTCTTCACCATCCCGCCGCGACAAGCCCGCCTCCAAAAGGCTGCGCGTCCGGAGATTCGCGACCAACGTTTTCAACGACCCAGCGACGAGGAGTAGCTTGCCATGACTGTTTCCTTCAACGCGAAGTTCCGGACGGGACTGACCAGCCTGGTGCTGACGGGTATCGCCTCGGTATTCGTTTGCCAGACTTCGTCGGCCCAGCTGTTCGATCCATGGGGCGGCTATCCGCAGCAACAGCGGCCGCCGATCCAGGGCAAGGCAACTGGCGCAGCGGTCGGTGGCGTGGCGGGCGGACTGCTCGGCGCGGCGATTGGCTCGCAAGATGGTGACGCGGGCGAAGGGGCTCTCATCGGCGGCATCGCCGGTGCCGTTGCCGGAGGAATGCTCGGCCACCAGCGCGACCAGGCCGAGTTCCGGCAGTACAACCTGGAGTCCCAGGCTTACCAACAGTCACTCCGTTCCGCCGTGACGTACACCGACGTGATCGAGATGTCGCGGTCGGGAATCGGCGAAGAGATCATCCAGAGACAGATCGAGTCGCAAGGCGTCGCGGTCCGGCCCGGGATCCAGGACCTGATCATGCTCAAGAACAACGGTGTCTCTGACCGGGTGATCGCCTCGATGCAGTCCGCCTGGAATCCCTCCGACGGACAACGCGCCCCGGCTCCCCAGGTTCAACAGCGCTACTACGCCCCGCAGCCGGCCCCAGTCATTGTCGAAACGTGGCAGCCGTCCCCGCCTGTCTACTACGTTCCCTACGCACCGCCGGTCCACCACTATCACGTTGTCCCGCACCACTGCCACCCGCCGCGATACGGGTTTCATTTCGACTTCTGACTTGACGGACTCTTTCGTCAATCCGGTCAATGCCGTCAATCAGGTCATCTTCAACGCCGGATCGGCACGCCCATCACCACATTCCCCCCACCATTACCGCCGGTCTCCAGTCGGCGACTAACGCAGGGATGATGCGAGTGCCACGGGAACAATGGCCCCCAGGTTCAAGGCCGGGACGGCCGATCCCGCGCTCCATTCCCTGATCACGCAGCGGTTCCGTCCGCCGCGTTTGCTTTCGTACATCGCCGAGTCGGCGGTATGGACCAGTTCATTGCGGAGGCGGTCTTCGCTGATCGAACCCGGTACGAACACGGAATAGACGCCGCCCACGCTGGCGGTTACGCGGACTGGTTCGCCGTTTTGCTGGACATTCATTCCTTCGATCCTGGCCCGGATCCGCTCGGCGACGACCGGGATCATGTGCCGGTCGGGGCATTCGAGCAGGACGACAAACTCTTCACCGCCAAATCGCGCGACGATGTCGCCCGAGCGGAGCGCGGCCTTGAGGGCGACGCCAGACTGTTTGAGGACTTCGTCGCCGAAGAGGTGGCCCCGGCTGTCATTGAGTGCCTTGAAGCTGTCGAGGTCGACAAACAGGATGCCAAGGGCCCGGTCGCCGGTCGCGGCCCGGATCCGTTCCTTCAGCCGCGCATCAAAGTACTCGCGGTTGTAAACGCCGGTCAGGCTGTCCATGCAGCTCTTCTGTTCGAGCTGTTGCAGGCGGCGGCGGATGTCGTCATGCTCGCGCTGCAGGGCAATTGACTCGTCGCTCTGTGCGTTGCCGGTCGCGGCCCGGATCGTGAAGTTCACGATCTGTTCCATCGCGAGGGCCATCAGCTCGCGTTCGCCCGGCATCCGGTTGATGTCAGCGGCGAGAATCTCGGCCGTTTCCTCAAGCTTGCCCCGCACGCTCGAGAGGTACTCGCCGATCAGTTCGTGGCTGGCCTGCCAGTGCCGTTCCAGCAGGAATTCCAGCCGCTGCAGCGACTGGGCCGGGCGGAGGCCAAACAGGAAGTCGCTCGTGGACGACGCAATATTGGCCAGCACGATCAGCGGGAACTCCTCGCGCCGTCCGAACGGCTCTAGTTCCGATTCATCCAGCTCGTGATGCAGTGCGAGGTGCGTCAGATTGTCGGGGAACTGCCAGCGCCGCATCAGTTCACCCGCGAGGGCGGCGTGGTCAGTGCCCAGCCGCTCGCGTTCCAGTTCACGCAGTGGCCGCTCACCGCTGCGGGCTTCATTGAGCAGCGGCACGTATTCCTTGCCGTGGGCGTGAATCAGGGCCAGCTTGCCGATGTCCAGCAGCAGGCCGGCCACGAAGGCGAGGCTCGAATCGGCCACTCGCAGCCGTTTGGCGAGGTATTCCATCGCAGTCGCCTGGATCACCGACTGGAGCCAGGTCTCGCGGAGCTGCTGCTCGTGGGGGCCGCTGCGGCAGACGACGTCGCTGAGCGAAAAACTGAGAGCCAGACAGCCGACGGCGTTGCGTCCCAGCCGCAGAACGCAGCGGTCGAGCGTGTCGGCCTTGCTCATCCCGGCGTACATCGCCGAGTTGGCGGCCTTGACCAGCCGCGACGTGATCGCCGGGTCAGATTTGATGATGCTGGACAGTTCCTGGAGTGGAACGTCCGGATCGGCGAGTGCTTCTACCAGCCGCAGCACGATCGCGGGCACGGTCGGGATGCGGGCGAGGGCTTCGATGTCAATCTTGATCAGCTGTGTCGAGGACATGGCGAGGCGGGAAAACTCTGTTGCGGAGGGATTGGGGGCGGTGGCGGTAATCGGGTTTTTGCTTCGCTGGATCAGGTGACCAGCAACTCACAGGCTGCTTCCTCAACACGCTCAGCATCGGCCTCGATCTTCGCTAGCCGGGAGCATTCCGTTTGAGGTTTACAGCGAATCGTTTTCGCTGGTGAAGCTCGGCCGCGGTGCGGAATGACGGCCCTTCGTTGTCGTTTAAATCCAAGGCAGCCTGCGTCACTGGGTACCCAAACTGGGGGAGCTGTTGGCGATAGACGACCTGTAAATTCTCCCAATCAGTTCGACCGGCATTTCGAGCCTGGCGAGACTGACTTTTTGGCACCCTGTCGGCGAAAGGGTTTCTTTGCGAAAGAGTCCGGCGCGGATCCACTCCTTGTTGGCCGAGTTCTCAGTTGCGCATTGTCGCAACTGCCGTTTGGCACGGTGCTTGCTTCCAAAGTGAGAAGTTGAAGGCGAGCGGTGACGTTCTGGCAGGAGGGCTTCCGCGCCGGCGTCATGGGAGTCAACTGACGGCCACGGCCAAGGCTGAATTCCACAAGCGTTCTCGACCCGGCTCAGCGGCTGGGCAATCGAACTCAACAAGTCGTCGGCAATTCGGTCCGGTCCAGTCGGGCTCGACCCAGTCAATCGGGAGGATGATTCGTGGCGAAACAAATGGTGTTTGACGATGCGGCCCGCAGGCCGCTGCTGGCCGGTGTCAGCAAACTGGCCCGCGCGGTGCGCAGCACGCTCGGCCCCCGCGGCCGCAACGCGATCCTCGACAAGGGCTGGGGTTCACCCAAGGTTACCAAAGACGGCGTGACCGTCGCCGAAGACATCGAGCTCGACGATCCGTACGAAAACCTGGGCGTCCAGCTGGTCAAGGAAGCCGCCAGCAAAACCAACGACGTGGCCGGCGACGGCACCACGACGGCGACCGTGCTGGCCGAAGCCATTTTCCGCGAAGGCCTGAAGATGATTGCTTCGGGCTTTGACCCGATGGCCCTTTCGCGCGGGATCAACAAGGCCGTCACGGCAGTCGTCAACGAAGTCGCCCGCCAGTCGCGGCCGATCGACTCGAAAAACAGGAAGGAAATCCAGCAGGTCGCCACGATCGCCGGCAACAACGATGCGTCGATCGGCAGTGTCCTCGCCGACGCCTTCCTCAAGGTCGGCAAAGACGGTGTGATCACGGTCGAAGAAGGCCGTGGCAGCGAAACCGTCGTGGAAGTCGTTGAAGGGATGCAGTTTGACCGCGGTTTCCTTTCCCCCCACTTCGTCACCAACCAGGACGACGTTGCCGTCGAGTTCGACAACTGCCATATCCTGATCTACGAAGAAAAAATCTCGTCCAACAAGGCCCTGATTCCGCTCCTCGAAGCGATCAGCAAGGCCAAGAAGCCGCTTCTGATCATTGCCGAGGACATCGAAGGGGAAGCCCTCGCGACGCTCGTTATCAACAAGATGCGCGGCATCCTCCAGGTCGCCGCGGTGAAAGCCCCGGGTTACGGTGACCGCCGCAAGGCGATTCTCGGCGACATCGCGGTGCTGACCGGCGCGAACCCGATCTTCAAGGACCGCGGAATCGATCTGGAGAGCGTCAAGATCTCCGACCTCGGCCGCGCCAAACGGGTCCGGATCACTTCCGAAGACACCGTGGTTGTGGGCGGAGCCGGCAAGCGCGACGAGATCGACTCGCGGGTGCTCCAGATTCGCAAGGAAATCGAGAACACCGACAGCGACTACGACCGTGAGAAACTGCAGGAACGGCTGGCCAAACTGGCCGGCGGCGTGGCCATGATCAATGTCGGTGCCGCGACTGAAACCGAGATGAAGGAACGCAAGGACCTGCTCGAAGACGCCCGCAGCGCGACTGCCGCGGCCTTGGCCGAAGGCATCGTCGCCGGTGGCGGCGTCGCGTTGATCCGTGCTGAAAAGGCCCTCGACAAACTCGCCGGAATCGACAGTGCTGACGAACAGGCCGGAGTCCGGATCATCCGCAAGGTGCTCGAATACCCACTTCGCAGCATCGCCGAAAACGCCGGCTTCGATGGTGCCGTGGTCGTCAACCGCGTCCGCCAGATGAAGGGCAAGACCGATGGCTTCAACGCCGACACTGGCGAGTACGTCGACCTCGTCGAAGCAGGTGTGATCGATCCGGCCAAGGTTGTCAAAACCGCACTCCAGAATGCGGCCAGCGTCGCCTGCCTGCTGCTGACTACCGAAAGCCTGGTCACGGATATCCCGAAGGCCAAGGACGAAGGCGGCGACCATCACCACGATCATGGCATGGGCGGTGACATGGGTGGCATGGGCGGTGGCATGGGCGGCATGCCGGGCATGGGCGGCATGGGGATGATGTAATTCCGTAACTGCCGGTCCCGGTCCGGCTGATTCGTCCGATCCACCTTAATTTCCTCACACAGTCCGAATCAACCAGTTCAAACCCAAGGAATCTCTCCCATGCCAAAAATCAAAATCCGGCCGCTCGACGACCGCATCGTGGTTGAACCGCTCGCTGCTGAAGAACGCACCTCGGGCGGGATCGTCCTTCCCGACAGCTCGCGGGAAAAGCAGCAGCGCGGCACTGTCCTCGCAGTCGGCCCCGGCAAGCTGCTCGACAGCGGCGAGCGCGGCGAAGTCGGTGTCAGCGTTGGCGACGAAGTCATTTTCGGCAAGTACGGCGGGACCGAAATCGAACTCGACGGCCTCGATGTGAAAATTCTCCGCGAGTCGGACATCCTCGCCAGGGTTGTTTGACGCAAGGTTCGCGAACCCTCCCGGGAACATTCGTCCATTCGTCCCAACTATCCCCTCGAACTCTGCTCAGGAATTATCCGTGGCCAAACAACTGATGTTCGAAGATCACGCCCGCAACAAGATGCTGGCGGGAATCGACAAGCTGGCTAATGCGGTTGCCATCACGATGGGACCGACCGGCCGCAACGTGATCATTTCCAAGTCCTATGGCGGCCCGACGGTCACCAAGGACGGCGTGACGGTCGCCAAGGAAATCGAGCTGGAAGACCGGTTCGAGAACATGGGTGCCAAGCTGGTGGTTGAGGTCGCCCAGAAGACTTCCGACCTCGCCGGTGACGGCACGACCACCGCGACCGTCCTCGCCCGGGCGATCTTTCGCGAAGGTCTCCGCAACATCGTGGCCGGCAGCAATCCCATGGCCGTCCGCCGCGGGATTGACAAGGCCGTTGCGGCCGCCGGGCAGAAACTCATCGAGATGTCGAAAAAGGTCTCGAAGAAGGAAGAGGTCGCCAGCGTCGGTGCGATCAGCGCCAACAACGACCAGGTCATCGGCGACCTGCTTGCCGAAGCACTTCATCGCGTTGGCCAGGACGGCGTCATCACCGTCGAAGAAGGCAAGTCGACCGAAACCACCGTCGAGTACGTCGACGGGATGCAGTTCGACAAGGGCTTCATTTCGCCCTACTTCATCAACAATCCGGCCCAGATGAACTGCGTTTTCGAGAACGCCCTGGTGCTGCTCTACGAAAAGAAAATCAGCAACATTCGCGATCTTGTGCCGATCCTCGAAAAGGTCGGCCAGCTCGGCAAGGCGCTCGTGATCGTCGCCGAAGACGTTGACGCAGAAGCCCTCACGCTGCTGGTCGTCAACAAGCTCCGCGGAACGCTGAACGTATGTGCCGTCAAGGCACCCGGCTTTGGCGACCGTCGCAAGGCGATGCTGGCCGACATGGCGACCCTGACCGGCGGCACGCTGATCAGCGAAGACCTCGGCATCCAGCTGGAAAACGTTCAGCTCGACCAGCTCGGCAAGGCCAAGAAAGTCACCGTCGACAAGGCCAACACGACCATCGTCGAAGGGGGCGGTTCGCGGAAGGAAGTCGAAGCCCGGATCGAAATGATCCGCAAGCAGATCGCCCAGACCGATAGCGACTACGACAAGGAAAAATACCAGGAACGGCTGGCCAAGCTGACCGGCGGCGTTGCCGTCATCAGCGTGGGTGCCGAGACTGAAACCGAAATGAAGCAGAAGAAGGCCCGCGTCGAGGACGCCCTCCACGCGACCCGCGCGGCCGTCGAAGAGGGGATCGTCCCCGGCGGCGGTGTGGCGCTCGTTCGCGCGCTCGAGGCGCTCGCCGGCCTCAAGTTCGACGACGACCGTCGCT
>JANOFL010000194.1:0-5996 GCA_031405895.1 Planctomycetota bacterium
GGCTAGCGCCTCAGGCTCACTTTTTTACAGGCCAGACTGGCGGCGTCATCGGCTCTGCCTCCAGCACACGCACTTCAGCGAGAGCAGATGACCGAGTTTGGCAAGGGGAGCCAATAGTTCGCCTCAATCCCATCCCCTGCAGGTTCGCCTTCTTGTCCCCTGCCGGTTTACCCGGCAGGAACGAAAGTTTGGCCGGCTGGTTTCGCAAAAGAGCGGTGCAAGCGCTTCCAGTTCGCAGTAGCCGAGTGCCAGCCGACAAGTCTGCAATCCGCTGCGGGGGACCGAACGGCGTTACTCGCGGGTCAAACGATGCCGCTGCTTTTTGTGCCGCGGCAATTTACCGTTCACGCGCGAGCACCAGGAAAAACCAGAACGCCCATACCAGCTGGATTAAAAACAGGAAGAGCAAAGAATCGGAGAGTCTTGACAAGGTCCTGTCACCGAAAACCACGTGCTCCCGGAGCAAGACAAACTTCATGAACCGCAGCTCTTTTCGCCAACGACTCAGACCTCTATCCAGATCCAGAACTGACGGCCGCCCCAGCGCGTCATACACATCCGGATGGTCACGCCGGAGTCTGTCGACGAAAAACATGAAGACGATCAAGGAAATTATCCCGATCCCGATGCCTGTGTAGAGCGGAATTTCAAAGTACATCATGGCGTGGCCCGAGGCTGGCGCTGGAGTGGCGGACACTCTGGGAACTTGAGTTTACCCGCACCGCGTCACGCTTGAACTCTTCGGTGAATCGCCGCACTGCGGCCTTCACCTTGCCCTTGAACTCGTTCATCTTTCGGACCTCCTCGGGGACTCATTTTGCCGCCCCCGCCACAGTCCGAATATCCTGGGCTACCGCACCGGCTCGTTGGCCAGCACACCTGGATTCGGCGACATTTCACTCCACCACCTGCCATCGATCCCGTTTTTTGCAGCCTCCCGCGTGAGCGTCTCAATTCGGGCCTGTTCAGTCGCCCCTAAATCGCAGCGCGTCAACTCGACGGTTGTTGGCAAGTCCATGACACATTTGCCGGCGAAATGGTTCGAGGAATTGTCGGAAGGCGAAGTCAACGGGACGGTTGAATCTGTGGTGCAGGCCGCTTTGCCCGACGCCAGCCTGTATCCGGAAAGGGGACGGCCTGCTTTTTCCCAGTCAACAGTGAACGGCGGCTGGCACCTACCGCCCAGGTCATCGATTTGTATTCAAAAACATGTTACCTTTTGGTGACATGTTTGGAGGGGATTCAATGTTTGCCGGGAATTGAGCCGCCGGTTGGGGATCGGGTGTGGGAAAGCCGGCCGGCGTGATTGCGCGGACAAGGCGGAGCCTTTGGCCAGTGCGGTCCCCGGCAGGAGCCGGGGACCGAGCACGGGGAGGCGGGGAGCGGGGTTACCCGCCGAGCTTTTCTTCGCCAGCAGACTCGTCGGCGGCCGGTGCGTCGTCGCCGAGGCGGCTGAAGTCGATGGTTGGGCTTGGGCTGGGTTTGTTGGTTGCCGGCTCGACATGCGTCGACTGGGCCGATTCGAGCAGCGGGAAGCTCTGTTCCAGCGTCTGCTGCGGAGTCGAGGCAATCTGCTGCATCGCTTCGAGGTTGTACTGGACTTCGGAGTCCTGAAAACTGTGGAAGCCGGTTCCGGCCGGGATCAGGTGGCCGAGGATGACGTTTTCCTTCAGGCCGACGAGGTGGTCGGACTTGCCCGCCAAGGCGGCTTCGGTGAGGACCTTCGTGGTCTCCTGGAAGCTGGCGGCCGAGATGAAGCTGTTGCTTTGCACCGAGGCCTTGGTGATGCCGAGCAGCTGGGGCTTGCTGCTGGCCGGCTTGGGCTTGGTACCTTTGGCTGGCTTGCCACCGAGGACTTCGATCTTGGCGTTTTCCTCTTCGACGTTTTCACGGAGGACGATGCCACCCTTCTCGAAAGTGCTGTCGCCCGGATCGGAGATCTTGAGGCACTTTTCCAGCTCTTCGTTGAGCCGCTTGAGGTCAAAGCGGTCGAGGATCATGCCGGAGAGCAGGCTGGTGTCGCCTGGCATCTCCACTTTCGCCTTCCGCAACATGCGGGCGACGATCACCTCGATGTGCTTGTCGTTGATTTCGACGCGCTGGCTGCGATAGACGCTCTGGATTTCGTGGAGCAGGTACTGCTGGACGGCTTCCTCGCCCGAGACATCGAGGATGTCGTGGGGGACGAGCGGGCCTTCGATCAGCTGCTGGCCGGCCTTGATATGGTCGCCCGAGTGGACGCGGAAACGCTTGCCGGGCGGCACCAGGTGTTCCTTCTCGATCCCCGACTCTTCGTTGCGGACGATGATCATCCGCTTCGAGCGTTTCTTCTCGTTAAGGATTTCGACCACGCCGTCGATCTCGGAAAGCACGGCCGGGTCTTTCGGCTTGCGGGCCTCGAAAATCTCGGTCACACGGGGGAGACCGCCGGTGATATCGGTCACGCCCGAGGCTTCGCGAGGCACTTCGGCCACCGCGCTGCCGGCTGAAATCCGGTCGCCTTCCCGGACCATCAGCTGGGCCCGCTCGGGCAGGTAGTAGACGTCCAGCGTCTTGCCGTCGGCATCCTCGACGACGACCTGCGGGTGCAGGTCACCGCGGTATTCAGTGATGCCGCGACGAATGGTGCCGCTGGCATCCTGTTCCTCGCGCATCGTTTCGCCTTCGACGATGTCTTCATAACGGACGACGCCAGCGACTTCGGAGAGAACCGGGATCGCGTGCGGGTTCCACTTGCAAAGCACCGTGTTGCCTTCGATCTGCTGGCCATCGGAGACCAGCAGCACGGCCCCGGCGGGGACCTTGTGGTTTTCCAGTTCGCGGCCGCGCGGATCCATGACCGAGATTTCGCCGGTTCGCGTGAGCACGACCGCATCACCCTTTTCGTTGGTGACGTGCCGCATCCGGGTCAGCTTGACGATCCCGGACTTGCGGCAGCGCTTTTCGCTTTCTTCCGCGACCGTTCCCGCGACGCCGCCGAAGTGGAACGTCCGCATCGTCAGCTGCGTGCCCGGCTCGCCAATACTCTGGGCGGCGATGATCCCGACCGCCATGCCCTGCTCGACGATCGCTCCGGTCGACATGTCCATGCCGTAGCACTTCTGGCAAACGCCGAGCGCCGCGTCGCAGGTCAGGGGGCTGCGGACCTGGACTTTTTCAAGGCCCATTTCCTCGATCCGCCGGGCGGCGTCGAGCGTGATCATTTCGTTCTCGCCGACAATCGTCTCGCCCGTGACGAGGTTGACGATGTTGTGTCGCGAGACCCGGCCGGCGATCGCGATGGTGAGCCGGACCTCGACCTGTTCGCCGCGGTAGATGACCCCCTTGTTGATCCCCTTGGTCGTGCCGCAGTCCTCGGCCGTGATGACCACGTTCTGGGCGACGTCGGCCAGCTTGCGGGTCAGATAGCCCGAGTCGGCCGTCTTGAGGGCCGTGTCGGCCAGACCCTTGCGCGCCCCGTGGGTCGAGCTGAAGTACTCGAGCACGGTCAGGCCTTCACGGAAGTTGGCCTTGATCGGCGTTTCCATGATTTCGCCGGTCGGCTTGGCCATCAGTCCGCGCATGCCGGCCAGCTGCCGAATCTGTTCGACCCCGCCGCGGGCACCGGAGTGGGCCATCAGGTAGACGGGGTTGACGTAGCCGGTGCCGCCCCGGTCGTCGTGCTCCATCGCCTGCATCATGTTCTTGGTGATCTTTTCCCGCGCGTGGGTCCACTGCTCCATGACGCGCTGGTAGCGTTCCTGCTCGGTGATCGCACCGCGCTCGTAAAACTTGCGGAGCTTGAGCACTTCCTTTTCGGCTTCGGCGATGACGCTGCCCTTGGTCTCGGGCGTGACGAGGTCGTCGGTCGCGAAGGAAAGACCGCTGCGGGTGCTTTCACGGAAACCCAGCTGGTTCATGTCGTCGAGCAGCTGGATCGTCGCGCGGCGGCCGAGCAGCTGGTAGCAGTCCGAGATCACGGTCGACAGGTCGCTGCTGCGGAGCGGATAGTTGTAGAAGTCCATCCCGCGGGGCAACATCGCGTTGAAGAGCACCCGGCCGTAGCTCGTTGTGATGATCTGGCTGGGCAGCCGCTCTTCCTCGTTCAGCCGGACGTGCTGGCCGCGCGGCAGGCGAACCTTGATCCGGGCGTGGATCGAGACGGCACCCTGGGAATAGGCCATCTCGGCCTCGGTGAAGCTGGCGAAGGTCATTCCTTCGCCCTTCTGGCCGGGCAGCTCCAACGAGATGTAGTAGCAGCCCATGACCGTGTCCTGCGACGGACTCATGATCGGCCGGCCGTTGGACGGGGCGAAGATGTTGTTGGTCGACATCATCAGCGTGTGGGCCTCGACCTGGGCCTCGATCGAAAGCGGCAGGTGGACCGCCATCTGGTCGCCGTCGAAGTCGGCGTTGAAGCCCTTGCAGACCAGCGGATGGAGATGGATCGCATTGCCTTCAACGAGAACCGGCTCAAAGGCCTGAATCCCCATCCGGTGCAGAGTCGGAGCGCGATTGAGCAGGACCGGATGGTTCTGGATCACCTGTTCGAGAATGTCCCAGACTTCCTCGTCCTTGCGCTCCAGCATCTTCTTGGCGCTTTTGATGGTATCGGCGTGGCCCAGTTCCTTGAGCCGGCGGATGATGAACGGCTGATAGAGCTCGAGGGCGATCTTTTTCGGCAGGCCGCACTGGTGCAGGCGGAGCCGCGGGCCGACGACGATCACGCTGCGGGCCGAGTAGTCGACCCGTTTGCCGAGCAGGTTCTCGCGGAAGCGGCCCTGCTTGCCCTTGATCATGTCGGTCAGCGACTTGAGCGGGCGATTGGACGAGCCGAGCACCGGGCGCTTGCAGCGGTTGTTGTCGAACAGCGCGTCGACCGACTGCTGGAGCATCCGTTTTTCATTGCGGATGATGACTTCGGGCGCGTTGAGGTCGACCAGTTTGCGGAGCCGGTTGTTGCGGTTGATGATCCGGCGATAGAGGTCGTTCAGGTCGCTGGTCGCGAAGTTGCCCGATTCGAGCAGGACCAGCGGGCGGAGGTCGGGCGGGATGACCGGGATCACGTCGAGGACCATCCACTCGGGGCGGTTCTCGCTGTCGCGGATCGACTCGACGATCTTGAGCCGGTTGGTGAGGTCCTTTTTCTTCTGCTTGGAATTGGTGGTCGCCAGTTCCTTGCGGAGCTCGTCGCTAAGCTGGACGAGGTCCATCGCTGTGAGCAGGTCGCGGACCGCCTCAGCTCCCATCCCGGCCTTGAACGAACCGTCGCCGAACTGGGCCTTTGCGGCGCGAAACTCGTCTTCGGTCAGCAGCTCGCAGCGTTCGAGGGTCTTGGTGGTATTGGTGATTTTCGTGCCGGCGTTGACGCCCGCATCGGTGATGACGTAGTCCTGGAAATAGATGATCTTTTCGAGGCTGGTCGTCTTCATGTCCATCAGGTTGCCAAGGCGGCTGGGCATCGCCTTGAAGAACCAGATGTGGACGATCGGGGCGGCCAGTTCGATGTGCCCCATCCGCTTGCGACGGACGCGCGAGTGGGTGACCTTGACCCCGCAACGGTCGCAGATCATCCCCTTGTACTTCATCCCGCGGTACTTGCCGCAGGCGCATTCCCAGTCCTTTTCCGGGCCAAAAATCCGCTCGCAGAAGAGGCCGTCCTTTTCCGGGCGGTAGGTCCGGTAGTTGATCGTCTCGGGCTTCTTGACCTCGCCCATTGACCAGCTCCGGATGTCCTGGGGCTTGGCCAGCGAAATCTTGACCGAGGCGTAGTCATTGATCCGGTCGTAGGCGGTGTCGGCATTCGCCATGGTCACAACTCCGAAGGGACAGGGGGGTGCGATGGTGCGGCGGGGCAGTACGGGCTGGACAGATCAAACGGCGAATTCTTGTGAGCCTGAGGCGCTAGCCGATTTCCTCAGATGTGAGCCAATGGTTAAACCAGCGGACTCGGCTAGCGCCTCAGGCTCATTTTCGTCAGTCCTGGAACGGGCGGGATGTCAGGTCCGCCGTTTTTC
>JANOFL010000197.1:0-33300 GCA_031405895.1 Planctomycetota bacterium
GCGCAACGGCGTCCTGCAGCGGACCACTCAGGGCCAGCTGATCAACGCCGACGGCTTCCCCCTGCTCGGCAACGGCGGGCCGGTCACAGTTCCACCCGACCTCGCGGAAAGCGAAATTGCGATTGGTGCCGACGGGAGTCTTTCCGCCCGCGGCCAGACCCTCGGCCAGATCGACCTCGTCGCATTCGCCGACAACTCAAGGCTTCAGCCACATGGCCAGATGTATTTCGTCGCACCGCAGGGCACCGTGCCTGACGGGACGCCCGGCCAGCTGGTTCAGGGAAGCCGCGAGCTGTCCAACGCCAATCCCGTCAACGAACTGGTCAGCCTGATCGTGACCTCGCGGATGTTTGAAGCGGTCCAGCGGAGCATCCGCACGATCAGCGAAACAGTCCAGCAGAACTACAGGAACTAGAAACCAGGGCCCTTGGGAAGCACAACGCGCGAAGGGTCAATCAGGTCAACACGGTCAATCAGGTCAACAGGAAACAACAGGTTTTCTGGATGGACAAAGCAGGAGCTTTGTCCCCACGGCAAGAGAAGACCAGGAAAGGGAAATCCATGCTCAAGGCTTTTTACTCCAGCGCGACCGGGATGCGGGCCCAGGAGCTGCTGATCGACAACACCGCCAACAACCTTGCCAACGTCAACACGACGGGCTTCAAGCGGAGCCACATCGGCTTCGCCGACCTGATCTACGACGTGCAGAAGGCTCCCGGGGCCTCGTCGCTGCAGGGCCAGACCGCGCCGATCGGCTTGCAGATCGGCAACGGCACCCGTTCCACTGGCACGGCCAACATCTTCTCGCAAGGCGTGATCACCCAGTCCAGCGCCGACACCCATGTCGCGATCGAAGGCGAAGGCTTCTTCAAGGTCATCCTCCCCAACGGTGACTTCCGTTACACGCGCGACGGCTCGTTCCAGCTCAGCAATCAGGGACAACTGGTGACGGCCGATGGCTTTTTCGTCGATCCGCAAATCCAGTTGCCCCAGGATGCGCTGGACTTTTCAATCAGCCCGACCGGCGAAGTCTCGTATCTGCTCAACGGCGCACTCAACACGGTTGGGCAGCTGCAGCTGGTCCGTTTCGCCAACAGCGCAGGCCTGCAGAACATGGGCGGCAATCTTTATGCCCTGACCGAAGCATCGGGACCGGAAATCCAGGGGCTGCCGATGCAGCTCGGCTTTGGCTCACTCCGCCAGGGCTATCTCGAAGGCTCGAATGTCGAAGTCGTCTCGGAGCTGGTTTCGCTGATCACGGCCCAGCGGGCTTACGAAATCAACTCCCGCGCGATCCGGGCTGGCGACGAAATGCTCTCCACCACGGGCCAGCTCGTTCGTTAAACGCCGGCTTGACCGACGCTCCCGCAAATCGCCCCGGATCCCAGTCGCAGTATCAATCGCCGATGTCCATCCCGACCGTCATTCCCCTGTTTCTGTTCATCGCTGTCCTGCCGGACGGGCTTTCAGCCCAGCTGGTCAGAATCCGGCTGCGCGAACAGCCAGCCATCGTGAACTCGGCAACAGTTCTGGTTGGCGACATCGCGGAAGTGACTTCGCCCAGCAGCCAGCTGGCCCGCCAGATCGCCGCGCTCGACGTCGACCACTTCACCGCGGGCCGGTGGACGTTGGCTGTTTCCGCCGACCAGCTCGCCTGGCGAATCCGGCTGGCCGGCCACGATCCGGCCGCCGTGTCAATCACCGGCCCGGCCCATGCAACCGTGCGCCTGGCTGATCCGGCTGGAACGGCTTCGGAACTGGGCCAGTGGCTGGCAGCCGAACTGGGCAAGGGCCTGGGAATCGACCCGCTTGCGCTCAATGTCATTCCGCAGCTCGATCAACATTTCGCGCGAATCGCTCCGCTCTGGGAACAGCGAAGAAACGCGACCTGGCAACTTCGCCTGCCCGCCAGCCTGCCAGTCGGACCGTTCGCGTTTGGCGTGGAAGTGGTCGCCGCGGATGGCCAGCGCCAGTCGGCGATCGTCGTCGCGACGGTCGCGCAAGTGGCCTCAGCCTTGCCGCTTGCCAATGCTCCGCAGCCAGACCCGGCCGCAGGTTCATGGATCAATGACAACCAGGTCCTGCCGGCGTCGGCGGTCTTGCCTGCTCCGGCTGGCCCCCGGATGAACACCACGCAGGGCACCACCAGCCCGGACGCCATTCCAGCTCCGCCCGTCAAGCGATCTCCCCCGGTGATCCGCGCCGGTGGCCGGGTGGCCATTGTGTTCAACCGCGGTCCGCTCTCGATCCGGATCGTCAACGCCCGGGCGCTGATCGCCGGAGCGGTGGGCGATGTGATCACAGTTGAAAACCCCACGACCCGCCGTCAGCTGCCTGCCCGCATACTCGATGCCCAAACCGTGGAGCTGGTCCGTTAACCCGTGGGGGCAGGCTCCCGCCTGGCCCAGAAACAAGCCCGCCATCCCGTCGCCCATTCATTGCAATCAATCACAGCCTGAAACCCATGCACGGCTCCCCGACATTCCGCTGGCTGGTCGCATTCGCCATCCTCAGCAGTTTCCTTTCCCTGCCAGCCACGGTCTTTGCGCAGTCGCTCTGGCAACAGCGCAGCGACCGCTGGGAGTCCTCGATCGCCGATCTGCGGGCTCTCCGCCCCGGTGACCTGCTCGTTATCACGATCAACGAGAGCACCGATGTGCAGAACCGCGATCAGCGGCAGATGAACAAGGAAAGCGAGGCGGGCATGTCAACTTCCAGCGAGTTCGATCTGGAAGGGGTGATTGGAACCGCCAACGGTGGCTGGGATGCAGACTACGAATCGTCGGCGAACCGCGGCTTCAAAGGCAACACGCAATACCTCAGCGAACGCGAACTGCTCGACCGGTTCACCGTGACGGTGGTCGATGTCTTGCCCAATGGCAACCTGCTCGTGGCGGGAAAACGGCAAATCAGCCTCGAAGGCGACAGCCGCTCGCTGGTCCTCAGCGGCCAGGTCCGGTCGGTCGATGTCCGTCCCGACAACACGATTTCTTCGCGCGCGGTGGCGGGCCTCGACATCCGCTACGAGTCCCTCGAGGGCGGTGCCGAACGGGCCTTCATCAACCAGGGCTGGCTGGGCAAAAAATTCAACCGCTGGTGGCCGTTCTAGGGACATTGTCAGTCCAGTTAGCCAGGTCAAAAGGGTCAATAACGTCAATCAGGTCAGGCAATTCCGCATGCGAGATTTCAGATCTCAAATTTCAGATTTCAGATCTCGTCTCCCGAATTCAGGAGCTGAACGGCTGATGAACTGTTTTGGATGTGGATCCCGTTTGCCGCTGTTCGCGAGGCGTGCCCTGGCATGCCTGGCAGTCGTCGCAGCGTCATGTGCGCCGGCGTTCGCACTCCAGTTCTCCTCCCTCACGCCCGATCCTGCCACCGTGATGGCACCCGTGCCGGGTTCTTTTGGCCTGCCTGGTCAGCCGATGGCCGGTTCATTGCCGGCGGCCGGAATGCAGGAGCCGGCTTATGTCCCTTCCGCCGAACTGCGAGTCCAGATCCGGGACATCACATCCGTTGAAGGGCATCGCGGCAATTACCTGCTGGGGATGGGCATCGTCATGGGGCTGAACGGCACCGGGGGCAAGTCGGAAGCGACTCGCCGGGCCGCCCAGAACCTGCTCAAGCGGTTCGACATCGTCGAAGCCGCTGTCAACACCAAGAGCATGGCTCTCGTCGCGGTGACGGCCGAACTGCCACCGTTCCACCGGCCCGGAGACAGACTCCGCGTGGTCGTCAGCGTTTCCGACGACGCGACCGACCTCAAGGGCGGGACGCTGATGCTGACGCCGCTCAAAGGAGCCGACGACCAGGTCTACGCCGTCGCTGAAGGCCCGCTGCTCAATAGTGGCTTTTCGGTCAAAGGCGATTCGGGGTCAGTCCAGAAAAACCATCCGACGACCGCGTCGGGCACGGCCACGGTCGAGAAGACAGTCTGCCCCAACCCGGGCGGCTGCGGTCCTTGCGGCCAGGTCAACCTGTTGCTGGTCAACAAGGAATACGAAACGTCCTCGCGGATCGCGGCGGCCATCAACATGGCCTTCCCCAACCATGCGCTGGCCGTCGATGGAGGCACGGTCAGCGTCCGCGTTCCGCCGCATCACGCCGCCGGTCTGACCGACTTCATCGCCATGATCGGCAGCCTGACAATCGTCCCCAGCATCCCCGCCCGCGTGGTGATCAACCAGAAGACCGGGACAATCGTGATCGGGAGCCGGGTCCGCATCTCGCGCGTTGTTTTTGCCAACGACAACCTGATCATCACGACCAGCGAGACACCAGCCGTTTCGCAGCCGGCACCCTTCTCCAACGGCGAGACCACCGTCGTGCCGCGGACCCGGATCACGGCGGTCGAAGAAGGCGGCCGCTACAACCTGCTGAGCGAAGGGATCGAGGTCGGCGAGTTCGCCGCCGCCCTCAACGCGATGGGCGTCAGCCCCCAGGACCTGATCACAATTTTCCAGACCATCGAATCGAGCGGGGCCTTGCACGCCCGGCTTGAAATTGAATAGCAGCCTGTCCGGGAACCGCGAAGAGAAGGGGTCAGACCCCCAATCGCTCCGACGACTGCGCGATTGGGCGTCAGACCCCGGCGGTTCCCGGACAGGCATTAAAAGAGGACGGTTCATGTTGGGATTGCCGCTTCAGCCCACCGCACTGACTCTTGACGTTGCCGCCAAAGTCGACGCGGTCCGGACGGAACAACAACAAAAAGCCGACGCCGCCGTGCGCCAGGTGGAAGGATTGTTCCTTGGCATGATGCTCAAGGAAATGCGGAACACGCTCGAGGAAGGTTCGCTCTTTGGCGGTGATTCCAGCGACGTCTACGGCGGCCTGTTCGACCTGATGCTCAGCCAGAACCTGTCGGACGGCTCGCCCCTCGGACTCAGCCAGCTGCTTCAGAAACAGCTCGTCAAGAACGGGGCAACTCCCGCCCTCGGATCGCTGTATTCCCTCCCGACCGCCGCAGACCTGATTCCGGCGTCGCTCGACGCGCAGTTCTGACAGCTCCCTGCCAACCCGCGTCACGACTCACCCGCCAACCCAACCCGAGCCCATGAACGCACTACTCCGCCAGTTCCAGGAAACCGCCAGTCCGCTCGCTCCGGCCCAGTCCGCCCTGATTGCGGGGCAGCTTGAGGCCGAACTCGCGGTGCTCGGGCAAATGGAAACCCATTGCCGCCAGTTGCTCGTCGAGCGCGCCGACAGGGTGGCAACTGCTCCCGACCCGGCCGCCGCGCGCGAGACGCTGGACGCCATCGACCTGCAGCGCCAGCGGCTCGAACATCAGCGCCAGGAGACTCTGGTGATCCTGCAGCCCCTCGCGGTTGGGCCGGTCAGGCTGAGCCGTCTGATTGCGCGGGCCGACTCCACAAGCCAGGTCCGCCTGGGACAGCTCCGCGCGGCCGTGCTGGACAAGATGGTTCGCATCCGTTCGATGACATTGGCATCGCAAATGGCGCTCGTCTACCGGCTCGATCACTACCGCCAGCTGCTGGCCGCGCTGGGCGGAACGGATCAGGAACCAGCCACCTACCTCCCTGGTGGTCGTCCCGCCCCCAGTCGTCCCACGCCCCTCCAGGACTGCTGAAACAAAACTGAGCCTGAGGCGCTAGCCGAAAACGCTGATTCAAACACTGATTCATACAAAACTGAATCGCCTAGCGCCTCAGGCTCAAAAGAAAAAGAATTCGCCATTTAACAGTCCAGGTGAGCCATGTTCCAGTACTCGATCGGCATCACCGCGCTGAACATCAGCCAGTTCGCGATCGACACGGTTTCTCACAACATCGCCAACGCCAACACGCCTGGCTACCACCGCCGCCAGGCACTCTTGCAGGCCCTGCCGGAGTACCGGATCAACGGCCGGTTCTTTGGCGCGGGGGTTGGGCTCGCCCAGTTCCGCCAGGTCCGTGACGGGGTGCTGGAAAACTCGCTGACTGGCGTCACCGCCGACTCGGCCACACTCGAACAACAGCTCCATTCCGACCGCCGGATCGAGTCGCTGCTCGGCCGCGGACCTGGCAGCCTCGAAGAACTCCTGACGCAGTTCCAGTCCTCGGTCACGCAGCTCTCGACCCACCCGGCGGAACAGACCCAGCGGCGCCTTGTGCTTGAGAGTGCCGACCGCCTGACCGGCCAGGTCCGGCAAACAGCGGGGCGGCTGTCGGAACTGCGCGGCGACGTGCGGCAGCAGATCCAGAGTGAAGTCGCTTCGCTGAATGCGAAGCTGGCCGAGCTGGCCTCGATCCACGGACGGATCCAGACAACCTACCGGGCCCATATTTCGGGCGACATCATCGACCGCCGCGACCAGCTGATCAACGAGATCGCCGGGATCATGGATGTCGACCGGAACGAAGTCGTCAACAACGGTCTCGGTATCGCGGTCGGAGGCGGAACGATCTCGGTCGGCGTCTTGCCCCAGACCGTCACGGTTCACACGGCCGACGACGGCACGATCAGCCTGAAGGTCGGCCAGACCAGCGCCCTCGTCACGCCGCGCGGCGGGCGGATGGCGGCCCTGCTCGCGGCCAACAACGGCACGATCGCTGGCTTCGAAGACCGGCTCGACGGGATCGCCCGCAACCTGATGGGCGTCTTTGACCAGGCTCACGCGCGTGGGATTGGTCCCAATGGTCCATTCAGCCGGCTGATCTCCACCCGGACGGTCGAGAGCACCACGACTCCGCTGTCCAGCGCCGGGCTGGCGCTGCCGGTGTCGGCGGGGCGGCTCTATCTGACCGTGACTGATTCGGCCGGAGAACGGCGGACGACCGGCATCGATTACGACCCGGCGTCCGATTCGCTGGCCGACATCGCGACGCGGATCAGCGGCATCAATGGCGTTCACGCAACCGTCAATGCACCTTCGGGGACGCTCAACATCCAGGCCAAAGCGGGCTGGCGGTTTGACTTTACCGGCCGGACCGACACGCGTCCCGACCTGGCGACCTTTACGGGCACCTCCACCCCGCGCCTGTCGGGAAACTGGACTGGCACCGCCAACGAACAATACCGGATTGAAATCGCCGGTACGGGCGAAGTTGGCGTGACGGAGGGCTTGTTGGCCAACGTCTTCAATGAAGCCGGCGAACTGGTCGCCGAGATCAGCCTGGGCAGCAAGTACGAACCCGGCCAGCCGGTCTTGATCGGCAACGGCGTTTCGGTCGCTTTTGGAGCCGGAACCGTCAACCATGATGAAGGGTTCACGACCGAAATGGTGGCCAACTCCGACACCGGCGGGATTCTGTCAGCCCTCGGGCTGAACAGTTTCTTCACCGGCAGCGGTTCGGCCGACATCGCGGTTTCGGACCGGCTCACCGGCCAGCCTGACCTGCTCGCGACCGGCGTCAGCGGCGACGCGGGCGACGCGACCAACCTGCTGCGGCTGATGGAGGCGATGACCCGGCCGGTCGAAGGCCAGCTCGATGTGGCCGCGGCGCTGACCGGCCTTTCCGTCGAAGCCGGCAGCCGCGTCGAAACCGGTTCGATCCTCGCCGACCAGCTCATCGCCCTGAAAACCCGCTACGAAAACGACCGCGACTCGCATTCGGGCGTCGACCTGAACGAGGAGCTGATCAACATGTCGCGCTACCAGAAGGCTTTTGAAGCATCGCTCCGCGTGATCCAGGCGATCGATGCGATGTTCGACGAAGCCAACCGTCTGCTCGGCTGACGTGGGGCATAGCTCCGCTTTGCCAGGACACCTCCCAAACAAAAGATCTCCTCCCTGATCCCGGAAAAGGCATGTACGCCCGAGCCACCAGTTTTGCAGTGACGTCGCGGGCGATCCACTTCGGAGCCTTGCACGGTTCCAATATCCTCCGCCTGCAACAGCAAATTTCATCCGGCATCCGGATCGACCAGCCATCCGATGGTCCGCTGGAGTACCAGCGGATCTCCGGCCTGCAAAACCGGCTCGCCGGACTGCGCGCGAGCGAAACCGTGATCAATGACGCGAACACGCGGCTCAACACGTCGGTTTCCGAGCTGACCGAAGCCAACCGGCTGGTGACGTCGGCGGCCCGGCTGGCGCAGCGCGGAATCCAGTCGCTGGGGCCGGGTGAACGCGCGGCGCTCGCGACCGAAGCGGAAGGCCTGCTGATCCGCTGGAGAGGTCTCGCCAACGCCCGTGTCGGCAACCAGTATCTCTTTGGCGGCACGCGCTCTGACCAGCCGCCCTATGTCTTTGGCGGACCCGCCGCATCCGGCCGGCTCGCCACCAGCCAGTACCAGGGCGGAGCGCGACACGCCCAGTCGCTGGTCAGCCCGACGCTCGCCGTCGATTCGCTCTACGCCGGCGACCAGGTCTTTGACAGTTCAGACCGGCAGCCCACCGTGATCGCCTCGCAATCAGGGATCAGCCTCCCCGCCACCGGCACCGACTCGATGACCGGGCGGGCGACGTTGACCGTCCGGCACACGGCGACCAACTATGCTCCCGGTTCTGGCATCCAGCCCGCTGCCGCCGCGGCCGCCAGCGACACGGTCCTTGGTCCGGCTGGCATCCACTCGGTAGTCGTCAACGATATCAGCGGCACGGGCACGTCGGGCACGATTTCGCTCAACGGTGCCGAGCCGGTTGCGTGGGACAACAGCATGACCAGCCTGCAACTGACCGGTCCGGCCGGCCAGCGAGTTCATGTCGATATGAGCGGCATCACTCCGGGCTTCAGCGGCAATGTCGCGATCACGACCGCGGGAACGCTCAGCCTCGACGGGAAGTCCGAAGTGCCGATCACCTGGAACGCGTCCATCGCGCTCACCGACCCGGTTTCCGGTGGCCGGGTCCGGCTCAACACGCTGACGCTTCGTCAAAGCGGGACTGACCAGCTCGAATTCCCCGGCACGACGGACGTGTTCGAGACGCTGGACGCCCTCGTCCGCGATCTGCGGGGAGAAAGCAAAGTGCCGGCTGAGCAGATGAATGCCTCGCTGGGCCGGACGCTGGAAAGGCTCGAACAGCTGGGCGACCAGATGCTCGAGATCACCGGCATCCAGTCCTCGACGCTCGCCGGGCTTGAACAGGTCAGCTTTCGCAACGAAGACCTTCAGCTGGAACTGCAGACCGAGCAGTCCAACCTTCAGTCCACCGATATCGCCCAGGCCGTGATCAATTTGCAGCAGGAACAGCTCTTGCAGCAGTACACTTACACGATCACTTCACGGATCATGTCACAAAGCCTGCTGAATTATCTCTCCTGACGCAGGACAGGCTTCCAGCCTGTCATCCGGCGTGGGACAGGCTTCCAGCCTGTCATTCCTCCTCCGTCGATCACTGGCTGGCAGACTCTCCCGCATCGTTCGTCATCAACCCTTCGGACGTCAACCCTCCGCCGGGCTGCGGTCCGTGTCTCCCTTTCCAGCGGCCGCCGCAATCAGATCCCGCAACATCGCCTCGCCTTCCCGAAAACGAAGCCCGGCGGCGAGGGCGTGCAGCGGCCGGTCACCGATCCGGTTGCGGTTGAGCTTGACGAGGTCCTTGACCGTGCAGGCCAGGCCGGTGCCACCACACCTTTCCGCGGCGCTGGAGATACTATCCAGGTCGGCCGGGCCGAACGCGTGATGGTCGGGCCAGACCAGTTCGCCGGCCAGCCGAAAGCCAGCCTGTTTGAGCAGCTGAAAGAACGCCGGGGGATTCCCGATTCCACAAAACGCCAGCAACGGTTGACCCGCCAGCTTTTCCAGCGGCACCGTCCGCCCGTCGCTTTTCAGCCA
The DNA here is from genome assembly GCA_031405895.1 of Planctomycetota bacterium. Lineage (GTDB taxonomy): Bacteria > Planctomycetota > Planctomycetia > Pirellulales > Pirellulaceae > BJ22. The sequence continues at coordinate 9,721 of JANOFL010000197.1, forward strand.
CTGAACCGGCACGGTTTCGCAAACGGCAATTCGTTCGCGCGGCAGATACCGGGCGATCGTCAACACCAGCTGATCCAGGGCGTCGGTTGAGACCTGGCCTGCCCGTGTGATGATCGCGGCATCGGCCCGGCGCAAGGAACCCCGCGGCTCACGCAGCAAGCCCCGCGGCAGGAGATGACCGTAGCCAAATGGCCGTGTCGCATCGATGGTCACGAAGTCCAGATCGCGCGCCAGCCGCCGGTGCTGGAAACCGTCATCGAGCAAAAGGGCTTCCATTTCCAGTTCTTCAACCGCCGCCGCGGCCGCGGCAACCCGGTCAGGGTTTTCCAGCACCGGCACGTCGGGCAATAGCAGGCCCAGTTCACGCGATTCGTCGTTATCGCCGCCGGCTGGTGCCTTGTAGCCGCGGCTCAGGATTGCACAGCGGACTTCCTGTTCCCGCAGCAACCGCGCGACCCAGGCGACGAGTGGCGTCTTGCCGGTCCCGCCAGTTGTCAGGTTGCCCAGCGAAATCACTGGCACCGCGGCGCGATGAACTTTCTTCCAGCCGCGATTGAACGCGAAATTTCGCAGACCAACCGCCAGCCGGTACCCCGGTTCAAGCAGCGCCAGCCCAAACCGGGACAGCGCCGCGACAGTTCCCCGCCGTTGCCCGGAAACAGTCTCAAGCAACCACTGCTGATTCGGCACAAATCGGACCGGGGCGGCACCTGCGTTGACGCTTCGCAACGCCCGAACCATAACGTTGCCCGCCCGCCGGCCGCAACCCGCGGATGGCAAACGCAGGCCATCCGTGCAGCGATTTGCCATTCACCGACACTTCTGCACTGCCGGCAACAGCAGGCCGATCAGGATCGCGCTGACTTCCGGTTGGGATATCAGCCGCAACAGTTCGGCGAGTGCAGCCCGGTCGGCTGGACTGGTGACCACCCTGCCCTGGCCGGCTTGCTCCAGCCCGGTTCGGGAGATCGGGATCCGGGTCCGGTCGAACAGTGAAACCATGGGGTACTGGTACATCGAACTGCCCCAACCGCCAACGAATGCCACGGGCATGATCTTGCTCCCCGATGAGTCTGGTTTGCAGCCTGGAAACGGGCTGATTCCGGACAGACTCGCCAGATTGCGGGCGACGCGACACAGATTCTGGAGTTGCTCAGCGGTTTTCGCCGGTCGGAGATCCGGCCGGGAGCGGAACCGCTTCGCGGCTGAGCGCCAGGACGCTCATCGCTGTGCCAAAAGCCCGCGAGCGGTCAAAAACCCGGTCGTTCCAGGTATGGTCGGCGTCCATTGTTTTTCGCAGGACCGTCTCAAAGCGTTCGTATTCGCGGGTCCGCGACTCTTCCGGCAAGAGGGTAATCGCCTGGGCGATGTAGCGGTGCCCGTAGTAAAAGTAGTACGGCGCGATGCCGTAAGGTGCCTCGTGGGTGCCCGTTTTCTTCCGTCGCTTCTCCAGTTCGTCCCAGTGCTCGTGAAAGCCGTCGATTGCCACCTGAATCCGTGCGGTATCCCCTTGCCCCAGCATCTTCAGCGTCGCTTCGCAGACGGCGTTTCGCGCGATCGAGCCGGGAAGCTTTTCTTCGCCGCCCATGACCGCGGTTGAGCCGCTGTAGGAGAAAACTCCGTTTTCACCGCGGCTGGCGGCCAGGGCCTTGCACCCCCGTTCCAGAACGTCTTCCGGAACTTCGAGGCCGTGCTGCTTCGCCAACAGCAGGGCCTGCAGCGCCGGCGAAGTGACAAACGTTGCGTGCTCGTCGCGGGTCGCATAATTCCAGCCGCCGTCCTCCAGCTGTTCTTCGCGCAAGCTGGTGACCAGCCGTTCGATCCACGGCTTTGTCTGCCCGTCGAGATCGGCAAACCGGCCACTGGTCGCCAGCCGGACGAAAGTGTCGAGCGCATAGATGTGTCCCCACACGCGCACGTCGTAGCGGTTGACCGTGCTGGTTTCCATCAGCGGATGCTCCAGTTCCTGGAGCATCAGCCGTACGCCACGGCGGATCGCTTCATCGGCCGCGGTCCGGTCCTTGAGCGGCGCGTCGAGCAATGCCGCGCAGACAATCGCCGTTCCGCCGATCCGGTAGCCGACCGGAATCTCGCGCCGCACGCGATAGACGCCTTCATACGGCCACGCCCCATCCTCTTCCTGAATCTCGACCAGTCGCGCCACCGCCCGTTCAATCAGCTCCCCCCGCTCGAGTGGCACAGGTTCCTGGCACGGACAAGGGCGGGCGAGGCTGACCGCCCAGACTGCAAGGCAAAGCAATAAGGCGATACGCATGGGCATGAACTCCCTTCGTTGGCGGACGTTCCGACATTCACTCCGGTATTGTGCTCACAGCCGGAAACCAGTCCAAGCTGGGGGAAGCATGTGCGCGGACGAGCAGTTGGGGACAACTGCTCTACACTCTTTGCCCCGGAGTGGGCGTCGGAATGTAGCCACGGGTGGAGCGACGCGGCTCTGGGCGTCGCGGAACCCGTGGAACGCTGGCTTTCCCGCCCCCGCGATCAGTAAGATGGGCTGCCTTCAACGGGGTCATTGTTGTTGAGCGATCAGTCCAAGTTCAGGAAATCCGGTTCCATGATCATATCGTCCTGCCGCCAGGCAATCGGCATCGCCATCACAGTTTTCGCCAGCCTGAACTGTTCAACCACGTTCGCTCAAGAGCAGTCTTCCGAAGCTCCCCCAGTTACTGCCGTCCTCGACGCCGACCGGCTCTGGGCCGCCGCGCGGACCGGCGATCTCGAAGCCCTCAAAAAAGAACTCGACGCCGGCGTTCCCGTCGATGCGAAAACCGCCTACGGCTCGACCGCCCTCTGCTTTGCCTGTGACCGCGGCCATGTCGAGATCGTCAAGCTGCTGCTCGAACGGGGTGCCAATCCCGAAGTCAAAGACACCTTTTACAGCGCCACACCACTGACCTGGGCCCAATCCAATGGCCATCACGAGTTGATGACGCTCCTGCTCGCGGCCGGAGCCAGCGGTGCCGACGACCTGCTCTTTTCGTCGGTTGCCACCTCCGACCTCACGACCGCCACCGCGGCGCTGCAATCGGGCAAGTGCTCGGCCAAAGCCATCACGCTGGCCCGCGCCGTGGCCGCCGAACTGAAGAAAGACGAACTGATCGCTCTGCTCGCGGGCAATGCCACCGAATCGCTTCCCCCCTGGAAGCCCGTTGCGGAAACCGTGGCCATCTACCCCGGCAAGTTCGCGATGGAAGGCGGACAGTTCAAGGCCGAGATCGCCGCCGGCGATGATGGTCTGACATTTAGCCTGAACGGCGGCCGAGCCAAACCGCTGGTGCCAGTGCTTGAGAATGAGTTTCTCTCTGGCTCGAATCGCATCACTTTCGATGTAGCTGAAAGCAAAGTGACCGGGATCACCTTCCACTCCATGGGCCGGTCGCTCCCCATGAAGCCCGACACGACGCCGGCCGAGCCGGCCGCGACCGAACCTGCTACTCCGGCTCCAGCGCCTGAGGAACCGGCTGCTGAAGAATCCGGGCCGGAGCCGGCCGAACCCTGGACGCCGGCTCCCGGCGACTTGGCCGTGTCGTCCGTCAACTGGCCGGGCTTTCGCGGCACCGGTTCGCGCGGCGTCGCCGACGGTCAGCATCCGCCCGCGACGTGGGACGTGGAAAAGGGCGAGAACATTCTCTGGAAGACGGCCATTCCAGGCCTCGGCTTTTCCTGCCCCAGTATCTGGGGCAACCGCGTCTTTGTCACTTCTGCCGTCAGCGAAACGGCCGACACCGACGTCAAGATCGGCCAGTACGGCGACGTCAAATCGGTCGAAGACGACAGCGAGTACCAATTCAACGTCTATTGCCTTGATCGCGACACCGGCTCGATCATCTGGCAGCGGACGGCCCGTACCTCCAAGCCGATGGTCAAGCGACACTCCAAGTCTTCCCACGCCAATCCGACGGTGGCGACCGATGGCCAGCATGTTGTCGCGTTCTTCGGCAGCGAAGGGCTGTATTGCCTCGACATGGAAGGCAACCTGCTCTGGGAGAAGGATCTCGGCTTTCTCGACAGCGGCTGGTTCCTCGATCCGGGCTACCAGTGGGGCTTTGGCAGCTCGCCCGTGATCTTTGGCAACCGGTTGATCGTCCAGTGCGACATCCAGAAGAACTCGTTCATCGCCTCGTTCAACCTGTCCAGCGGCGATGAAATCTGGCGGCAGGAACGGGACGAGATTCCATCCTGGCCGACACCGGTCGTCCACCAGTTTGGCGACATGCCGATGCTGATCACGCATGGCACGCACGCTGCCCGGGGCTACGACGCGCGCGACGGCCAGCTGCTCTGGTCGCTGGGTGACTTTTCCGAGATCGTCGTCCCAACGCCCAGCGTCTCGCACGACCTGATTTTCCTCGCCAGCGGCTACGCGCCGGTCCAGCCGATTGTCGCGATCCGGCCGACAGCGCGGGGCGAGCTGACGATGCCGGGTCGCAAGGCCGAGGACGGCACGAAAGGCCCCGAGTCGATCCCCGAAGTCGCCTGGAACCAGGACCGGGGCGGGCCTTACATGCCTTCGCCGATTGTCTACGGCGATTTGCTTTATTGCTGCGGCAACGGCGGCGTGCTGACCTGTCTCGACGCAAAGTCCGGCGAGCAGGTCTACAAGGAACGGATCAAGACGGGCGGCAACCTCAGCTTCACGGCCTCGCCGGTCGCGGCGGATGGAAGGCTCTATTTCACAGCCGAAGACGGCCGGGTCGCCGTAGTCCGCGCCGGCCGCGAATTCGTTCTCGAACACGTCAACCCGTGCGGCTCCAGCGCCCTCGCCACCCCCGCCATCGCCGACGGCATCTTCTACCTCCGCACCGTCACCGACCTGATCGCCTGCAAAGAAGGCGCCTCGATCTCGGCAACAACGCCAGCCACCGCGGAACCGGAAGCCTCCGACAAGTAGATTGCGTGAAACACACCAACCGCTCTTTCTTGTAGCGGCAGGGCGTCAGCCCTCCGGCCGCGCGCCAAGAACCTGTGCGACGACATGGCGGCCGAGGCGCCACCTCGCCTGCCATTCCCGTTCGCCCCGTGATTGCCGGCTGGACAACCTTTCTCGCGCCGCACAGTACCCGCCCCGCCGCCGGACGGCATACGCCGTGCCGCTACAAAAGTCCAGCGCCCTGCCAGCCGCCTCGCACCACTAAAATGACGGGATCGATTCGTGGCAGTATCCGGTTTACTTCAGAGATCCAATGGAGCATCCCGAACCCGACCTGTCGGCCAGACGCACGTTTGCTACTTGGCCCAACCTGATCGTGGCCGGCCTGTGTTTCGTGGTGCTGGCTCTTCTTTCCTGGCCCATAGTCGGCTGGCAACGCGAGCAAGCGAGGCGAAACCAATGTTTGGACTTTCTCAGGCAGCTGGCACTTGCGTGCCACAATCATGAATCAGCATACAAACGGCTTCCTGTGGGAATTGGTGTTGTTCAAGGACGGAACGACAGTTTTGACACCATGAATGGCAACTGGGCTTGGCCTGTGTTTCTTGAGCCCTACATCGCGCAAGGAGGGCACATCGATATCTGGGGCGCACGCAGTGCCAATGCATTTTCAGATTGTCTGATGCTCGCAGAGCATGAGCACCGTTTGAATGAACACGAGAAATGGATAACAAGTCAGAAAGGCCAGCTACACGATGTTTGGATTGGCTACCGATTCCCGACCTTCGAGAAATTCAAAGAGATGGTCGACGCAAGTCTGAGAGATTTGTGGCCGTTTCACCATTGCCCGTCAGATTTCCGCAGTGATCGCGGCGAGCTTCATCGCTCCGGATTGACGGATTCTTCAGGCAATCGCGTACCTGTTGTTTCTGGCGCGCGTTGGCTGGAATTCGGAGCCGCAACATATGTTGCCGCCAATTCTTCCCGACAGTGCTACGCCCTGGTCGCGGGGCAGCCCAATGGCGAGACGCTTGAGAAGCCTCCGGACGGTGCCTTTGACGGGCTACGAGGCCGCAAATTGAAGGAGTTCGTCGACGGCCAGGCGAACTCGGTGTTACTCAGCGAACGGATCGCCGGATCGCTGAATCCTCGGCGAGAGCGACAACTCTTTGGCCGACTGATTCCGGCCGGTGGTGCGACCCACATTGGCTGTCGTGGTATTGGGCGGTCGGACATTGACGGCTCGAAGACGAACGATCCGGCCGATGCTTGGGGCGCGCCGGATGTGCTCTTCTCGGCCTGGGGCGGGATCAACGTCCGCGACGAAGCCCGCCCGTGGCGCAAGTTCCAGGGCGTCTCCAGCCGTCATCCGGGCGGCGTCAACATGGCGCTGGCCGACGGCTCGGTCCGCTTCATCGCTGAAACCACGGTCGTGTCGGCCAGCGACCCCAACCCGTCCGCTCCGTGGACCAGCGACGCCGCACCGGCCGACGTCTGGCGCTCGCTGATCGCCCTCACCGACGCGTCTGGCGCTGAGGACCCGTCCCGGTAGGGTGCGTGACAGCGCACCACGTCACCGCGATTGTTTCGCCCCTGCCGACTTCACGTCATTGGCATCTACACGTCTTGCAAACGCCATGAATCCCGACGAAGTCCACGCAACACGTCAGTCAGCACCAAAACCAGGCAATTTCCTGGTACTTCAATGGCCAGCACGGAGCAGGCAGAACTTCGGCGCGAGAAGAGGGGAAACCCATGCCGGCTGGGATGGCGGTTCAGCTTTCTTTGCCCCGGATGGGGCAACGGATTGTAGCCACGGGTGAAGCGATCCCGGTCGGACGGGATCGCGGAACCCGTGGACAGAATGGGGCGTGAATTCTTCGCCCCGGATGGGGCGACGGAGTTTCTTTGACGGTTTTGCGGCTGAAAGGACTGGTCGCGAGGCAGTTCCCGAGACTCCGTCGCCCCATCCGGGGCGAATGGATCAAGTCCCAACCCTTTCCACGGGTTTCGCGTCGCCCAAAGCGGCGACGCTTTACCCGTGGCTACACTCCACCGCCCACTTCGGGGCGGAAGAACTGCGCTTCGTGGTTGTTTAGCAGCTAGCCGGAAGCGAGCCGAAATTCTCCGCGAGATGTGTAGATACCAATGACGTGAAGTTGGCGGGGGCGAACGGAGTGGAGACGAAAGAGTCGGGCTTTACCTGCCCCGCACGGCCACCAGGACCCGGTCGTGTTTGGCGAGGTCTTTGAGGAGCCGTATTGAAGTGAAGTGGCCCGACTGCTGGAGCAGGTCGCGGCAGGTGGGGCCGATGAAGGGGCTGGTTTCGAAGACGAGGCCGCCGCCGGGGACGAGTCGTCGCGTCGCCATGGCGATCAGCCGGGCGGTGAACTCGCTGCCTTGCTCGCCACCAAACAGCGCGAGAGGCGGTTCGTGCTGGCGGACGTCGGGAGCGACAGTGCCCTGCTCTTGCCGGCCGATGTAAGGAGGGTTGCTGACGATCAGGTCGAACTGGTCGCCAGAAGGCAGAGTCGAGTCGAGATCGGATTCGAGGAAGCGGATGCGTTGATCCGGCTCGCTGGGCAGGAGCTTTGCCGCGTTGCGCTGCGCGACTTCGAGCGCGGCCGAGCTGATGTCGACGGCGGTGATGGTTGCCTGGGGGACTTCGAGCGCGAGCGTGATCGCGATGCAGCCGCTGCCAGTGCCAATTTCGAGGACGCGGATGGGGTGCGAGGGGATTGAATCGGGGGAGGGGGGGGAGGTGACGGTGCGCGGATGAGCAATTGGGGGCAATTGCTCTACTTTCGATTCCGAAAAAGCGCGGGCGAGGCCGATTGCTTCGAGCACGACCTGCTCGGTTTCGGGACGCGGGATCAGGACGGCGGGGGTGACTTCAAAGCGGTGCGAGTAGAAATCGCGGTAGCCGACGAGGTACGCCACCGGCTCGCCCGCCGCGTGACGCCGGACCCAGTCGCGATAACGGGCGAGGGCTGCATCGGGAGGGACTTCGGTGAAGCGGGCGTAGAGGTCGATCCGGCGGCAGCCGAGGGCTTCCGACAGCAGAATCTCGGCCGCCAGCCGCGGGGCGTCGCGCCGGTGCCGCTGGAAATGCTCCGCCGTCCAGACCAGCAGTCGCTGGATCGTCCAGGGTTCGGCGGTGGTTTGGGACATGGAGGATTAAGAAGGCGGGATCGTTCGTGGTTGGGAGGTAGGGCCGGCCGTGTTCCTTGCTTGCGCTGCGGGCTGGTATTGAACTGGATCAAGCGACAAGCTGGAAGCTTATCCCATGGGGTCAAAGGTCGTCATCACCCATGGCTTCGCGGTGTTGCTGGCGGTCGTAGTCGATCAGGGCGTCGGTGAGGAAATGGACCGCGCCGAGCATCACCTGGTCGAGCTTGTAGACGGTGAAATTGATCCGGTGGTCGGTGACCCGGTTGTCGGGAAAGTTGTAGGTCCGGATCCGCTGGCTGCGGTCGCCTGAGCCGACGAGCGTTTTGCGTTCGCTGGCCCGGGCTTTGGCGTCACGCTGCTGGTAGAAGTCATAGACCCGGGACTTGAGGACCTTGATCGCTTTGGCGAGGTTCTTGTGCTGGCTCCGCTCGTCGATGCACTTGACGACGATTCCCGTCTCATGGTGAAGCAGGCGAATGGCGGAAGCCGTCCTGTTGACATGCTGGCCACCGGCCCCGCTGCTGGCGCAATAGCGGTCGACATCGTAGTCGGCTGGCTTGAGATTGACTTCGACGTCTTCCGGCTCGGCCATCACGGCGACGGTCGCGGCGGAAGTGTGGATGCGGCCCTTGGTTTCGGTTTCGGGGACGCGCTGGACGCGGTGCCCGCCCGACTCGTACTGCAGGGCTCGGAAGCAGCCTTCGCCCTCGATGCTGGCGGTCGCTTCCTTGTAGCCACCCGCTTCGCCGGCGCTGAAGTCGATCAATTGAAAGTTCCAGCCCCGCGCGCCACAGTAGCGTTCGTACATCATTGCGAGGTCGCGGGCAAAGAGAGCGGCTTCCTCGCCGCCGGTCCCGGCCCGCAGCTCGATCACGCAGCTGTCGCGCGCGTCGTCCTTGCCGCCGGCGGTCAAGTCGAGCAGCTCGTTCCAGTCGGCCTCGCGCTGTTTGAGCAGCACCGGCAGCTCGGTTTCGGCCAGCTCGCGCTCGTCGGCGTCGGGGCTGGTCGCCATCTGCCGCAGACCGATGATGTCTTCAAGGATTTTGCGATAGGAGCGATAGCGGGTTGCCAGTTTGGCCAGTGTCCCATGTTCGCGCGCGATCGCAGCCATTTTTGAAGAGTCGGCAAGAACGACCGGATCGGACATCATCCGCTCCAGCTCTTCAAACCGTTTCAGCTTGTCATCCAGTTCTTTTCGCATCGACGTTCCCTGCAAGAATCAAGATCTGTTCGCCATCCAGCCGGCTTGTATTTCCGGCCTGCACTTCCAGCCCCGCCGGTGAAGGCAAAATCCGGGCTGGTACATTGGGCGAACAGCTACGACTCGAACATGGAGGAAACGGAAAAGAGAATCTGGGTCGGGGACATGCACAGGCAACTGGCGAAGGTCCAATTGTAGGGCTGGTGGCCGGGCTGGCAATCTTGATTCGGCCAGGGCTGGAACAACGGGAGCCGCGTTCCGGGCATAGTTCGCCCGAATGAACAGGCACGGCCCCAAATCCACCGCCTGTCCCCTCTCGGCGTCCCCTCGCTCACCCCGATTCGGCAGAGTCCGCCAGCACTTCGGCGGCCGGGTCAGTGGCTCTGTTGTCCTTCCGCATCCGGTCCGCGATCAGGGTGTCGATGATCAGCTGCAACAAATGATAGGCGACCAGCGGAAGGATGCTGAGCTGGAGCTGAATCGCCGTAGTCAGCCCGATCATGAGGGTTTTCTGGCTGCCTGAAAAACCCACCGCCAGGCGGTCGGCGCGATCCATTCCCAGCCAGCCGCCGAGACCATAGCCGAGCCACCACGCGGCGATGTGCAACGCGCCGGCCAGCAGAATCATCAGCCCAATCAGAGGCAGCGCCGGCGGCGAACTGGCCGCCATCCGCTCGCCCGCCTGGACCGAGCCAAACAGGACCATGACCAGGATCCCGGTCTGCGCGACGATTCCGAGCATCGACTTCTGGCGGCTGGCCCAGACGGCACTCTGGCTGTGCAGCCGCGCAACCTGGCTGAGGACCATTGGCAGGACGATCAACAGGAACAGCAGCCGGGCGGTGCTCCAGAAATCGGGCTGCCCCGCGGTTGTCCCGTGCATCAGCCAGACCCACGCCGGCAGGATCAGGAAGCAAAGCCCGTTGGTCAGCAGCGTGTTGATGATCGCCACGACATCGTTGCCTCCCGCGCGGCGCGTCCAGACCGCCGCCGAAGCGAGCGTCGACGGCGTCGCCGCCAGGACAATCATTCCCGGCCCCAGCTCTGGTCCGAGCAGCTTCGCCAATGGCCAGGCCATCAAGGGAATCGCGCCGAGATTGACGGCAAATGCCAGCAGTGCCGGGCCCGGCTGACGAAACGACTTCGCCAGCTGGCTCAACGGTAACGGCCACGTCAACGCAAACATCGTTGCGAACACCACGCAGTGCTGCAACCACCTCTGCGCCGCGAGTCCCTGCAGTTGCCCCCAGCCCAGAAAGCCGGTCGTGAGCACGGCCACCAGCGCGATGAGAAACCAGTGGCGGACGAGGCTGTGTTTCATGGCAGGGAACAGTTGTCCAGCAATCAAGACGTGGGATAGGCTTCCAGCCTGTCGTCAGACCCGTCCGACAAGTCACACTGGCCTGACATGTCAATCAGGTCAATCACGTCAATCAGGTCAGACACGACAGGCTGGAAGCCTATCCCACGTTGCCGGAGCAGCCAATTCAAAGCTGGTAGAATCTTTCCAGGCGGTTCGGGGCATACCCTCCGGCCGTCCAGTATCCGCCGCCCGGGCACTGTTCCGATGAAACAGGCCGAATTGCTGTCCGAAGCCGCCGTGACCGAATGGCTGGCCGGGCTGCGCGCGGGGGACAGCCGGGCCGCCACGCGGTTGTGGAAGACCTACTTCGAGCGGATGGTCATCGTCGCCCGGCGGAAAATGGCGGGTGCCCGTCGCCAGGTCCGCGACGAGGAAGACATCGCTCTGAGCGCCTTCAAGAGTTTCTGTCTCGGCTTTCAGGGCGGCCGCTTCACCGGGGAAAAAAACGGTCCCGAACTCTGGCCGCTACTCGTGACGCTGACGATCAACAAGACGATCGACCATCTCCGCCGTGAAAACCGGCTTAAACGTGGCGGACCAGCCAGGCCCACGACGAAGAACCAGGCAGGTTCCGCGGCGGAGGAATCACTCAACCAGCTGCTCGCTCCCGACGCCAGCCCGGAGTTGAAGGCGATCGCCAGCGAATCGTTCGAGCGGCTCTTCGCGGCTCTCGATGCCTCGGGCGACGAAACCCTGCGAACGATTGCGTTGCTGCGGCTGGAGGATGAAGCGCCCGCCGTGATCGCGGAACGGCTTGGCTGCACCCTGCGTACCGTCCAGCGAAAGGTCAAAACCATCCGCGCCCTCTGGCAAGCCTGCGACGGATGACCCAGCCCGGTTCCAATCAACCAGCGCGCGACCAGCCCGAACAAACGCGGCTCGACCAGCTCAGCCCGGCCCAGCTGCTTCAGCTCAACCAGTGGTGCGACCGGTTCGAGCAGAGCTGGAGCGCGGCGGGTGCAGGTTCGCTGGCCAGCTTTCTCGCCGCGCTCTCCGAGCCGCAGCGCGAGGCGGCGGCCGCCGAACTGGTGCTGGTTGACATGGAGTGTCGTCAACAACGCGGCCTGGCCGTTTCCGCGGAACTGTACAGCCAGCTGGGAACAGGACTTGATCGCGACTGGATCAGTCGCCAGATCGAACGGGTTCGCGCGCGGCCCGTGGCGGCCATCCAGCAGGGGCCTCAGCCAGGCGAATTGATCGGCGATTACCGGGTACTCGGTCCGCTCGGAGCCGGCGGAATGGGGAGCGTCTTCCGCGCCGAACACGGCTTGATGAAGCGGCTGGTCGCACTCAAGGTGATCCGCCAGCAGAACCAGTCTGACCCGCTGGCCCGGCGACGGTTCGAGCGCGAAGTCCGCGCCCTCGCCCGACTCACTCATCCGAACATCGTCGCAGCCTACGACGCGCGCGAAGACAACGGAGTCCTCTACCTCGTCACCGAACTGGTTGAGGGCGAGGATCTCGGCAAGCTTGTCCGGCGCAAAGGGCCAATCGCGCCGATCAAGGTCGCCCATTACGGCTGGCAGGCGGCCAAGGGCCTGCATTACGCGCATGGCCAGGGACTCGTCCACCGCGATGTGAAGCCGGAAAACCTGCTGCTGGACCGGCAGCGCAACGTCAAAATCCTCGACCTCGGCCTCGCGCGCTGGCACGGAGGTGAAGACACGGCGACGGCCCAGCGCTCGCTGACGCAGACCGACCAGATTCTTGGCACGGCCCGCTACATGTCGCCCGAACAGGCCCGCGCGCCGAACCGGGCCGACGCCCGGAACGACATCTACAGCCTCGGCTGCACGCTGTTCTTCCTGCTCGCGGGCCGACCCCCTTATGCCGGCGAGTCGGCACTCGACACGATGCTGGCCCATGCGAGTGCGCCGATCCCGTCGGTCGCGGAATCCGTGGCCGGCGGGCCGATCCCGGCCGAACTGGACGTCCTGGTCCGGCGGATGATGGCCAAGGATCCCTCCGCACGGCCGGAGAACATGCAGGCCGTGGTCAACGAGCTGGCCCGGATCGTCAAACTGCTCCAGCGGTCGGGCGATGATTCGGCAATCAGCGTCGAGCTGCGCAGGGCCGGTCTGTTCGCTGGACGGCTGCCGCGGTCTTCGGCTGCAGCAAGCTGGATCCTGGCCGGGACCGCACTGGCCTTGTTGGTCGCGGCCATTGGCTTTCGAAGCTGGGTCAACCGGGAAACGGCTGGGGGCAGCGGCCTGTCAAACGGCGATCCGGTTGCGGGCGGCCCGGTCCGCAATCCGGCCGACGATCAACCACCCCCAACAGTTCAACGGCCCGAACGCGTTTCCGGGTCGACCGGCGAAGAAACCGGGCCCGCGGGGCGCGGACTCTATTTCAACGGCGAGTCGAGTTATATCGAAGTCCCCGCGTTCGATCTTTCGCCCAACGGGATCGTCACGATGGAAGTGCTGGTCCACCCCGAGCGCCAGGGACTTCCCTGCAACCTCGTGAGCTGGACCGGCCCACGCTGTTTCGTCCTGTTCCGTTCGCAGGACAACAAATGGGGCGTGGCGTGGTACGACAACGACAATCCGCGACTGGTCGTTGCCCAACAGCCCGTGCAGCTGAATCGCGACCAGATCGTCGCCGCCCGCAAGCACGGCGACCGGCTTGAGCTGTTCGTCAACGGCGAGGCAATCGCCACGTCTCCGATCAACTATCCCCTCACGCCATCGATCTCCCGTCTCTTCATTGGCGGCGTGCCGCCGGGCCACCTGCCCCTTGACCAGGGCACCCGTTTTTTTCAAGGCACGGTCTCGCTCGTCCGGATCTCAGGCGGTGATTCCGCGGGGGCCTTCGCTGTCCGGGCTGGCGATTTCACGACTCGCCCTGACACGCTGGCCCTGTTCGACTTTCGCAACGGATCGGGCGACACGATTGCGGACCTGTCCAGCCACCACTGGCAGGCCACGCTGCGCGGGGCGCGGTGGAGCGATGAGTGATCCGTTGCAAAGTGGCAGCGGAAAAGGGGGTACCCGGTCCGGGGCTCCCGCCCTTGACCGAGAAAAAAAGCGAATACTCGGTCCGGGGCTCCTGCCCTGGACCGCAGTGACCCAAGGCTCAGCCTTGTCGGGTAATGGGGCGTAGTGACCAGGCTCCCGCCTGGTCAGTGGTCCCGCAGTGACCCAAGACAGTGCCTTGTCCTGCAAAGGGCTGGGTAGACGCGTCGTGTCCGGGACGACGGCACTGACGGGAAGGCGGAGCCTTTGGGCAGTGCGTTCCACGGCGGGAGCCATGGAACGAGTGAGATAAAGGGAAAGACCGACAAAGCAGGAGCTTTGTCGCCACGAAAGAAGCACTTTATCCGGCCGGCCGTGGTCTGTACTATCCAGCCGCGTCTGAAGACATCTGACTGACAGCATCCGGCATGTTGCATTACTGGACCGCGGGCGAATCGCATGGCAAGTGCCTGACCACAATTGTGGACGGGTTCCCGGCTGGGCTGACGGTCGATATCGACGCGATCAATGCGGACTTGAGGCGACGTCAGGGCGGCTACGGCCGGGGCAAGCGGCAGGCGATCGAACAGGACTCGGTCGAGATTACGGCCGGGCTCTGGAACGACCTCACGCTGGGCAGCCCGATCTGTCTGCAGGTCGCCAACGCCGACCACAAGCTTCCCCGGCTGAAAGACCTGACCCGGCCGCGGCCCGGTCATGGCGACCTGAGCGGGGCGATGAAGTACCTCGGCTCAATTCGCGGCGTGCTCGAACGGGCCAGCGCGCGGGAGACGGCGGCCCGCGTCGTGGCTGGATCGCTGGCGCGACAGCTGCTGAAACTGTTCGGGATCGAAGCCATCGGCTATGTCGTCGAGCTGGGCGGTGTTGCTGTCGATACAAGCCGGGAGGGAACTACCCCCGGACTTCGTGCGGTCCGCGATTCGAGCGCGGTCTACACGCTTGACCCGCGCCAGGACGAATCGTTTCGCGCCCTGATCGATGCGGCGGCGGCCGATGGCGACACTTTGGGCGGAGTGGTCGAAGTCCGCGTGGAGGGCTTGCCGTTTGGCCTCGGGACGCATGCCCAGTGGGATCGCAAGCTCGATGGCCGGCTGGCCCGGGCCGTGATGGCAGTTCAGGCGATCAAGGGCGTCGAGATCGGACTGGGCTTTGAAGCGGCACGCCGGCGCGGCTCGGCCGTGCATGACGCGATCCTGCGCGACCATGCGAAGTCCGGCAATGCGGCGCTGGGCTTCGACCGGCCGACCAATCACGCGGGCGGCCTGGAAGCCGGCATGACCAACGGCCAGCCGCTGATCGTACGGGCTGCGAAAAAACCGATCAGCACCCTGCAAAAGCCACTTGTGTCAGTGGATCTTTCGACCGGCGAGCCGGCATTGGCGAGCTACGAACGGAGCGACATCTGCGCGGTCCCGGCGGCGGCCATCATCATCGAAAGCGTCGTGGCGTTTGAAATCGCCGTGGCGCTGGTTGAAAAATTCGGGGGCGACAGCATCGTGGAAATGCAGGCCCGTTACGAATTGTTCCAGCAACTGGCTCGACAGCGGGCAGCTTCTTCAGGCGGCGGTTAGATGGCGGGATTCCATCGCAAATCGTGGAGCGATGCACGGCGGCGGCTCGCCTGCCGGCTGGCTTTCGCGGCGCTGGTTGCACTGCCCGCGATTCTGGTGGCGCGACGGCTCATGACACCGCACGATCCGGTCCGGTTGCTCGCGCCGCTGGCCGAAATCGCCGGATTAAACGCCACCGCCGACCGGCTCGAAACACCGCGGCCGGGTGCCATCGTGCTTCATGGCTTGCGAATTCCGCTTGCCGATGGCGGGAAACTCGAACTGCCGCGGGTGCTCTGGAATCGCGGTACAACGGACGAAGTGTTCGTTATGGATACCGTCCGGCTCGACGCCGCGGCGCTGACGGCGCTGCTTGCCGAAGCAGCCAGGGCAATCCGGCCAGCCAATGGAGATGACCCAGCCGAATCCGTGTTCCGCCTGCGATGTGAGCGGGTCGAAGTGGAGCGTGCCGCTGGTAAAGACGAAGCGATCGCCGAACTGGTGCTGGCCCCGCTGGAGCTGGTGGTCGTGCGCTCCGCGACGGCCAGCCGTTGCCTGATTACGTTTCAACGTGTCGGAGGAGAGCCCTGTCCGCCAGTCGAAATCGTGCTGGAAAGGCAAGCGACGGGCAGCACAAGCACGACCAGCTGGCTGCGGGTTTCAACCGGTCAGACGTGGTTGCCGGCCGGGCTGTTCGCGGCCCTCGCACCGCCGCTGCGACAGCTGGGAGGCTCGGCGAAACTTGGTGGCGAATGGACTTGCCAATGGAACGACGACGAAGCGGCAGCCGGTTTTTGCAAGGGACAACTGGTCGATGTTGACCTGTCCGCCGTGGGCCGGATGCTGGAGCGCAAACTGTCGGGAACCGGTTCGCTCTTCGTGGACCGGCTGGAATGGTCTGCGGGCCGGATTGACCGGCTGCAAGCGACCGTCGCGGCGGAACGCGGCCAGTTCGGTGCCGGTTGGGAACCGTTTCTGGAGCGCAGTGGCTGGCTGCAATTCGATTCTCCGAACGGCGGAGAATTCGATCACCTGCAGTTCCGGCTGAGTGTCGACCAGGGCCAGGTTCTGGTTTGTCCGCGGCTGGAGAACGGCGTCGGCACGATTATTGCCTGGACTGAGCAGGCCGATGGCGCGCAGTCCGTGATTGAAAGCAACCCGGCCGGTCGGGCTTCGTCCCTGCACCAGTTCGCATCCGGCCTGTTTCCGGTTTCCGCACATCCGGCGGCCAACAGTCCTGGCCTCGGCAACCAGGCGATTGCGTTTCTCGATCACTTCCGGCTGGATGAAAACGCGGTGTCGGCTCCTGCGGACGCCGTTCGCGTTGCCGGCGGCGAGCCCGTGGAAGCCAGCCAGCGGTGATTGGCCAGCCGTGGGATAGGCTTCCAGCCTGTCAATCGCATTGAAGACAACAGGCTGGAAGCCTATCCCACGTTGGGCGAACGCAGCCAGTCGGCGCAGGCCTGAGACTCGGCCGAGAATGGCAGCGCGATCAGCGCGGGGACTTCGTAGGGGTGCAGGCCCTGGATCAGTTCGGCGACGGCGGCTCGTTGAGAGTCAAGCGTCTTGGCCGAGAGCTGCCATTCGCTGGTCTGTTCGATCTTGCCCTGCCAGCGGTAGATGCTCGTGACCGGGCCGCCGATCTGGACACAAGCCGCGAGCCGCTGTTCAACCAGCTGACGGGCCATCGCTTCGAGCGGCTCGCGCTGATCGCAAGTGGTCAGGATCAGGACGAAAGAACTGGTTTCCATTGGGGTTATGCTGCAAGGATCATTTCGATCCGGAAGCGGCTGACTTCGGAGAAGTCAGCGACACGGGTTTACTTCGGAGAGATCGCCCATTGTCGCTGACTTCTCCGAAGTCAGACGGTCTGCATCCGCCAGTTCCGCAATGTGCCTGACGTCTCCACTCGGCGAAGCCCGGACCCCGCCTGAAGCCGGCCAATCTCGGCAGTTCATGCTGCGAATTCGGGGCGTTTCGGGCGGACTGGGCAAGCTGGCAACTGGCTTTGCCCCCCCGGAACCGCGTCATTATACTCCCCCGCCCATTTTTCCGGGCTGACCAACGACTGGTTGCAAGAGGTGCCGCGCGTAAGTCTCCGCGTCTTGTTGTTAGCGGCATGGCGCTAGCCACCGGTTCTTCGGAGCACAGACGGCGGCAGGTTGGCCAAGGCCGGAGTTTGCACGTGACACCGGTGGCTAGCGCCATGCCGCTAAACGAGGCAAGTGTGGCGCTGTCCAGTCAACCGGGGGCTAACGCCCAACGGCTGATCCAGCGGTCATTGAATGACAGACCACTGGATCGGTGCGCTGGATCGAAGTGTGAACCTGCCTCGACGAAAGACCCGCGCAGTTCAACCCGTGATCAACATCGACCATCCGCCGAAGGTGACTTGAGCTTGAACAGGCGCCGATCCCGAACGGCCAACCACCGACTGGCCAACTGGTCGGGCCAACGAAGGTCGTTGTTCGCGCTGGCGCTGCTGGGATTGTTTTCGCCCGCCGTCTCCGCGCAGGAATTCGCCGTCCCGCGACCCGTCCCCGCTACGCCCGTGACGATCAACGCTGTGGAGTCCACCGCCTGGACCAGCGGCTCGTGGCAAGTCCTGCATCTGCGCGGCGATGTCAGGCTGCAGCAAGGCGGCACACTGGCCACGGCACCTGAGGCCATCGTGCTGCTCGGTGATGACCTGGCGCTCCACGAACTTGCGCACGGCGTCGAACCGCCTGTTGAAGAAACTTCGCCAGTCGAACCGGCCACACGGCTGGTGATCTGGATGGAAGGCGATGTCGATGTGAACATCGCGGATGGCTCTGGCTCTGTGACCGAAACCGCAGCCGGCCGGATCGTCGATTCCCGTTCATGGCTGGGTCGCTGGTACACATCCAGCCAGGTGGCCCTGCCGCCCGGCCAGCGTCCGCTGGAAGGCGACGCGCCCGGGATCTTTGAGCGGGCACTCCTGGCCATTGAAGCCGAATCATCGGGCAGCGTGCAGCCTGTCCAGTTTCTGCAGCAGGGCCCCGCGACCCAGCAGCTGGTCAATCCGCTGACCGGCGATGTCCAGTTCATCACGCCCCAGCAAGCGGCTCCGGACCGGGATCCAATGGCGGCGGAACGGCCGGCGCTTGACCCGGCCGCTCAGAACGCACAGGTCGGCGCGAGTCCATTGCCCGCGCCTTCTGCCGTCGGCGGCCAGACCCGCGTCGACATCACGGCTCGCGACGCGACGGTCGACCTCAATCTCAAGATTCAGACCAATCCCCAGAACCCCAACGAGCGGATTTACATCGCCAGTGGCGGCGTCCGGGTTCTGATCGAAAGCCCTGACGTGGCCCAGCTCGGCGGCCAGCAACGCGGGGCCCCGCCGCGCAAGGCCTCGATCATGGCCGACAACATCGTCGCCTGGCAAAGCAACCTGCCCGACGGCGACAGCCGCTGGGAAATCTATCTCGAAGGCAACGTCGTCTACGCCCAGGGAACGCGGACGATTTACGCCGAACGGATGTACTACGACGCGAACCTGCAGCGCGGCACGATCCTCGACGCCGACATGTTGACGCCGATCAGTGCGTATGACGGCTTGGTCCGGCTGCGGAGCGACGTGATCCAGCAGATGGATGCCAACACCCTGGAGGCGTTTGGACCGGCCTTCACCACCAGCCGGCTGGGCGTGCCCCGCTACTGGCTGCAATCGGACCGGCTGACCGTGACGCGCGAAGAACGGGCGGCACTCGATCCGGGCAGTGGGGCTGTGCTTGTCGATCCGGCGACTGGCTATGCGGCCAGCGACGAAGAGTACTTTGCCGAGAGCCGCAACAACCGGATCTACGTCGCCGGCACGCCGGTCTTCTGGTGGCCCCGCTTTCGCACGAGCCTCAACGATCCGGCGCTTTACCTCGAACGGATCCGCCTCGGCAACGACCGGATTTTCGGGACCCAGGTCATGACCGGCTGGAACATGTTCCAGGTCCTTGGCTTGCGGAACCGGCCGGAGAACACGCGCTGGATCGGTGTGGTCGATTATCTGAGCGATCGCGGACTGGGCCTTGGCAGCGAGACTGACTACCAGCGTGACGGCCTGTTCGGATATCCCGGCCGGGTCGATGGCTACTGGCGCAGCTGGTTCATCAACGATGACGGACTTGACAATCTGGGCCGTGAACGGTTCGGCCTCGTGCCGGAGGAAGAGCGCCGCGGCAACCTGCTCGGCCGGCACCGGCACCGCTTCACACAGGGCTTCGACCTGCGGGCCGAAGTCGGCTACCTGAGTGATCGCAACTTCCTCGAGCAGTACTACGAACGGCGCTGGGACACGGAAAAGGACTACACGACCGGCATCTGGCTCGGCCGGAATATCGGCACGCAATCGTTCAACCTGATCGCCGACGGCCAGGTCAACGACTTCTTCACGCAGACCTCGTGGTTGCCGCGGCTCGATCATTTTGTGCTTGGCCAGCCACTGCTCGGCGATCGCGTGGTCTGGAATAGCCATTCGAGCGCCGGCTACGGCCGTTTCCGGCCCGCCAACACGCCGCTCGATCCGGCCGACGCCGCGCCGTTTGACCTGCTCGCCTGGGAAGCCGCCGACACCAACGGCGCGCGGTTCACAACGCGGAACGAACTTGACCTGCCGCTGCAGTTGGGACCGTTCAAGCTGGTCCCGTATGTGCTGGGCGACCTGAGCTACTGGCAGGAGGCACTCGACAACAACGATCTCGTGCGAGCCTATGGCCAGACCGGCCTCCGGATGAGCCTGCCGTTCTGGAAAGTCGATCCGACTGTCCAGAGCACGCTTTGGAACATCAACGGCCTCGCCCACAAGGTCTCCCTGGAAACCGAGCTGCTTTACGCCGACGCGTCGCAGAACCTCGATGAACTGCCGCTTTACGATCCGCTCGACGACGACTCCCAGGAAGCGTTCCGGCACCGGCTGGCGTTCAACACATTTGGCATCCTGTCCGGCGGCGACGTGCCGCTGGAGTACGACGAGCGGTATTTCGCCTATCGCCGCGGGATGCAGGGCTGGGTGACAGGAGCTTCACCCGAGATCGCGGACGACATGCTGGCGGTCAAGCTGGGGGCGCGGCAGCGCTGGCAGACCAAGCGTGGTTTGCCGGGTACCGAGCGGATCATCGACTGGATCACATTCGACACCCAGGCGGTGCTCTTTCCCGAAGCCGACCGGGACAATTTTGGCGCGAACTGGGGGCTGCTGGAGTACGACTTCCGCTGGCACCTCGGCGACCGGCTCTCGCTGCTCTCGGATGGGTTTGCCGATTTCTTCGCGCAAGGCCTGCGGACGGCCAGCGTTGGCGTTCAGGCGAGCCGGCCTGGCAACGGCGACTTCTATGTCGGCTACCGGATGATCGAAGGCCCGATCAGCAGCAACATCATCTCGGCCTGGCTGCAGTACCGGCTGAGCGACAAGTGGGGCCTCAAGGCCGGCTCGTCAGTCGACTTCGGCGAAGTCGGCTCGATCGGCCATTCGCTCAATCTGATCTACATCGGCGAGTCGTTCCTCTGGCGGTTCGGAGCCAACGCCGACACGGCCCGCGACAACCTCGGCTTCCAGTTCGGCCTCGAACCCCGCTTCATCGGCCGCTCGCGAATGTTCAATCCCGGCGGCCTGCCAATCGGTCCAGCCGGGTCGAAGTGGCTGGAGTAGAAGAGACAATACCAGCACGCAGCGCCAGCAAGTGATCTTCCCCCTCCGCGCAGCTTGCGCCGGCATGGACTTCAACACGCAACAAGATCACTTGCTGGCGCTGCGTGCTGGTAAAAGCTCTGTCCAGCTAATCCGCCCAGGCCAGGCGCTGGTTGTCGAGGCCGAGTTTGCGCATTTTCTTGTAGAGCGTGGTCCGGTTGATGCCGAGTTCTTCGGCCGTCGCCGTGCGCGACCAGTTGTTGATGCGAAGAGAGTGAAGAATGATCTGCCGCTCGGGGTCCTCGAGGGCTTCCTTGAGCGTCGGGCGGCGGGAGGACGAAGGGCCGGAAGGTCGGGATGAACCAGGTGGACTGTTGGGGCCGGGAGCCGATGTCGGGAGCGGGTGGCCGCCGGGCTGCAAACCGCCGCGGCCGGACTGGACGGTGGGCGGCAGATCGATTGCGGCGACGCGCGGGCCTTTGCCCAGCAGGACGGCCCGCTCGATGGCATTTTGCAGTTCGCGGACGTTGCCAGGCCAGCGCCATTCCTGGAGCAGCTGCATGGCCGAATGGTCGAAGCCGTCGAATTTGCGTCCGGTGTCGCGACAGACTTCGGCGAGGAAATGGTTCGCGAGAGCCGGAATGTCGGTGGTCCGTTCGCGCAGAGGCGGAACCTGGAGGTTGATGATGTTGACGCGGTAGTAGAGGTCTTCGCGAAAACGGCCGGCCGTCACTGCGGCGGCGAGGTCTTCGTTGGTGGCGAGAACGATGCGGGTGTTGACGCGGATCGTTTTCGAGCCGCCGACCTGTTCGAACTCGAGTTCCTGGAGCACGCGGAGCAGCTTGACCTGCATCGCCGGCGAGGCGGTCGCGATTTCGTCGAGGAAGATTGTTCCGCCATCTGCGAGCTTGAACTTGCCGTCGCGGTTGGCGGTCGCGCCGGTGAAGGCTCCGGCGACGTGTCCGAACAGTTCGCTTTCGAGCAGGTTTTCGGTCAGGGCCCCGCAGGCGACTTCGACAAACGGTCCGTTGCGGCGGCTGCTGCGGCGGTGGATCGCACGGGCGAGCAGCGACTTGCCAGTGCCGCTTTCACCCGTCACCAGCACGGTCGCCCGCGAATCGGCGATGCTTTCGATGATCTCGAAGGTCCGCTTCATCCGCGGATCGGTGCCGATGATGTGGTCAAGTCCAACCCGCTGGTCGAGCTGCACGCGGAGGTTCTCGTTTTCGGCGAGGACCTGCTGCTGGTTGCGTGCCCGTTCAAGGGCGGCGAGGAGTTCGTCGTCGAGGAGCGGCTTGGTCAGCAGGTCGAAGGCCCCGTACTGAAGGGCTTCGACAGCCGTGTCGGGGCCGCCATAGCCGGTCATCATCAGGACCGTCGTGGCAGGCACGGCCTGGCGGAGCTGGCGGAGGAGGTCCATTCCGTTGTCAGGACCGAGCCGCAGGTCAACCAGCGCAAGTTCGGGGCGCTGCCGTTCGGCGATCACCAGAGCTTCCGCGGCCTGGCGGGCCAGAAAGACCTCGTAACCCTGTTCGCACAGCCACTCACCCATGCATTCGAGCAGGTGCCGGTCGTCGTCGACCAGCAGCAACCTGGCGACGGCGGGGCGTGATTTCTGGGACATCGCGGGCGAATACCTGGCTTGATGAGAAAAGACAACAGTCTCAGCCAAGGTTTAGGTCACAGGCCGCCATGAAGTCGTTCGTTCGCTGGACGGGTTGGTGTTTTTGGGGTCTTTTTGCATCGTTCGGCCGGACGCCAGGTCGTTGTATCCGGCAGGCCTGTTATGATTGGAACGCAGACCGGACAGCTGTTTGAACGCGGAACCAGACAGCGACAACCGCCCCGGGTCGGGCCGGTGGAGGCGAAGAGCGCAATCAGGAATTGGGAAGGATCGCGGGCAGGCAGCCGGGGCTTGAATCATCCAGGCCGGTGCCGCAAGGGGCACCGCTGAAGACCCATGAGTCGAATCCTGCTGGTCGACGATCAGCCTGTGGTGGCCGGCGGGCTGGGAACCGTTTTTCGCGAGCACTCGTTTGACCTCGTGGGCCGGGCGACCTCTCCCGCCGAAATCGGCCCCATGATCGGCCAGTACCAGCCGCATGTACTTGTCTCCGAAGCCCGCCTTCAGGGAATTGACCTGATCAGCACCCTGGCCGACGCCATCGAACGCAAGAACGCTCCTGTTGTCGTTATCTTTTCGGCGATCGACGACCTGACCCATATCGCCCGTGCGGCCGCGATCGGAGTCTTCGAGTATGTCCTCAAAAGCTCGCCGATCGAGAAGCTGGTTCAGGTGATTGAAACTGCTTGCCGGCGGGCGCCAGCCAGCGAAAACGGGCTGATCGCCCAGGCGCGGGGCCGGCTGCGGCGTCCGCGCCAACCCGTCCGCGAAGATGTTCCGCTCACGCGCCGCGAGCTGCAGGTGCTTCAACACGTTGCTCTCGGACTGAGCAACCGCGAGATCGGCACGTCACTTGAAATCAGCATTGAGACGGCGAAAGAGCACGTCCAGAACATTCTCCGCAAGCTCAACGTCAACGACCGGACCCAAGCTGCAGTCTGGGCCGTCCGCAAGAACCTGGCGTAGCGACTGGCATTTCCTCGTTCCACGGCTCCCGCCGTGGAATCCCGGCGCGCCGGGAACCAAAGGCTCCGCCTTCCGGTTGCACCAAGTGCTTTCCCATGCGCGATGAGGCCGAGCCTCGGGTCAGTGCGTTCCAGGGCGGGAGCCCCGGACTGGTCTGTCAAAACGACGAATTCTTGTGAGCCTGAGGCGCTAGCC
>JANOFL010000224.1:0-10663 GCA_031405895.1 Planctomycetota bacterium
TGTTTCGGGCCGGACACGGAGGGCTGACGCCCTGCCGCTCGCCAAGATCAAATCTGTCCGTGCGCGGAACACGTCGTCCATTCACTCGCTCAAACTTTGATCCGGTAACGAGCGACACCACCACCAGCACCACAAACGACAGCGGGATCGTGACGATGCCGGGTTGGCTGAAGGGGACGAGGGCCTGGTCGGCGGGGAGGCCGTAGACCTTGGAGAAGGTGTCGCCGCTGAGGAGGATCCAGGCGAGTGACGTGGTCATGCCGACCAGGACGCTGGCGATAATTCCAGCCCGCGTTGTGCCCTTCCAAAAAAGCAGCATGACCAGCGCGGGGAGGTTGGCGGAGGCGGCGACGCTGAAGGCCCAGCCGACGAGGTAGCTGACGTTGAGCTTCGCAAAAAGGATGCCGAGCACAATCGCGAGCAAGCCCACCACGACCGCGGCGGTCCGGGCGATGCGGACCTGGCGGCGGTCGTCCATCTGCAGGCCCAGCACTCCGGCGGCGAGGTCGTGGGCAACCGCCCCGGCCGAAGCGAGAATCAGTCCGCTGACCGTGCCGAGGACCGTGGTGAAGGCGATTGCCGAGATGACGGCAAAGAGCCATTCGCTGATCCCGCGCGCGAGCAGCGGCGCGGCAAGGTTGCTGTCGGAGATGTCGAGCGTGCCGCCGGTCATGGCTCCCAGGCCCATGAAGAGGGTCAGGACGTAGAAGTAACCGATGCTGGCGATGCCGACGATCGTGCTCTTCCGCGCGGCCGATTCGTCTTTGACCGTGTAGTAGCGGATCAGAATGTGGGGCAGCGAGGCGGTGCCGCAGAAGAGGGCCAGCATGAGCGAGATGAAGTCGACTTGCTGGGTCCACTTGCCGCTGCGAATGCCGGCAAACGTGGGCGACTCGCCGGGCCGCAGAACGGACGTGCCGGGGGTGGGCTTCTGGCGGTAGATGATGGCTTTCGTGCCGTCCGGATGGGTCAGGCTGACTGGCTCCCAGCGAATGATCGTGCTGCCCCCGATCGCGCGGAGGAAACCGACCGGTCCAAGCGGCCCGGTCGACGATTGACCGTCGGACAGCCGCTCGATGTGTCCGGCCGGATGCAGCCGGCCCTGGTCCTTTCTGTCGCCGCGCGGCAAGCCGTTTACCAACACGGTTCCGTTGGGATGGGTCAGGACGGACTGAGCTTCCGCGAGGACGACGAAACCATCCTTCACAGCGCCATCCAGCTTCTGGATGCTGACCACGGTCAATCGCCCCGCGTCATCGTGCAGCGGGAGAAGCTCTTTGCCGCGGTAGAGCGCAACCAGCTCCTGATCGACTGTTACTTCCCGGCCGAGGGCGGCCGAGACTTTTTCCGCGCCGCGGGTTTCTGCTTCGGCAACTGGTACGCCGGAAGTCAGAATAAACTCGTGCCCGTCAGCGCCGCCTTTGCGGACTTCCAGGCCCCGCATCAGGATTGCGACGGTCAGGACGGTGCTGAAGATGACCAGTAAAGAGCCTTTGAGGAACTGGACCCAGGTGGTCGAGACCATCCCGGCCGTGACGACAATGACCATCACCACCGCGCCGACCAGCAGCACGCCGGCCCAGTGCGGCAAACCGAGGAGCGGGCGGATCAACACGCCAGCGCCGACCATTTGCGGGATGAGGTAGAAGACGCTCACGGCCAGCGTGCTCAGCCCGGCGGCAAAGCGGATCCCGCGCGAGTTGAAGCGGGCGTCGAGGCAATCGGCAAAGGTGTATTTGCCCAGCCGCTTGACCGGCTCCGCGATCACGAACAGGGCCACGACCCAGCCGGCGAGGTAGCCGATCGAGTAGAGGAACCCGTCGTAGCCGCAGAAGGCAATCATCCCGCAGATGCCAAGGAACGACGCGGCCGAAAGGTAGTCGCCGGCGAAGGCGATCCCGTTAACGAACCAGGGAATCTGTCCGTGCGCGGCGAAGTAACCTTGCGAGGTCTTCGCCTTGCGCCCCAGCCAGAAGCTCAGCCCGAGCGTCAGGCCGGTGAAGGCGAGGAAGACGGCGATCGCGAGCGGCGAGAAGCTTTGGCCCATCATCAGCTCCGCTCTTTCGCTTCAGTTCGAGCCCCGAAATCCACGCTGGACCTGTTCGCGTTGCCGCGACACAGCCACCCATAGAGCGCCGCTAGAACCAGGGCCAGGGCAATCAGCCCGAAGCCCGTTGCGATGGCGAGATTGATGCCACTCAACAGCTCATGTTCCATCGCGGAAGGAGCAAAAGCGTTGACGAGGACAAACGCGGCGTAGCAGACGAAATAGGCCCCAAACAGGATCAGGCCGAGTTTCCGGTTGGGGAACATTGAGAATTGCCTGTTCGATTTCCAAGGCGGGAATCCGGACTGAGCGACGGGGCGAGGCATGAGTGTAGAGCAGTTGTCCCAACTGCTCGACCGCGCACGTCTTTTCCGTCGCCATCCGGCTCTCAGTCTGCCAAGACGAGCAGTTGGGGACAACTGCTCTACACTCCGGTCAGCACTGGTGAGGCCGGTTGTTCAGCTTTTGGGAATGCGAGCGACCGGCTTGGTGGACTCGCCAAAGTTCTCCATTGCCCAAGCCTACCCGATAGAATCGACGCAACATGTCAAGTCAAGACGCAACAGATTCCGGACCAGTCGCCATCGAGCCGCAACGCGGCATCCCGCCGGTCGTCTTTCGTGCTGTGGGGCTGACGAAGGTCTACGGCACCGGCGACGTCGAGGTCCAGGCGCTCAAGGGCGTGGACCTGGAGCTGTACCGGGGCGAGTTTGTCGTGCTGCTGGGTCCTTCGGGAAGCGGCAAGTCAACGTTGCTCAACATTCTCGGCGGGCTGGATGTGCCGACGGCCGGGCAGGTGTTTTTTCACGACGACGAGCTGACGCGGTTCTCGGACAAAGCCCTGACGCGCTACCGCCGCAAACATGTCGGGTTCGTTTTCCAGTTCTACAACCTGATCCCGAGCCTGACGGCGCAGGAAAACGTCGAGCTGATTACGTCGATCTCCGACGCACCCATGGAAGCCCGCGCGGCGCTGGAACTGGTGGGTTTGGGAGCGAGAAAGGACCACTTTCCGGCCCAGCTTTCGGGCGGCGAGCAGCAGCGGGTAGCCATCGCGCGGGCGATTGCCAAACAGCCGGCCGTGCTGCTGTGCGATGAACCAACCGGAGCACTCGACGTCCACACCGGCGTCGTGGTGCTGGAGGCCATCGCGCGGGTCAACCGTGAGCTCGGGACAACGACCGCCGTAATCACCCACAACGCCGTGATCGCCGAGATGGCCGACCGGGTGATCCACCTCTCCGATGGCCGAATCGCCTCGGTCCACGGCAACCAGGAGAAAAAGCTGCCCTCGGAACTGAAATGGTAAGTGGGGGAGGGCGAAGAAATGGGGAACACTAATCTGCACTAATCTTCGCTAATCAAGAGCGGAGCAGGGGCATGAAAGTCCGGAAACCTCGGGGCTGAACATCAAATCGACGAGTTGGTATTGTCCTGAACTGAGCCATCCGCAACGCCTGACAGCCTCCACTTGAGACCGACTATGACCGCATCGGATTAGCGTTGATTAGTGCAGATTAGCGTTCCAGCTTTCCGTTCCTTTTTTCGGGAGTTTTCAGATGTACGAGCAGGAAGGTTACGACTTGATGGGGGCCGCTTTTGAGGTCTACAACGAGAAGGGGTACGGGATGGGGGAGGAAGTGTACCAGCAGTGCCTTGAGGTCGAACTTGAAATGCTCGGGATCCCGTTCTTGACCAAGCCGGGGCTGGAACTCGAATACAAAGGACGCCGACTGACCACGAAGTACCATCCCGATCTGGTGGTCTTTGGGGCCGTGGTGGTCGAGCTGAAAGCCGACAGCGAGTTAATCGAGGACCACGAGGCTCAGCTGTTCAACTACCTGCGAATCGCCCGGCAACCGGTGGGATATTTGCTGAACTTCGGGAAAAAGGGCGAACTCGAGTACCGCTGGTTCATCATCCCGGATCTGCACCAGAGCAAGAAAAAAGATGGGGAACGCTAATCTCCACTCATCTGCACTAATCTGGAACGGTGGAATGGCAAGGCAATCGGCGATTGCCCGGCGCTTCTGGGACTTGGCCAAGTTCAAGCCCGGATGCGCGGTCCGGAAAAAGCCGGCAGACCGGCGGGCTGGCTCAGGCCGATTTGTTGACGCTCAACCATTCAACAACCCGGCTCTGGTCGCCCGGAATTAGCGTTGATTAGTGCAGATTAGCGTTCCACAATCCTCTTCAATGGTTTCCCACCCCCAAACACTGCTTGACCGCAAGCTGGTCCGGGATCTGATCCGGATCTGGTCGCAGGCGCTGGCGATTGCGCTGGTGATGGCGGCGGGGATCGCGATGTTTGTGATGGCGCGGAGTGCGCTGCGGTCGCTTGAGACGAGCCGGTCGTCGTACTATCGCGAGTACCGCTTTGGCGATCTGTTTGCGTCGTTGCGGCGGGCCCCGCGGTCGCTCTTGCCGCAGCTGAGGGACTTGCCGGGCGTGAGCGCGGTGTCGGCGCGGATCGTGACCAGCCTTTCGCTGGACGTGCCCAACATGGACGAGCCGGCGATCGGGAAGCTGGTTTCAATTCCCGATCGGGGCCGGCCGGAACTGAATGATCTTTACCTGAAGACGGGGGCTTGGCCCGATCCGGAACGGGCGGACGAAATTCTGTGCAGCGAGACCTTCGCGGTCGCGCACCAGCTGGGTCCGGGCGATCGGCTGGAAGCGATCCTGAACGGTCGCAAACGCCAGCTTCGGATCGCCGGGATCGCGCTCTCGCCTGAGTACATCATCCAGATCCAGCCGGGCAACCTGCTCCCCGACGACCGGCGGTTCGGGGTCTTCTGGATGTGCGAACGCCAGATGGCGGCGGCGTTCGACATGGAGGGGGCTTTCAACGATCTCTGCCTGCAGCTGGAACGGGGGACGGCAGAACAAGCGGTGATCGACTCGGTCGACCGGCTGCTGGAGCCGTGGGGCGGGGCGGGGGCTTACGACCGCGAACTGCAGACTTCGTACCGCTACACGTCGGACGAGATCCAGCAGCTGGGCACGATGGCGATGATTGCGCCGACGATTTTCCTCGCGGTGGCGGCGTTTCTGCTGAGCGTCGTGATTGGCCGGCTGGTGGGGCTTGAACGGGAGCAGATCGCGGCGCTCAAGGCGTTCGGGTTTTCGCCCGGCTCGATTGGCTGGCACTACTACAAGCTGGTCTTCGCGATTGCCTTGTGCGGGACGGCGATTGGAATCGTCGGCGGCTGGTGGATGGGGCGAAACCTGACCAGCATGTACGCCGAGATCTACCACTTTCCCGTGTTCCAGGTGCAGCTCGATTGGCGCATTCCGCTGGCGGCGGCCGGGATCAGCCTTGGCGCATCGCTGCTGGGTGCGTGGCGGAGCGTGATGTCCGCCGTTCATCTTCCGCCGGCCGAGGCGATGCGGCCCGAGTCGCCGCCCAGGTATGCGCCGACGATCCCCGAGCGGCTGGGATTTTCCCGGCTGATGCCGCAGACCATGCGGATGGTTTTACGGCACGTCGAGCGGCGGCCGTGGCGGAGTCTGACGGCGATATCCGGAATCGCGATGAGCGTCGCGGTGCTGATCCTCGGCGTTTTTGTGCTCGATGCCGTGCAGTACATCATGCACTTCCAGTTTGTGCTTTCGCAGCGGCAGCAGCTTTCGATCGCGCTCTACGAGCCGACATCGCGCGAAGTGGTCCACGCGATCCGGCAACTGCCGGGTGTGGGCGAAGTCCAGCCGTTTCGAGCGGTGTCAACGCGGTTGCGAAATGGGCACCGCTGGCGAAGCGTCGGTTTGATGGGGCTGGATGACAGCCACGGGCTTTACCGGCTGCTTGATGCGGATGAACGGCCGGTGCCGATGGCTCCCGGGGGGCTGGTCTTGTCGGACAAGCTGGCCGAGCTGCTCGACGCACGGGCAGGCGACCTGATTTCAGTGGAGGTACTTGAGGGCAACCGGCGGACGCGGAGCCTGCCGGTTTCGGCCGTGATTAAAGAGTACGGCGGGCTGAATGCTTACCTTCCACTGACCGCGGTCCGGTTGCTGGGAGAAGACACGGGGATCAGCGGGGCGTTCATCGAAGCTGATCCCGACCGGCTGCCGGAACTTTACCGTACGCTGAAAGACGTGCCGCGCGTGGCCGGAATCACAATCAAGGACGCGGCCCTGCGCAGCTTTCAGGAGACGATCGCCGAAAACCTGCTCACGATGCGGGCTTTCAACGTGATGTTCGCGGTCATCATCGCGTTCGGCGTCGTTTACAATGGAGCGAGGATCTCGCTGTCGGAGCAGAGCCGCGAGCTGGCGACGCTGCGCGTAATGGGCTTCACGCAGCGCGAAGTCTCGGCGATCCTGCTGGGCGAGCTGGCGGTCCAGACGGTGCTCGCGATTCCGCTGGGGATCGCCGCCGGATTTGGCCTGGCGGCGCTGTTCATCCAGGGAATGGACACCGAGATGTACCGCATTCCATTGGTGATCTCGCGGCAAACGCTGGTGTTTTCGGTGCTCGTGGTCGTGATTGCGACGGTCCTGTCGGGCTTGGTAGTCATGCGCCGTATCGGGAAACTGGATCTGGTGGCGGTGCTGAAGACAAGGGAGTAAGGCTGCCGTGGACAAAAGCTTTGCTCTGGACCGCGGATTGAGTTGCGATTGAACGACAGGCTGGAAGCCCATCCCACGTCAGGAACCTCGATTGAAGCGGCTGGGTCGAATTTTGATGTGGCTGATGGGGCTGGGCCTGGTGGCCGGGCTGGTGTTCGCGGCGTTCTGGCCGCAACCGGTGCCGGTTGAGATGGTCGAGGTCGGGCATGGGCCACTGGAAGAGCTGGTTCGCGAAGACGGGATGACCCGGGTTCGCGAGCGGTACACGGTCTCGAGTCCGGTAGCCGGCCGGCTGTCGCGGATCCGGCTGGAGCCTGGCGACCAGATCCTTTCCGGGCAAACCCTGCTCGCGTCGATCGAGCCGGCCGATCCCGGTCTGCTCGACTCGCGGCAGCTGGCCCAGGCGGAGGCTCGGGTCGCGGCCGCCAAAGCTGCGTACGACCGCACGTCGGCCGGGCTGGATCAGGCGGAAGCGGCCTTGCAGCGGGCCAAGGAGAAACTGAAACGTTCTGAGGGGCTGCTGGCCGCCGGTGCCGAGGCTCCGGAGGAAGTCGAGATCGACCGGACCACGGTCCGGATCGCAGACGAAGGCCACCGGATGGCGGCTTACGACCGCGAGATCGCGAAGTTTGAACTGGACCAGGCGGAGGCAGCCGTCCGGCATGTCCAGGCCGCCAGCAGCGGGCCGGGCCAGCCGCCGTTTGAAATCTGCTCGCCTGTTCCCGGCCGGGTCCTGAAAGTGCTTCAGGAAAGCGCGACAGTTGTCATGCCGGGCACGCCGCTGGTCGAGATCGGCGACGTCCGCGACCTTGAAGTGGTGGTGGATGTTCTGACGACCGACGCGGTCCGGATTGGCGACGGCACCGCGGTCCGGCTTGAGCAATGGGGCGGCGGAGAACCGATTGATGCCCGCGTCCGGATGACCGAGCCGTCAGCTTTCACCAAGTTCAGCGCGCTGGGTGTCGAAGAACAGCGCGTCAACGTGATCGCCGACTTTGTGAATCCCGCCGACGCAGCGGCCCTGGGGGACGGCTACCGGGTCGAGGCCGCGATCGTGACGTGGTCGCATCCCGACGTGTTGCAGGTTCCCGCCGGCGCGCTGTTTCGGCAGGATGGCAAGTGGTCCGCTTTTCGCGTCGTCGGAGGCTTGGCCGAACTGGTCACGGTGCAGACCGGCCACCGCAGTGAAACCCACGTCGAAGTCCTGGCCGGCCTCGCGTCAGGGGATCAGGTCGTGCTCTACCCGGGTGAAACGCTCAAGGCCGGGGCCAGCGTGACGGTGCACTGAATACACGCCGAATTCCTGTGAGCCTGAGGCGCTAGCCGAATCTGCTGGGTGTGAGGTATTGGTTGATTCAGGGGTCTCGGCTAGCGCCTCAGGCTCATTTTTTATCAGCCCAGCGTGACGGTGAGTGAATGAAGTGACAGGAGTGATGGGGCTCTTTTTGAAGGAGCGTCCGCCACTTTTCTATCGGAGGAAAGATGGCAACCTCGGTAGTGTTGATCCGGGGGATCAACGTGGTGGGCAGAAACCGGGTGGTGATGAAGGAGCTGGTGGCCGACCTGGAAGCGGCCGGCTTCGCGGACGTCAGGACTTACCTGCAGAGCGGGAACGTGGTGCTGGGTTCGCGGTTGAAATCGGCGGCGGCTGTGGCGAAAAGGGTGGCCGACACGATTGAGACGCGGAGCGGATTCCGGCCGGCAGTGCTGGTGCTTGACCGGAAGAGCCTCGCCCGGATCGTGAAGGAGAATCCGTTTCCGGAAGCGACGGCCGAGCCGAAGTGTTTGCACGTCTTTTTTCTCGACGAACCGGCACGGGCGGTGGACCGGGCGGGAATCGAACGGCTGCGGATTCCGTCCGAGGCCTGGCATTTGACGCCCCGCGCTTGCTACCTCCACACACCGGAAGGCTTCGGCACGTCGAAGCTCGCATCCCGGCTGGAAAAACTGCTCGGCGTTCCGGCAACCGCCCGCAACTGGCGGACAGTAGAGGCGCTTGTGGAAATGGCCGGTTGAAAACGGGACCGCAGCCCGTTTTTTCTGGAAAGAGCTGCGTCGCCTTTTTCAGCGGCGGCGGAAAATGGCGACGGTCTGGTCGCGGCCGTGGTCGAGCGGGCGGAGTTCGAGCAGCTCGAACCAGGGGGCCCAGAGCCGGGCGAGGTAATCCGAGTGGTGAAAGCCCATTCCGCGGTAGGGGCCAATGTCAGAGTGACGGATAATCAGGCGTTCGGCCGGTAGGGGCTGCTTGAGCATCTCCGGCCGGAACCACGATGCCTGTTTGAGAATGGCGTGGCGATGGTCATCGGGCGGGGCAGCGGCAATCGCCTGCCACGTGTGCTCGGTCTGGAAAGTGATGTAGCCCAGCCCGCCCGGACGCAGGATCCGGA
This sequence comes from Planctomycetota bacterium, assembly GCA_031405895.1. Taxonomy (GTDB): domain Bacteria; phylum Planctomycetota; class Planctomycetia; order Pirellulales; family Pirellulaceae; genus BJ22. Next base: position 9,007 of record JANOFL010000224.1, read on the forward strand.
ACAGCTCGGCGATCCAGGCCGTTTCAAACGTGTCGATGTGGGTGAAGACGGAAAACGCGCAGACGAAATCGAGCCTGTCGTCGGCGATTGGCAGGTGGGGCAGGGCCGAGTTGTGAAAGACGCGAATCCGCTGGTCGAGGTAACGGCTGATCCAGCGCACGTGCCGGTGGTTGATGTCGAAAGCCCATAGCTCCGGGAACTGGTCCTGGGCGGCAAGGTGGCGAAGCACGCGGCCGGTCGCGGCCCCCATTTCCAGAACGCTTTTGGGTTCCAGCCCGTGCCGGTGCAGGGCCGCCCGCATTTTGAGCCAGTCGACGAGGCCGCTGATCCAGAACCACTCCGGATTGCCGACCGAATAGCCTTCGCGTTCGGCGTCGTTGGGCAGCGGGGACGGATCGCGGGCGAGGGCCGTTTCGAGATCGAGGCCCTGGCGGAGCACGTCGGGGACGAACCCGCGAAAGAGCCGGGCGACTTTTTCAGCCGACATCGACGCGAGCGGGACCGGTTCGCCAAACGGCGTGTAGTCGATGCTGCCCCGGCTGAAATCGTCTTCCCAGGCGAGCGAGCGTGAGGACAGGGGCATGGGCTCGCGTCCGGGGCGGGTTTCAGCAACTTGTGTGCCCACCGCTGTTCCGGCGGCAAGGGGTCGGGAGTCGTTTTCGTTCAGGCAGTTCCAGCGGGAAAAGCCACGCGCGAAAACGACTCCCGCCCCCCTCGCTCGCGGCTGCGGCGCATCAGGGTGGACGAGGGGAATCGAACCCCCAACCTTTGGAGCCACAATCCAACGCTCTAACCAATTGAGCTACGACCACCAGCAAGCAGGCGGGGATTCTAGACCGCGCCCGGTGGACGGTCAACGCAAACGCCGGCCGCCCCACGATGCAGACTGTTTGCGGAGGGGCCGGGTTCGGGTCTTTGGTAGACTGTCGCTGACACGGAAAAACCGCTAACGAACGACTCCCGACCCCTTTCAGCCGATCCGGACCCCCAGCACCAGAGCTGCAATGGCCAACGCCTGGCACGACGTCACCCCGGGAATCCGGCTGCCGCACGAGTTTTTCGCGGTGATCGAGATTCCGGCCGGATCGAGCGTCAAGTACGAGCTGGACAAGAAAACCGGGCTCTTGCGGCTCGACCGGGTGCTCTACTCATCGGTCCATTATCCGGTCAATTATGGCTTTATCCCGCAGACTTACGCTGAAGACGACGATCCGCTCGATGTGCTGGTTCTGTGCCAGGCGCCGGTCGTGCCTTTGACGCTGGTTCACGCCCGCTGCATCGGCGTGATGACGATGATTGACTCGGGGCGGAACGACCACAAGATTCTGGCGGTCGCGGTCCATGACCCGGAATACAACTCGTTTCAGGCGGCGGACGAGCTGCCGCCGCATCGCCTCGCGATGCTGGAGCGGTTTTTTCTCGACTACAAGATTCTGGAGAAGAAGCAGGTCGAGACGTCGGGATTCCAGCCGGTCGAAGTGGCGACGGCGATCATTGAGGCCGACCTGGACCGGTACGGCCAGAAGCGGCGACACGGGTTTGGCTGAGTTCCGCCTTTGCGAGACCTGTAGGGGTGGGGGGGGGGGGTTGGTGGGGGGGGGTGTGGGGGGGAGCACCGCAGCCCGCAAGACCCACCCCCCCCCCCCCCGGGGGGGGG
>JANOFL010000273.1:0-12123 GCA_031405895.1 Planctomycetota bacterium
GGGGATCGGGCTGTCGATTGTCTGGGTCGAGTTTGAATGGGGTTCGGACATCTATCGCGACCGTCAGATCGTCTCGGAAAAGCTCCAGCTGGCCCGCGAAAGGATGCCTCAGGACGCCAACCCGGTGCTGGCTCCGGTTTCGTCGTTGATGGGCGAGATCATGCTGCTCGGCGTCCGCTCGACGGTGCTCGCCACGACCGATGCAGAACGACGGCAACAGGAAATTGATCTGCGGACGTTCGCCGAGTTCACGATCCGCAACCGGCTGCTCGCGGTCGAAGGCGTTTCGCAGGTGACCGTGATGGGCGGGATCCTGCGACAGCTGCAGGTGCTGACTTCGCCCGCCCGCCTGGCGGCGCAGGATGTTTCGCTGCAGGAGCTGACCGATGCCGCGCGTCTTGCAAGCCAGATCGCCGGCGGCGGTGTGTTGCTGGACGAGACCCGCGAATCGCTGATCCGGATCAACGGCCAGGGGCTGACTCCGGACGAAATTGGCTCGGCCGTCGTGAAATGGCGGGAACCGCGGTCGGTTTCGATTCGCGATGTGGCCGATGTTGCCTATGGTGGCCCGGTGCCGCGCGGCAGCGGCGGCGTGCTGATCCGCGAGAACGGCATCGTCAGCGGCGGACCGGCCGTGATTGTCAGTGTCCAGAAACAGCCCGACGTCAACACCCTGCTGCTCGACCCGGCGCTCAACGCAGCTCTCGACCAGCTCGAAGGGCAACTGCCTGCGGGCGTGAAGATCGAGCGGCAAATCTTCCGGCAGGCCGACTTCATTGAGACGGCGGTCCGCAATGTTTTTGAAGCCGTCCGTGACGGCACGATCTGGGTGATCGTGATCCTGTTCCTGTTCCTCTGGAACCTGCGGACGAGCATCATCACGCTGACGGCCATTCCCCTGTCGCTGCTGATGACGATCCTGATCCTCGACTGGCTGGGAATCACGATCAATACGATGACGCTCGGCGGGCTGGCTGTGGCGATCGGCGAGCTGGTTGATGACTCGATTGTCGACGTGGAAAACATTTACCGCCGGCTGAAAGAGAACCGCCAGCGGTCCCAGCCGCTCGATCCGCTGCATGTGATCTGGAAGGCCTCCAGCGAAATCCGTAACTCGATTGTCTACGCGACGCTGATTGTGGTTGTCGTCGTGTTCCCGCTTTTTTGGCTGGCCGGGCTGGAGGGACGGATGTTCGCGCCGCTGGGTCTGGCTTACCTGATCACGCTGGTCTGCTCGCTGGCCGTTTCCCTGACAGTCACGCCGATGCTGGCGTCTTTTCTGTTGCCGCAAGCCCGGTCGCTGGAGGACCCCCGCGATTCGCTGGTGGTCCGGTTGCTCAAGTGGATCGACCGGATTCTGCTCCGCTGGATGCTGCGTCACGCCTGGGTCGCGGTCCTGGCCACGATTCTTGCCGCGGTGGGGGCGAACTGGATGGTCTTCCGGATGGGGTCCGAGTTCCTGCCTGCGTTTAACGAGGGGACGCTGACGATCAACTTGCAGACGACGCCCGGCACGAGCCTTACGGAGAGCATCCGGATCGCTGAACGGGCCGAGGCGCTGATTCTCGAAGTCCCGGAAGTACTTTCCGTGGCCCGGCGGACGGGTCGGGCTGAACTGGATGAACACGCCGAGGGCGTCAATTCATCGGACCTCGAAGTCCGCCTCGCGGAACACACGCGGCCGAAACCAGGCTGGTGGGCGGCGGTACTGCGGGCGCTGCCCGTGATGCATCCTCTCGGCATCGAGCGTTCCGGCCGGTCGCGCGAAGAAGCGACAGCCGAGATCCGCGACCGGATCACCAACTTGCCCAACGTGGCCGTGAACATCGGCCAGCCAATTTCGCACCGGCTCGATCACATCATGACAGGTGTGCGGGCGCAGATTGTGCTGAAGGTCTTTGGCGAAGACCTGCGTGAAATCCGCGACATCGCCCACGAGGTCGAGGAGGCGATTCACGAAATTCGCGGCGTCGTCGACCTGCAGATCGAACCGCAAGTCGAGATTCCCCAGTTGCAGTTGCGGGTAAAACGTGAAGAGCTCGGTCGCTACGGGCTGACGGCCGGCGAAGTGGTGGGAATGCTGGAGACAGCGTTTCGCGGCACGGCGGTCGCGGAACTCATTGATGGCGACCGCTGGTATCCGCTGGTGGTCTGGTACGACGAAGCCGCCCGCCGCGATCCGGCCGTGATCAGCCAGACGATTCTCGACACGCCGTCCGGTCGCCGGGTGTCACTCGGCCAGGTGGCCGAGGTCCGCACCACGACTGGACCGAATACTCTCAACCGGGAATCAGCCCAGCGGCGGATCGCGGTCTACTGCAATGTCGCCGGGCGCGACTTGGGCGGAGTGGCCAGGGAAATCGGCGAAGCGATCCAGCCCATCGTCGCCACACTCCGCGACCGGCCCGGCACGCCCCGGATCGAACTGGGCGGCCAGTTTGAGGCCCAGCAGGCAGCGGCCCTGAAACTGCTTGTCCTGGGAAGCGTGGCGGTCCTGGTCGTTTTCCTGCTGCTCTGGAAGTGCCTTGGGTCGTGGCCAGCTGCGCTTCAGGTGCTGCTGGTCAACCTGCCCCTCGCGGCGCTCGGTTCGGTTGTGTTGCTGATGGCGCTCAACCGCCCGGAGTGGGAGGACCTCCAGACCACTCCCTGGTGGCAGTGGCCAGCACTGTGGGCCGGGCACACGACCCTTTCGCTGGCCCACTGGATTGGCTTCATCACGCTGATCGGGATCGTGGCCCGCAACGGAATCATGATGATTTCACACTATCTTCATCTGATGCATGTAGAAGGCGAAGCGTTCGGTGAAGCGATGGTGATTCGAGGGAGCCTCGAAAGACTTTCGCCCGTGATGATGACTGCCTTGACGACCATCATCGGACTGGTTCCGCTGGCCCTGGGTGCCGGCGAAACGGGCCGTGAAATCCTGCATCCGCTGGCGATTGTCGTCATTGGCGGGCTGCTCAGTTCGACGCTGCTGGACCAGCTGGTCACGCCGGCCGTGTTTTATCTGGTGGGACAGCTGTTTGGCGCGGACGTCTATGGAAAGCCGGCTGGTCGCGATGTCTCCGCGGGATAGGCTTCCAGCCTGTCGAAGTGGGATAGGCTTCCAGCCTGTCGTGCTTTCATGCTGACGACAGGCTGGAAGCCTATCTCACACTACCCCACCTGGCTGGCCGGTTTCAGAGCCTCCCAATCGAGCCCGATTCGCGCGGCAATTTCGCGCATTGCGGGAGCCGCGTTGCAGCGGACGTGAACATCGACCACGGAAGAAATCGCCGTGGTCGCCGCCGGGTTGATCTCGATTGCCGGGATCCCGCGGTGAAGGGCGTGCAGGACTGGCTGGACAATGTATGGAAACCGGCTGCTGGTCCCGATGCTGACGAACAGGTCAAACCCGTTCTGAAGCTGGCGTTCCAGACAACGAAGCGCTGGAGCGGGCAGGCTCTCGTCAAACAGCACGACATCGGGTCGCAACGTCTGGCTGCACTGGCGGCAGCGGGGCAATTCGGAGCCAGTCGGCATCGCCTCGACGGCCAGCTGAAACGCACAGCCTTCGCAGCGCATCCGCCAGACCGAGCCATGGATCTCGATCACGTTTCGCGCGCCAGCGTGGAAATGGTAGCCGTCCACGTTTTGCGTCAGCGTCCAGACCCGATGGTCAGGCTGTTTTTCAAACGCGGCCAGAATCCGGTGCGCATCGTTGCACTGGTGGGCCGCAACGGCGTTTCCAAGCAGCCGCAGGTACTTCCACGAGATGTCGGGGAACTCGCGGAACATGCCGGCTGAAAGGGCATCCTCGATCCGCACCCCGTCTTCAGTCTCGTGGTCGTCATACAGTCCGCCCACGCCTCGATAGACGGGTAACCCGGAATCCGCCGAGATCCCGGCTCCGGTAATGAACAGGATGCTGCGTGATTCGGACAAAAGGTCCGCCGCGCGGTCGAAGGCTGACTGGAGTTCAGGAGTCATGCGGTTGACGGAAACCGGACGCTCGGCGTGGGCTGATAAAACGGCGAATTCTTTTGAGCCTGAGGCGCTAGCCGATTCTTCTTTTGAGCCTGAGGCGCTAGCCGATTCCCTTGTGTGTGAGTTAATGGCTGAATCAGCGTTCTCGGCCAGCGCCTCAGGCTCACTTTTTATCAGGCCACGTTCGGGGTGTATTCCTGGTCGTTGGGCTCGCTGCCAGATCTCGGATTCCAGCCGGAACAGGCCGGAACTCCTCGTGCTCGTGCTCAGACCGCAGGCCGGTACTCGTAATCGTACTCGAAGGCAGGATTGAAGAGAGCGATTACGAGAACGAGTACCGTTTCACTGGGTACGAGTGCGAGTTGCGCAGTGGTCTTGGTGAACCGGCACGCGCTAGCGTCCGGGCTCCTCGAAGAGCCCGCGGCTAGCGCCGTCGGTTCACCCTGAAACCAGCCCGTGGCGAAACACTAGCGGATCAGACCCATATAGAAACTGAACACCTGCTTTTCGTCGGTGTCGGCCTTTTGCACGGGAAACGCGAAATCAAACGCGAGCGGAGCACCCAGCCCGGCGGCCGGCATATGGACCCGGAAACCAAACCCCGGGGCGATCCGGAAATTGTCCCAGTCCAGCGCGATCTCGCGCTCGATCGTGCCGTAGTCGCAGAACAGGACCCCCTTGATCATGTCGTCGGCGGTCAACGGGAACATGTATTCGACTGTGTTCAGCCACTGGAACTCGCCCCCGACCCGCACGCCGTTTTCGACCGGGCTGGCTCCGCGGAAGTCGAACCCGCGCATCGTGGAGAAACCGCCGGCAAAATAGTTTTCAAAGACCGGTGTCTGCGCTCCGCTGAAGCCCAGTCGCGTCCCGGCACTGAGCGTGTGCCGGCCCGAACCGTCCGGCCGCTGGTACAGCAGTCCGTAGCGGCGCAGCTCGATGTCCCCACGCGGGAAAACGTACTCGCCGAAGCCTTGCGAATAGGCCAGCGAGATGTAGCTCCCCTCGGTCGGCAGGAACGGATGGTCGCGCGTGTCGTTGACAATGCTGAACGTCGCGAGAAAAAGGTCGCTGTTGCCGAGGGCCGCGTTCAGTTCCGGCGAGGTGTTGACGCGCGGATCCGACAGCTCGACGTTTTCCATCCGCAACCCCGCGCTGAGGCTGAGATCGGGCGTCAGGCGGTAGCCGAGGCCGACTCGCCCACCGAGCCGCTGTTCGTCCCAGTCGAAATAGTTGCGGTCGAACAGGTAACCGCTGACGCTGAGGCTGACGGGTGTGTCGAGAAAGTAGGGTTCCGTCCAGCTGACCGAGTAACGCTGCACTTCCCGGCCCGGCATCAGTTCCAGCCGAAAGGCCTGCCCTGCACCACGCCATGCCGTTCCGTCCACAATATCGCGGAAACTGCGGGGAAACCGCGTGATGTCGAAGTTCCGTTCGTCGATCACGAACTGGCCCATCAGGCCATTGTCCGAGTTGTAAGCCCCACCGAGGTTGATCCGTCCGGTCTGCGACTCGGTCACGTAGATGTCGAGGTCGGCGTAGTTTTGGGGGAACGTCGCGACGCCGGACGGTGCCGTCGACTGCAGGCCCGGGAAAAGTTCGTTGGGTGAACCGGTCCGAAACGTCGGTAACGGCCCCGGACCTGGAACGCCGGGCTGTTGGGCACCCAGTTCGGGATACTGATAGGAAGCCTGCTGGACCTGTCCGCCCGAACCAGCGCTGCCACCTGCCTGCCAGGTTCCGCCTGCGGTTGCAACACCACCCGTGCCTCCATCGGGACTTTGGCTCCGGACGACGGTCTCGTTCGGGATAGTCCGTGAAGCAGCGGTGACCGGTGTTGACGGATTGCTGGCCGCGACCGGCATCAAACCCGAAGGTGCGGCTCGCGTGGCCCCGGGCTGATCCAGCCAGGCAGCGGGCTGGGGGAGCAGCCGTTCGGGCGCTCCCAATGCATCGCCATCCTGTCGACCATTCATCGACTGGCAACCGGCCAGGAGCAACGGCAGAAGCATCATCGCGAACGGCCAGCCGGCGCGAAGGTATGACACGGAGGGCTGATCCCGGCGCGCCGGGACCGCTCGCCGCAACAGCGCCAGCGGCCAGCCCTTGCAACGGCGGTTGCGATTTCGGCTCGGGCCTGGTTGGGAGATAAGCATTGTTTGTCGACTGGATTTATCTAAACGCTTCCGGGCCGCCCATTTTCTCGGCCATCCGCTCCAGCTCGCGCAGTTCGGGTGGCTTGACCACGATTCGCGGCGGAGCTCCGGGTGTGCCCGGATCGTTGCCGGCGAAAATCTGGGCCGATCCCAGCCGCCGCTCGCTGTTACGGACTTCACGGACGTCGATCAGGTCCCCCGGCCGGAGGCTCAGCCGGTTGAGTACAGTTTCGCGGCGCGTTACGCCATAGTTGCCGTCAATGTGCACATTGATCTTGCCAACGTGATACTGTTCGCCTTCCTCGATCCGGTAGACGAGATCGAGCTCGCCGGGCTGCTCGAGAAACCGCGGTTCGGCCTCGACCTGCGAGAAGACGTATCCCATCGATCCGTACAGATCGCGAAGCGTGACGACATCCTCATTCATTTTCGCGGCATTGAACTCGGGGCTGCCGTCTTCGCCGGGTTTCAGCCGCACCAGGCTGGACAGCTCTTCAGGGGAGAACCGCTGGTTGCCCATGAAGGCCACACTGCGAACGCGGTAACGCGGGCCTTCGTCGATGATGTAGGTCGTGGTCAGCCAGCGGCCGTCGTTGGACTCCGAAATCTCGCGGCCGATCCGGGCGTTGAAAAACCCGAGGCTGCGATAATAGGTCATCAGCTTCTGGATGTCCTGGCCGATCTCGTCGCGGCGGGCAACGCCGCCAAACAGCCAGAAGATTCCCGGCTTCGACTTCACGAACGTCTTCAGTCGCGCGTCGGTCGCGATCGTATTGCCCTCAAACTTGACGTTCCAGACCCGCTGTTTCTGGTCTTCGTGAATCACAAGCACGACCGAGTCGTCGCTCTCGCCGCCACCTTCGAGAATTTCGACCTGGGAATTGGGGAAGCCCTGTTCGCGGTAGAAGTCCTCAATCCGGGACTTGACCATCTTGATCTCGAACACGTCCAGCGGCTGGCCGTCAGTGATCCCGGCCTCTTTCTTCAGCCGCCGGTCGGTGATGGCGCGGTTGCCGATGATCTGCACTGATTCCAGCGTCTGTTTTTCGACGACTTCGATGGTCACGACGACGCCCGCGTCGGTTTGTTCGATAAACGGGCCGTTGACCCGACGGATTTCGTCCATTCGCCAGAGCTGGTTGACATCCTGTTGCAGCACATCCGGGTCGAAGTAGCGGCCCGGCCGCGTCCGGACGTTGGCCAGAATCCGGTGTGAGGGCAGCCGCTCGTTGCCGCGGACGACCACGTCCGCCACGATGCTCTGTGCCGCGCCTTCGGGAACGGCTGGACGCTCGGCCGCAGTTGCGCCGGCGACCTCGTCGAGGGTCAATCCGGCGGCTGGCTCCTGGTCAGGACTCTGGCCCCTGACCGCCAGCGACTGGACTGTCAAAACGGCGAGTTCTTGTGAGCCTGAGGCATTAGCCGAGTTACTTTTGTGCGGGTCAATGGCCGATACGGCGCAATCGGCTAGCGCCTCAGGCTCAGTTTTTGACAGCCCACCCGGCGACTCGAGTTGGGACAAGTTTCCAAACTGATTTGGGATTGAGCAGCCGGTCAGCAACATCGGCATTGCCAGCAGCCCCATCAGGACGGCCTGAAGGCATTCGATGTGAAATCGCCTTGAGGCGGGCGAGCTGGTCGTAGCCGAAGCTGACATGCTGGCGCTGCTGAGCGGTGGAACGAAAGCCGGCATCCGGGCGCAATCCCGCCAGCCGGCCGACGATGGCATTTCGACGGCGGGTAATTAGCGGATGATGCTGGTCGCAACAAGCCACGTTTGGATGAGCGGGAATCGCGGGGGTGCGTTTCGCGGAAAGTAAAATTTTCTCAACAACGGGCGGCGGCACCGGATTTCCTTTTCCGGCTCCCTCCCACGCCGCGGCTTTGACCGGTGTGGGGAGCCAGCCACTGTCTCGTTTCCGGCCCACTCCCACGCCGCGGCTTTGACCGGTGTGGGGAGCCAGCCACTGTTTCGTTTCGGGCCCACTCCCCCGCCGCTGCTTTGACCGGTGTGGGGAGCCAGCCACTGTTTCGTTTCGGGCCACTCCCACGTCGCTGCTTTGAGCGGTGTGGGGAGCGGTGTGGGGAGGGGGCGTCCGCGCAACGGGTCGGCTTTGCACGGGCCATCTGAACACGCAGCTGTAGAGCAAAGTGCCAATCGCACCCTGCAGTTTTCGTGTATCTCGATCCGCTGGCGTCGCCTTGCCGCCAAAACAGGTAACGTCAGACCCTGGACGATCGCTCAGTCCTTCTTCACGGCCTCGCCGAGAAGATCAAGTGACAGCAGGGCCATGGCCGTCCCATAGCATCGCCCCAGTTCGTGGGAATCGACAAAGCAGCCATCCAGTTCGGGAAGTGTCATGACCAGCTGGTGCTGGCGCGCGGCAAGTTCCTTCCGGACGGCTGGATCTTCCACGGCGGCAATCGTTTCGCTGCGCGACTGCATGTCGTACCAAAAGAAGAAGCCACCATAGGCATAGGTGTCGGTGTGGTTGTCGTATTTGAGCGCCCGGGCCAGCAGGGCGTGGTGCTCCAGACCAATCGTTGCCGCCGCTGCCAGCTCGGCGGGTTCAATCTGCCCCCAGCGGAAACGGGCCAGCTGGCAGAGCGGGATCCGGCCAGCACTGGCCGGGACCGGTTCCTCGCGCCGGTTTTCGCCGCCTTCACGCCGCTGGGAATAGGGCCAGGCACCGTTGGCGAACTGCTGGCTGGCGAGACGGCGCAATCCTGCGTCCACCTTCTCCTGATCGACCGTGCCACCAGCCCCCTTCGCGTCGGCCAGCGCCATCAGTGCCGTCGCCGTCACGAAACTGTTCGGGTATTCGTGGAACCAGGTTCCGCTGGCCAGCTGAAGGTTTTCGAGCCGTTTGGCGATCCGGTCAATTTCTCCAACTCGCTCGCCTTCCAGATCGCGAATCGAAGCTTCGCAAGCCAGTCGCAAGCGGTAGGCTTCGGCCCAAAGGATTTCGTCCTTGTCGGCCGGATTGATGTTGGCGTCATCCCGACAGAATTTGACTGCCCGGGCCGTCGCCTCCTCAACGCGCCGAAGCAACAAATCGTCTTCGATCCGGTCTTGAGCGGCAAAGAGTGCGAGTCCGGCGAGCGCCGTGACGGCGACATGGACGTTTGCCAGTGAATCGGCACCGCCAAAGTCGTAGTCGCTGTCAAAGAATCCGCCATTGGCATTTTGCATCCCGAGCAGGAACCGGACCGACCGCCCCCAGAGCTCGGCTTCGCTGTAGGTCCCGTCGGGCGCGGCACTGCTAGCCGATTCAGTGCCGGCCAGCATGGCTTTCGGCGAAAGTGGCCCGAACACCTCAAAACCCCGCCCGAATGGGCCGATGCCCTGGGCTTCCATCGCGGCCTTGGCAGCCAGGGGATGGCCGCGATACTTCCGGCCCGCCTCGCCCCAGATCGCGCGGGCTTGGTCGTGTTCACCTGCGCGGAAACGGATCATGCCGCGGAGCAGCTCGTGCTCCATTTCCAGGCCCGCCGCCAGTTTGATCGCCACTTCCGGCGCCAGGAAATCAGCTGCGATCTGTCGCTCCCATTCGGCATCGAGTGGCTCGCGGCCGGCAGCCGGTTCGCCCGAGGCCTCGCTCCACGTTCGCTGATCGCCGCCCGCCGACGCAAGCTGACCGTAAAGCCAGTGCGGATGCAGTGTGGTCAGTCGATCCAGTTTTTTCTGAAGATTGCCCTCCGGTCCCAGCACCACGAAGCCGGGTTCGACAAACTCATAGCGTTGCAAGCCATATTGGCCTGCCGCCACGTCGTCCGGTGTCGCCCGCAGTGGAACAAAACGCTCGTTCACCAGGTTGACAATCGCCGGCCACGACCAGGGTCCCGCCAGCATGTACTGGTCGATCACCGGCTTGCGGTCCATGAAGGTGTCGTTGAGCGTCGGGACGTACCAGAGGACCGGCTTGCCGGATTCGGCGGACTTCGCCTGGGCCGCGGCCAGGTCGGTTTGCCATTCGATCGCCTGGCCGGCTTCGCTGGCGATTTCATCCGGCTTGACCCGCTCCTTCTTCATTGAGTTGCCGGGTTCGTCCTGGGCGTGCGACGCCATTGAGCCAGTGACAATCCAAAGCAGGACGCACATCTGCGACCAAGAACAACTGCTTTTTCCCGACATGAATTTACCACTCCTTGAAACGCGGAAACCCGGGGACCAAGCCGCCCAGCGTGCAGCCATTGGGCGCAAAATGCGGTTGACTCGCAAGCCATGCCAGAACTATTGACTTGAGCCAAATGCGGAAAATGTCTCCAGAATTGAAAGAAAACCGGGCCGAAGGCTCGCGGACCCCGGTCTGGCCGCGTCGCCGTTGCATGCTGTTGGCACTTGGGTTGCTTGCCAGCCTGCCCGGCATTCTGCAACCGGTCGCAGGATTGGCCCAGCGGCCGCAGTTCGCGGATCCGTTCGAGATCCAGCAACCGGTTCAGTCTGGCTTCGGTCAGCCGGCCGCATTTCAGGGCACAATCCAGAATCCGCAATTCGTTCAACAGGGTGGAATGCCACCGCTGATCCAGGGCGCGCCGCCCTCGATCACAACAACCCCGCCGCCAGCGTTCATCCCGTCGCAGTTTCCGCAGGGGACCCTCCCGCAAGGCACAATCCTGCAGGGCGGCGGCGTCGCTGGGCCGGCCTTTGACCCCTTCAGCACTGGCAATAATCCGTGGCCGATCCAGCCCGGTGTGGCGGGGTCGCAGAACGGTCCCTTTTTGCCTTCGCTCGGCGCACCTCCACCCGTGATGTCATTCGACAACAGCGGAGGCTTTGGCAACAACTACCTCCAGAACTATCCGCAAACCGGCGGAGCGGCGAGTGCCACGTCCTGGCCGGCCCAGTTCTGGAGCCGCTTGCGAACCGACACGATTCCACGGCTGCTTGAACGGCCACGCTGGCGTAACACATGGCTGGAGGGCGACGACGGAGCCGACCTGGACATCCTCGAGTCCGAGATCGCGACGACACTGACTTTTCCAGGGCCGCTCAATCCGCGCAACGTCTTGCGCGTCAGCCCGGGGTTCGTGTTCCTGTTTCTTGATGGGCCCGACACCGCGATCACCGGGTTTGACTTGCCGGGTCAGCTCTACAGTGCCTACACGGCGTTCGACGCCAACAGCGACACCAGCCTGCAGGCCGGCTTTGATATCAACGTCACGCTCGGCGTCTACAGCGACTTTCATCACGTCTCATCGGATTCGTTGCGGCTGACTGGGACGGGACTGGGCTGGATTCGGGTCAACCCCTACACCGTGTTCAAGCTGGGGGTTGAGTACTTCGACCGGATCGACCTCAAGCTCCTGCCAGCGTTCGGCTTCTTCATGCAGCCGAACAACGAAATGCGAATGGACCTCTACTTCCCGCGACCGCGTGTTTCGCACCGCCTGCCCAGCCTCGGCAATTACGAAATCTGGGGCTATGTCGGCGCGGAAGTCGGCGGCGGTTCGTGGACGATGAAACGGATTTTCGGCGTCGACGACCAGGTCGACATCAACGACGTGCGGGCTTTCATCGGCTATGAATGGACGGGCCCGCGCAAGGTGACGGGCTTTATCGAGGGCGGATACGTCTTTGAGCGCGAACTGCTCTACAAGAGCGCACCGGCAATCAAGCTGGAGATTCCGGACACCTTCATGATCCGGACCGGGCTGGCCTTCTGACGGCTGGCGGCTGGGAACGGACCGGGCGGGCAAATAGACTGTTGTCGGCAGCAACCGCAAGACGGACGGCATTACGGGCCGCATAACGAGCCGGAAGCGTTAGCGACGGTTTGTCCCGATCAGATTCCGCCGATCCAAAACCCCCTGCAGTCCGCCCCGGCTTGTTTTGTCGAAACATGATAGGTTCGTTCGTCTGCGTGGCGGGTTGAGGTGGATCCGTCGCTTACGCTTCCGGCTCGTGAATCGCGCTACCGGCTCGTGAATCGCGACTGTGGGTGTCCGGGACAGACCACTGCAAGACTCCAGCCCCGCACGCCCCGGACCCAAACGCCCC
>JANOFL010000287.1:0-7575 GCA_031405895.1 Planctomycetota bacterium
CATGAATTCTCCCGAAAAATATTATCAACTAACCATTTCTTCCTCGCTTAAGGTGGAATCCGGTTCGATGAAGAAAACGTTTTGTGTTTTGAAACCCGTTTCGCCGGTCCCGGTTGCTGAATGAAACCGGGACAACGCGCCGCCACGCTTACGGGTCGCGGATGCTGATATCGAATGCCCGCCAGATCGGATAGAGGAAGAACTCCATGACGCGCCGTTTGACTCCGATGATCTCGCACTCGGCGACCATGTCGGGGATCAACCGGAAATCGGCGGGAACATTCTCGAGGGCGTTGGGGTTTTCGATGCTGACACGGGCCCGGTAATAGGTGACAGGCGGGAGGCCGGGCTGGCTTTCCCGCTCCGCCGTACCCTCGCTGATCGTTGTGATCCGGCCGGTCAGGGAGCCGTGTTTCTGGTAGGGGTAGGCGGCCAGCTTGATGTTGACCTTGTCGCCGACGCGGGTCCGGCCGACATCGCGGCTGGGGATTTCCATTTCGATTTCGAGCGGGGCGTTGAGTGGTACGAGGCGGAAAAGGGCCTCGCCCTGCTGGATCACCGAGCCGAGCGACCGTTCGGCGACCTCGAGCACATAGAACTCCTGCCACTCGTCGCTGGGGGGGACGGGAATGGTGGTGTACTCCCGGCTGCGTTGGGCCTTGTTGAGATCTTCGGTCAGCGAGTTCATTTCGGTGTAGGCGGCGAGGAGTTTTCCCGCGACCTCAGCCCGCCAGCCGGCCTCGAAGGCATCGCGACGCCTGGTGATGACCTCGTGTTCGGCCTTGAACTCATTGCGTTTGTTCTCGCCGGTTCCGATCTTGGTGTTTTCCTGTTCGAGTGAGAACCGGGCATTGAGCAGGTCGAGGTCGGATTTGGACCCTTTACCGTAAAGCTTTTTGGTCGTCTCGTAGATTTCCGTTAGCGCTTCACGACGATTGCGACTGTTTTCCAGTTCGATTTCATTGCTTTTGTCCTGCGAATCCACTTTGCGCTTTTCGGAAGCAAATTCTTCCTGTTTCGAAAGGAACTCCTGCTGCCGGTCCTGCCAGGCCTGCAGCTGGCGTTGCCATTCTGGATCCTCCGCATGTCCATCAACCGAAAAGGCGAGACCGGCACGCTCGGCTTCAAGCCGGGCGATTGCGGCTTTGAAGCCGTCGATTTTATTTGTCAGCTGCCGGACATCGGCCTCGGAAAAAGTCGGGTCGAGCGTGGCGAGGGTATCGCCGGGCCGGACGATCTGGCCAAAGCGGGCGATCATTGACTTGATCGGAGCACCGGAGGCACCCTGGATCACCGTGGCCGGGGCGAGCGAAACGACCTTGCCGGGTGCCATTACGATCACATCGACTTTGGCCCACCAGCTCCAGGCGATGGCGGCAATCAGGAGCAGGCCGACGGTGTAAAGCGTCCAGCGGGCACCACCCGCTACGCTGCGGGTTTCGATCTCCACCGCGTCGGGCTGGAACTCGTTGAGGACCCGCTGCATCCGTCCGCTGCGGGCGCGGAGTTCGTCGTGGGCCTGTTGTCGCTGTTGCTGGCGGCGTTGTTGGGTTGTCTGGTTCAATGTTGACCCACCTGCTGGTACCAGAGGTCGCGATAGGTCTTGCTGGCTTCCAGCAGCTTCTGGTGACTGCCCATCGCTTCGATCTGGCCCCGCTCGAGGACGATGATCGCGTCGCAGCCCGTCAGCGTAGTCAAGCGGTGTGAAACAATGATCACGGTCCGGCCTTTGGCGATCCGTTTGAGGTTGCGCTGCACGATTGCCTCGCTTTCCGGGTCAAGGGCGCTGGTGGCTTCGTCGAAAACGAGGATCCGCGGGTCGATCAGGAGCGCCCGGGCAATCGCCAGTCGCTGTTTTTGACCGCCCGAAAGGTTGGCTCCGTTCTCTTCAATCGGCGTGTCGTAGGACTGGGGCAGCCGTTCGATGAACTCGTCGGCCCCGGCCAGCCTGGCGGCGTAAACCACTTCCTGGAACGTGGCGTTGCTGCGGGCGACGGCGATGTTCTCGCGCACGGTGCCCCGAAACAGGAAGTTGTCCTGCAGTACGACGCCGGTTTTCTGACGGAGGTGGGCGATGTCAAGTTCCCGGATGTCGAGCCCGTCAATGCGGAGGATACCCGACTGGGCCTGGTGCATGCCCTGCATCAGCCGCGTCAGGGTCGTCTTGCCGCTGCCGGAGCGGCCAACGATCCCGATCACGTTGCCGGCCGGGATCCGGAACGAGACCCGGTCGAGCGCCGGGGGCGAGGCGGGCGAATAGGCAAAGGTGACTTTCTCGAACTCGACTCCGCCATCGATGATTGGCCGGAGCCCCTTGCCGATCCCGGCTTCAATCGGCCGGTTCATGACCTGGCCGAGCATGCGGATGCTGAGCGCGGTTTCCTGCCACGAATGGACGAGTGAAACGAGCTGAACGAGTGGACCGGTGACGCGGCCCGAGATCATCTGGAAAGCGATCAGCTCGCCGACGGAAAGGGTCCGGTCGAAGACCATCTTGGCCCCGAACCAGATGATCGCCACGGTCATCAGTTTTTCAATCAGCTTGGAAATCGTCGTCGCGGCGATCGAGATCTTACCGACCTGGTAGTGCATGGCGACCGACTCGGCGCTGCGCTGGTCCCATTTTTTCCGCTGGACCGGCTCCATGCTGAGGGCCTTGACCGTCTGGGCCCCGTGGATCGTTTCGACCAGCATTGACTGGCGGTTGCCTTCGGCGACGTAAAGCTCTTCCAGTCGCCGGCGATAGGGACCGAGCAGGACTGCGATGTTGATCGCAAGCAGGCCGGAAAAGACCAGTACAACCAGCGTCAGCCAGCCGCTGTAATAAACCATCAGCGGCAGGAAGATGAACAGCGCGGCTGAATCGAGGAGGGTCAGGAACAGACTGCCCGTCAGGAATTCGCGAATTCGCGACGTCTGCTGCATGTGCTTGGTCAGCACGCCTGCGGTCGTCTGCTCAAAAAAGCTGATCGGCAGGTTGAGCAGATGCTGAAAGGTGCGGGTCGAAACCCGGATGTCAATCTTGCTGGTCGCGTGCAGCAGCAGGTAACTGCGGAGGTAGTTGAGAACCGCGTCAAAGACCAGCGCGATCCCGATCCCGACCGTGACGACATGCAGGGTGGCGACCGCGTAGTTGGTCAGGACCTTGTCGATCACGATCTGGAAATAGAGCGGAACGACGAGCGCGATCAGGTGGATAAAGAGGGCCGCGACGGCGACGTCAATAAAGGCCGTCCGCTGGCGGAAGACCTCGGGCAGGAACCACTTCAGGCTGAAGGGCTGCTGCTGGTCGAGCAGTTTCCAGGTCTTCTTGATCAGGACGGCGTCGCCCTGCCAGGACGTTTCAAGTTCGGTCCGGTCGAGGAAAAGAAAATCCTTGCGGTCGGCGAGCGGGTCGAAGACGGCGACCTGGGTGACCTTGCGCCCGGTTTCGTCTTCGTCAGGCCGGAGTCCGATCAGGATCACATAGTTGCCGTTGGCGAGCCGGATCATGACCGGCCAGGCCTGCTGCATCTTTTCGAGGGCGGCCCACGAGAGTCGGACGTGACGGGCCTTCAAGCCGCTGTCGCTGGCGATCCGCAACAGCCGTTTCAGCGTCGGCTCGCTGTCGGCCTGGGAATAGTCATGAATCAGCCGGTCGGCGCTGATATCGAGTCCATGGTGGCGGCCGATCAGGGCCAGGCACTGGAGCGCCGTTTGCCGGCACGCGGTGGCTGTCGGCTCTTCGGATGCCGCGGCGGGGCCGCCAGCTACTGGCTCCGGATTTGCCGCCAGCTGCTGTTGGTCATCGGGAAGTCCCGGCTGATCCGGCTGGGGCACGTCGGACGAGTCAGCTTTGGTCCGGTCCGGATCAGTGCTGCTCATGGGACGGCTGGAGTCGTTGAAATGAAACTGGCGGCAGCCTGCGGCGCGGGACTTGCCGGCGCAGGGGACCAGAAAGCCCTGGCGGCCTGATTCCCGAATATAGGCCATCCAGCCGGAGGCGAACAAAAAACCCCGCCAGCCTGGGGCCAGCGGGGTTTCCGGATTCGGGACGGTTGGTTCCGGATATTCCGGTTGTGTCAGACGGGCTGGGCAATGAAACCGAACGTGGTTTCAAAGCTGGACATCCGGAAGCGGGTTGGAATCGCGGTCGCCTGGGCCATGATCGAGGTCAGGTCGATGTCTTCGTCGATCTGGTCGCCGGTCGAATCGAACATTCTCAGCGTCTCAGTCCGGTAGCCGCCCCAAGCCTGCCGCCGAACGGTGATCGATCCGAGGCTGTCGGCCTGGTTGAACGTGAAATCGATCCGCAGATCGTCGCCGAGCCGGCGGAAAGTGAAATCGTTTTCCAGCAGGTCGAGCTGGCCGGCGATGTCGCGGATTTCAATCACATCGCGCCCGGCCGCGGCTTCCTCGTCGATCTGGTCGGTGCCGTCACCGGGCCGCCAGACATAGGAGTCGTTTCCGGCTCCGCCACGCAGGAAGTCGTCACCGCCGTTGCCAACCAGCGTGTCGGTGCCGGCGTTGCCAATCATGAAATTGGAGAAGTTGTTGCCCGTGAGCGAATCGTTGTTCGCCCCGCCCCGGACGTTTTCAATGTCGACGCCGTGGGGAATCAGGAGGTGAGCCAGTCCGTTGAGGAACTGGAACTGTCCCCGCCGCAGGTCGGCTGTCACGCGCAGCGGCATGTTCGTGTAGTTGAGCGTGTCAATGCCGCCCGCATCCCAGAAGGCATGCAGATCGGTATTCGTTGAATCGAAGAAATACTGGTCATTCCCCGTTCGATAGGTGGTATTCACCCCGTAGTCGTTCTGCAGCTCCATGATGTCATAGAGCATGATCGACGAAGGTTCGCTGGTGGAGAGCGGGGGATTCAGGAAAGCGGACCGGTTGTAACTCATCACGGTCTGCCGATCATCGTCGAGTGCCACCGGCAACCGGACCAGCCCGTCGAATGAATGCTTGAGACCGTGCGAGTGGCCCAACTCATGAATCGCGGTGGCCCGCATTCCCTGCCCGAGGCCGATCTGCGAATCGTCGGCGTAGTCTTCGACATCAAACCAGACGTCGGATGGATTGTCTTCGGTGGGTTCGGATGTCGGCAAAAACGCGAACGCAAGGATATCGAAGAGGCCATCGATGGTATCCCTCCCAAACACCATATCCGCGTCCGTTGCGAACCGGTCGTAAGGGACCTCAACATAGACCACGTTCAGGAAGCTCTGATACATCGCGAGGACCTCGCGCATCATGCCGCGCTGTCCTGGCGTCAGCGGCACGGCAAACGGACTATCGTCCGTAAAGTAGATTGGAGCCGGGCTGGTGTTGACGTTTCCTCCATCCATGAAGGTGTAAGTGATCGTCCGAAAGGGTGCGTCATTGACGGGAATTTCGGTGCCGGAGTTGAGCGCTCGTGGCCCAACCGGCTCGGTGGCGACATCGAATCCGGTCCAGTTCGTCCAGTCGGTGCCATTGAAGGCCCGGACCAGCATTCGCTCCTGGCCGCGACGGGAGTCGGTCAGCCCGCCTTCGATCTGGACGCTCGCAAACTCTGCGGCGGAGAAGGAATAGACGCGGTTCCCAAGCAGGCGGGCACCGTTGTGGTCGACCACCCGGGCCGAGGTCAGGTCGCCTTCGAGGTCAACGACTTCGTAGCGGATGTGATTGGGTCCCAGATCGGATTTCGTGAACAGGCTGTTCCAGGTCACGCGTTCGAGATTGTCGAGCACGACGGCGAAGTCCGGAACGTCGACCGTCGGCTTGAGAATTGCGTGCGCTCGCGCCGTCTTGATGGCGCTGGTGAAGCGCCCATCGTAGGCCTGCACGCGGAGGATCTCGGTTTCCGGCAGGCTCGAAAAGTGATACTGGACTGTGCCCAGGTCGCGGAACGCGACATTGAAGTAGGCACCCGCGGCCTGCTGAACACCGTTGACCGTGAAGAAGCCGCTGGTGGGATTGACGCCCGTGTCGAGGAACCAGACCCGCTTGATGGAATTCCCGTCCGCGTCGGTGACCGTGAAAAGGTCCGAAGCCGGCAGCACGCCACCGAGCGGCCCGCTGATATCGCGGGGGGTGACCACCGGTGCGAACAGGTTGGGCGTGGTGTTCATGTTGAACTCCACGAGGTTGCTCCAGAACTTGCCGTCGTAGGCCATCACGCCGATTTTTTCCGACGTTGGCCCATACGAGCCGCCGACATAGCGGAGCGAATTGATCTCGCTGGCTTCGACAAGGAAGAACTGTGCCTGGGGCTTGGCCACGCCATTGAGGACGAAGTAGCCGCTGACACCGTTGGTCGCCCGGTCGACGAAATAGAACCGGACTGGCGCGTCGCCGTCCTGATCGGTCACCTTGAACAGGTTGGTGCCGCCAAGAACCGAAAAATCGCCGTTGCTGATCTTGCGATTCTCGGTCTCAAGGATCGAGCCGTTGGCCACGGTCACGACCGGGCGATAGCCGTTGAACGGAATCGAGGTGATCGTGTCGTAGTCGGCGTTGCTCCAGAAGTTGCCGTCGTAGACCTGGACCCCGATGTTCTCGCTCGCCTCGATCAGGGCTGCGTGGTAGCGGACCTGACTCAGTTGTGCGGCAGTGACTTCGATCCAGACGCCGGCCGCCTGCTTGACCCCACTGACGGAGAAGTAGCCGGAATAGTTGAGAAAGCCGTTGTCGCGGAAGCGATAGCGGGTGATCGGGTTCCCGTCCAGGTCGAGCGTCTCAATCATGCTGGACAGCAGGTTCGAATCCGTGATTTCGACCTCTTTCCGGGTAATGTTGACGGACGGCGGAAAAAGATTGGCCATTTGTCTGTTCCTCAAAAACTCCGGCTGTGCGTTAAAGCAACGCCAACCCGTCCGGATCCCCTGCCCCTGAGCGAGGATCCGGGCGGCTCTGTTCCACGAACCCGATTATAGTCACCGGGCGCTGGGGGGGAAAAACCAGCAACTTTCTAGAAGTTCGGCGATCGGGGCGGGGCAGCTTGGGTCGATTTTCCCGCATTGTTCTGACCGGGCGTGCCATCCGCCCCATCGCGGGGCCGAATCAGGCCAGCATCAATCAGCTGTTTCACCAGGTTCTCCATCGCTCCAAAGCTCCGCAGGAAGCCCTCCGGCGGCATCACAATCCGCGTTTTCGGCTCCAAACGGGGCTTGTCGCTCTCATTGTTCTGGGACCCAACCAGAGACACCAAGTCGAGCCGCACCATGCCGCCTGAAAGTGAAATCTCGCCAATTCCGTCCGCAAAAATTTCGGTTCGCTGATTCATCTTCGCCAATCCTCTCGGTTTGAAAAACGGCCTGCTGCCGGCATGACACTTTGGATGCGGTTGCCCAATCCTAACCCCAACCATCAGGTCCGCTGGCAGAAAGCACCGCCATCACCTCAGCCAGCAGCCTCTCGCGGCCAAGCGTCCGAATCGCGCAAAGCTGACCGGCCAGGCAGCTGTTGAGGGTCAGGCGAGCTGCACCGACAGCTGATATTTTGCCGAACCCGGTCATTCAAGCAAGGGCGTATTGCCCCCGCCCCGGCTCCCGGCCTGCGCCAAAGTGCTCTTGGCTTGATGGTAGCAGGCACATTCCGTGTGCCGTCCGCAAG
>JANOFL010000363.1:0-3784 GCA_031405895.1 Planctomycetota bacterium
CAGTTCGTTGGGTTCCAAGAATCACACGGAGGGCTGACGCCCTGCCGCTCGCCAAGTTTTTTCAATCTCTTTCGTGGAGCGGATAGACTGATTCAATGACGGCAGGCTGCATTTGGAGTCCAACCCCCATGAACATCCACCTCGCCATTGACCTCGGCGCCGAGTCCGGGCGGGTGATGGCCGTTGGGCTGGAAAGCGGGCGAGTGCTGCTGGAGGAGCTGCACCGGTTCCGGCATGCTCCCGTGACGCTGCCGACGGGCCTGCACTGGGACATCACCGGCTTGTGGCGTGAAACGACCAGTGGCCTGACCGCCGCCGCCGGTTGGGCAAGATCGGGCGGTCACACGATCCAGTCGGTCGGCGTCGATTCATGGGGCGTCGATTTCGGGTTGCTCGATTCGGCCGGCGAGCTGGTGGCTTTGCCGCGGGCTTATCGCGATCCGCGGAACGAAGACTGGGCCCGTCGCGTGCAGGCGGAACTCGGTGTCGACCGGATTTATCGCGAGACCGGCATCCAGATGTTGCCGTTCAACACGCTCTATCCGCTGAAGGCCTTGCAGGAGATCAACCCGCGGCTGGTGGCGGCAGCCGACCAGCTCGTTTTCATTCCCGACCTGTTTCACTACTGGCTGTCGGGCGAGATCGCTGTTGAGCAGACCATCGCGTCGACCAGCCAGATGCTCGACGTGCATCGAGGCGGCTGGGCGGGCAGCCTGATCAAGGACGCGGGCCTGGTAGGCCATCTGTTCGGCCCGCTCGTTCCGGCCGGGACGGTACTGGGAGAACTGCGAGCTGAACTGGCGGACAGCTGCGGCCTGCCACGCAGCGTTCGGGTCATTGCGCCGGCCAGTCACGACACGGCCAGCGCCGTTGTCGCCGTTCCGGCCAGTCCCGACACGCGCTGGTGTTATCTTTCCAGCGGCACCTGGAGTTTGCTGGGCGCTGAACTTTCCGGTCCCTGTGTTTCGGCGGCCAGCCAGCATCACATGTTCACCAACGAAGCCGGTTACGGCGGCACGACGCGGTTCCTCAAAAACATTGCCGGCCTCTGGCTGGTCCAGCAATGCCGCGCCGCCTGGTCGAAGTCCGGGCGCGATTGGTCCTACGACGAGCTGACTTCGCTGGCCGCCCGCGAGCCGGCTGGCCGGACGCTGATCGACCCCGCTTCGTCCAAGTTCTATGCCCCGCCCGACATGCTTCAGGCGATCAGCGACTTCGCCCGCCGGTCGGGCCAGCCCATTCCGGAAACGCCGGGCCAGTTTGTCCGCTGCTGTCTCGAATCGCTGGCCCTCGCCTATCGCCGTGTACTGGAACAGATGGAAGCCTGCCTGAGCCAGTCGTTCGACATGATTCACATTGTCGGCGGCGGCTCACAAAACCAGTTGCTTAACCAGCTTGCCGCCGACTTGACCGGCCGGATAGTCATCCCCGGCCCGGCTGAAGCTACGGCCCTTGGCAACGGCCTTGTTCAGGCATTGGCCTGTGGCGAACTGGGCTCGTTGGGCGAGCTCCGCGAGGTGGTTCGGTCCGGGACTCCGACCAGCGTCTGCCGGCCCGCTGACGCCAGTCACGCCTCCGCGCTGGTCCAGCGTTTTGCAGAGCTTCCGTTGGTGTAAAGCGAACGGCACCTGAAAAGTGACCGGTTTTGTGAGCCGTAGGCGCTAGCCTCGGGTTCAGTGCCTCGGGTTAGACCGGATGCGGACCACCCGACGCAGGCGCGTTCGGCTCATTGGCAAACTCTTTTCTGCTACTCGTGTAAAATAGGCCAGATTGCCGTTCAATTCGTCAGACCATGGGACGCCCATGAAAATCACCAACCAGCCCGACCATCCTGTCACCGACGCCGAGTGCAAAAATGCCACCGGCAAAACCCTCAAACAGTGGTTCAAGGACCTGGATGCGGCTGACGCGCTCAAGCTTGGCCGGCGCGATACCGTCAAACACATCTACGAGGAAAAACCCGACGTCTGGTGGTCGACGACCATCGCGGTCGAGTACGAAGGCCACAAAGGAGTCAAGAAAAAGGACGGCCTTCCCGAGGGCTACACGATCTGCGTGACCAAGACGATCGCCGCACCCGTCGCCGCCGTCTACAAGGCCTGGACCGATCCGAAAAAGTTCGCCGAAATGTTCGGCGATGGCGGCAAGCAGGCAGTCAAGGATGGCGGTGAGCTTTCCTGCAAAGGCGGCTGCAAGGGGACCTTCACCCGCGTCCGGGCCGACAAGGACCTTCGCTTCAACTGGGAACATCCCGGCAGCACCGCGCCGATGCAGGTCGACGTCCAGTTTCAGGACGCCAAAGGCAAATGTCTGATGAACGTGATGACATCCCGCATCCAGACCCGCGCCGAATCCGACGGACTCCGCAACGCCTGGTTCGAGGCACTTACACGGCTGAAGGCGATCTGCGAGGGGAAGTAACAACAAAGCGTTGCGTTCGAACCAAAGCAACCTGATCAATACCAGCCCGCAGCGCAAGCAAGGACAGCATGGAAATCTTCAATCCCTTGCTTGCGCTGCGGGCTGGTATCGCAAAGGCTGCCTCACGAGACGAAAGCACGGACTTTTCACCGGCAAAGATTATTGTCCTGACCACGCCAACCCGTTCCCCGAGTTACCCCCATGTCCCAACCCGTCACCTTCGTCTGGCCCGGCGACCTGCACCTCGAAACGGCCGATCGCGAGAACTGTCGGGTCGCGCTCTGGATGGCTGACGAAGTCAACGAGCTGGTCCGGCCCGACTTCGTCCAATTTGCAGGCGACAACGTCCAGCACGCGACGCTCGAACAGTTCCAGCTCTTCAAAACCGTCTGCGACCGGCTGACCGTTCCCTGGCATGGCCTCGTCGGCGACCACGACGCCCATCACGATCCGGGAGCCAGCGGCTATCGGGCCCACGTCGGCGAGCCATACGGCGCGTACACGCTCAACGGCTACCGCTTCATCCGCCTGAACACGATGGAGTTCAAGCCGCTGGGTCTCAAGCCCGAACAGGTCCACTGGTTTCGCTACCAGGTCGAAACGGCCATCGCCAACCAGCAGCGGATCGTCGTTTTCCAGCACCACTACCCGTTCCAGATCTGGGAAGACTTTCGCGGGCCGGGGATCGATGGCTGGCGGGAGATCGTCACGACCCGGCCGGTCGAAGCGATCTTCGCCGGGCACACTCACTACGGGCAACTCGCCAACGATGGTCACAACTTGATGGTCGCGACGCGCTCGATCGGCGATCCGGAAGGCGGTCCGGCGGGCTTCGCCGTCGTTCATCTCGACGGGGACGATTTTTCCGTGGCTTATCGCTCGGTCGAAGACACCGGGCCGCTGGTCATGGTCACGCATCCCCGCGACGCGATTCTCGCCCGCCATGGCGGCCATGTGGTGAAAGGCCCCACCCGCTTCCGTGTCCGCACCTGGTCGCGGGAAAAGATCCAGTCGGCGCGGGGGCAAGTCGACCAGGGCGAATGGTTCGCTCTTGAGCCAACGAAGGACGGCGGCTTCACCGGCCCGCTGGCTGGCGAACTGCTGGCGAAGGGCGAACACGACCTGGCCGTCGAAGTCACCGATACCAAAGGCCAGACCGGCCGCGCCACCCACCGTTTCGCCGTCGACCGCAGCGGCCGCTACACGTCTTACCCTCGCGTCCGCCCGGAAATCACGTTCACGAAATTCTGCTGACGCGGTTCTCATGGTCAGGATCGCGTGAACCCGGCGAGCGGCAGGGCGTCAGCCCTCCGTGTATTCGTGGGGATCCACTGTCGTGCGTCTGACACGGAGGGCTGATGCC
>JANOFL010000367.1:0-22610 GCA_031405895.1 Planctomycetota bacterium
GTGATGAGCCGGGCCAACAGTCTTGCCTATTATGAAGTGCTCGGGGATGCCTCCTGGATGAATTTTGAACTGGAAAAATATGCATCCGTTAGCACGGAAGATATTTTGCAGGAAAGCCGAAATATTTTTCGCAGCAGCAAAAACCAACACCCAACGGAGTCGGCTAGCGCCTCAGGCTCACAAGAGTTCACCGTTTTGACAGGCCAGCCGAAGACTCCGCCAGTCCGTGGCTGGAAAGGTCGTTGGCAGAACAGGCCGGGTTTCGCCTTATCCCAGAAAACCCGGGTGCGTTTCGCACTTTGCAATTGTCGAACTGTGGATTCCCGTTTTGCGGGATTGTGTGGCGTGGGAATTGCGTCCGCGATGTCACCTGATGCGCGGTCGCCCCCTCCCCCCGCCCTCCCCACACCGCTCAAAGCAGCGGCGAGGGAGGGGGCCGGAAAGGAAAATCTGGCGCCGATGCCTGCTGTCGAAGAGAATCCTGCAATCCGCGAAATGCACCCAGAAAACCCGGAGAAACCAACGATCCGTTGACGCCATTGGGCCATTCGTTACATTGTTGAGTCCTGATTTCAGCCCCCGGACTCCGGCCTGACGGCGCGGGAATTCCAGAAAGTCGACATGCCAACGATCAACCAGCTTGTTCGCAAAAAGCGCCGGCCACCGCGCAAGTTTTCCAAGTCGCCGGTGCTGGAGCGGTCTCCCTTCAAGCAGGGCGTTTGCCTGCTGGTCCGGACCATGACGCCGAAGAAACCCAATTCGGCACTCCGCAAGATCACCCGCGTGCGGCTTTCCAACGGCAAGGAAGTCACCGTTTACATTCCGGGTGAAGGCCACAACCTGCAGGAACACTCGATCGTTCTCGTCCGTGGTGGCCGCGTTCGCGACCTGCCCGGTGTTCGATACCATGTCGTCCGCGGCACCCTCGATACGCTCGGTGTCGAAAAGCGCCGCCAGAGCCGCAGCTGTTACGGAACCAAGAAGCCGTAACGTGGGACAGGCTTCCAGCCTGTCGCTCCCGGCCACCGCCAGCCCGCATGCCCGAGGGGATACCGTTCGAGACCGACTGTTTTTGACAACCCGACGCGTTAGCAAGGAGTCTGGCTGATTTCGCCACGCTTACGCTTCGGGTAACAAATTTGGGCCAGTCCACGATCCTGTTGTTTAACCGCTCCAACCCGACCAACGTTCGAATCATCTCCCTATGGGCAAAATCACCGCCAGCCGGACCCAGCTCAAGCCCGACCCCAAGTTCGGGAATTTGCTGGCCAGCAAGTTCATCAACTGCATGATGTGGGACGGCAAGAAATCGGTCGCCCGCAACGTCTTCTACGACGCGATGGAGGAGATCCGCAAAAAGGTCCCCGATCGTGACCCGATCGACGTCTTCAACGAGGCGCTTGAAAACGTCAAGCCGCATGTCGAGGTCCGCTCGAAACGCGTCGGCGGGGCCTCCTACCAGGTCCCGATGCAGGTCAACCGCAACCGCCAGCTTTCGCTCGCGATCCGCTGGATTCTGATCGCGATCCGCGAAAAGAAGGGCCGCCCAACGGCGATGAAGCTGGCCGATGAGCTGGTCGCTGCCTTCAACCGCGAAGGGGCCGCCGTGACCAAACGCGAAAACACCCACCGCATGGCCGACGCGAACAAGGCTTTTGCCCACTTCGCGTGGTGATTGCCCGACAACGTACCCGACCGCGGGACCGCCTCGCCGGCCCGCGGTTTTCTCTTGCGCTGGAGATTCTGGAACCCGCCCCATGTCCCGCCCGCTGGAGCTGATCCGCAATATCGGGATCATTGCGCACATCGACGCCGGCAAGACCACCTTGACCGAGCGGATGCTTTTTCTCAGCGGGGCCAAGCACCGGGTCGGGATGGTCGACAAGGGCACGACCACCACCGACGACGACGTCGAGGAGCAGAACCGCGGGATCACGATTTACGCCGCCTGCGTGACCTTCGACTGGCGCGACCATCACGTCAACCTGCTCGACACGCCCGGGCATGTTGACTTCACCGCCGAAGTCGAACGCAGCCTGCGGGTTCTCGATGGCGCGGTCGTCGTCTTCAGTGCCCGCGAAGGCGTTGAGGCCCAGAGCGAGACCGTCTGGCGACAGGCCAACAAGTACCACGTCCCCCGCATCTGCCTGATCAACAAGCTCGATCGCGAAGGGGCCGACTTTGACCGCGTGATCGGCCAGATGCGCAATCGCCTCGGGGCCAGACCGGTTTGCCTCCGCCTCCCGCTCGGCGAAGGCCCGCCCCACGTCCCGCAGCCGTTCCAGGGCGTGATCGACCTGATCACGATGCAGTTCCTCCGCTTCGAGGACGAAGGCCGGACCGTGCTGGCCGGACCAGTTCCCCCCGAAGCCCTCGACGATGCCCAGCTTGCCCGCGGCGAGATGCTCGAGGCGATCTACGAATACAGCGACCAGATGACCGAACTGGCGCTGGCTGAACAGCCAATCCCCGAGGACCTGATCCGCGCCGTGATCCGCAGCGCGACGCTCAACAACTACATCCAGCCCGTCATCTGTGGTTCGGCCCTGCACGGCGTCGGCATCCAGGGCGTACTCGATTCGGTCATCGACTATCTCCCCAGCCCGGCCGACCGACCGCCCGTGGAAGGGATCGTGCCGGGCAAGAAGGACACCAAAGCTCGCCGCAAACCGGCCAGCGACGAGCCTTTTTGCGGCCTGGTCTTCAAAATCCTGCCCGCCAAAACCGGCGACTTTTACTGGATCCGGGTCTACTCAGGCGAGCTGCACGCCAACTCACGGGCCCTTTGCCCTGGCCAGGACAAGAAGGAAAACATCGCCCAGCTCTGGCAGATTCACGCGACGAAAAAAGAACGCGACGGCCAGGTCGATGCGGTCTACGCCGGCGATATCGTCGGTGTGATCGGCCCCCGCTACGCCGTCACGGGAGACACGCTTTGCGATATCCGCGAGCCGGTCGAGCTGGAACACATCCGCTTTCCCGAAACCGTGATCGAGATGGCGATTGAGCCGGAGACGACGGCCGACCGCAAGAAGCTGGCGGAAACGCTGGAGATGCTCAAACGCCAGGACCCGACGTTCAAGGCGATCGAGAGCGAGGAGACCGGCCAGACGCTGGTTTCCGGTATGGGAGAGCTGCACCTCGAAGTCATCCGCAACCGGCTGCTGCGGGACTTCAACCTGAACGTCAAGGTTCACAAGCCGCGGGTCTCCTACCGCGAGACGGTTGGCAGTTCGGCCGAGGCAACAGGCGAATGCCACCGGATCGTGGGGGGCCAGACGCTCTTCGCCAAACTGACGATCCGGCTGGAGCCGAACCCGACGCCGCTCGACCAGGCCGCGATCTTCAACCGCCTGCCGGAAAACTCGCTTTCGCCGGAACTCCTCGACTCTTTGATGCAGGAACTGCGGGGCCGGAGCGAAGGCGGCGGGCCGATTGGCAGCTTCCCGCTCACGGGTCTGAAGATGACGCTCCTTTCCGTCGAGACCAGCGAGCAGACGACACCGGTCGCCATCACAATTGCCACGGCCGACGCTTTTGAGAAGGCCATCGCGGCGGCCCGGCCGACATTGCTGGAGCCGGTCATGCGACTGACGATCACGACCCCGGATGACTTCTACGGCGAGTTTGTGGGCGACCTCGCCCAGCGCCGGGCGCGGATCACGAAGACCGACTCGCTGACCGGCTACACAGTGATCGAGGCCCATGCGCCATTGGCCGAGCTGTTTGGCTACTCGAACGCGATGCGAAGCCTCTCCCAGGGCCGGGCCGGCAGCAGCATGGAACCGCTCGGCTACGAACCCGCCCCGCCCGCCGTCGCCGGCTCCTTCGCGCTGTGACTTCACGTGGTGACAAAGCTCCCGCTTTGTCAGGGGCCGGGCACGCCGCCGAGACCCGGCGTCGCCTGCGGGATCCCGCCAGCCACTGGCCCCGAGCACCTCAAAAAACTACCCTCCGGTAGTCGCGCTCAACCCGCGCGCGCGTTCCATTTCGCAAATCCGGCCATGGCAGTCTTTTGGTGACATGTTTTGTCTGGCTGTTGGTCAGGCGTCCGGGTGGGGAGAACGACAAAGCGGGAGCTTTGTCGCCACGAGGAAGGCGAAGAGCACAGGGCTGATCCGTTGACGTGGACCGGGAATGGGGGACCGCCACCAACGTGCGCAGTTTGTGCACGTCAGGAATTGGGCTGTGATGTCATTTCGGAGCAATCCAGCATTGCCGGCCGATGGCTTTCGAGGCGAACTGACTGGGGTGGAAGAGAGTCGGGCGTCGCTCTTCCCCGACCCGAAAGGCGAAAAGAAAGGCAAATGCGACAGGCCTAATCGGTTGACATTCGGCTACTCGAACGCAATGCGGAGTCTCTCCCAGGGCCGGGCCGGCAGCAGCATGGAACCGCTCGGCTACAAACCCGCCCCCCCCGCCGTCGCCGGCTCCTTCGCGCTGTGACTTCACGTGGTGACAAAGCTCCCGCTTTGTTCGTCCGCATCGTAGCTTCACGTGGCGACAATGCTCCGGCTTTGTCCGCGTATTTGACTTGTTCATCGTGTCCGTCTCGTGAACCACGTCGCTCGCAGGCATTGTTTGCCGAGCCGATCCGGAGCGCCTGTGAAAACAACAACGCCAGCGCCTGCGAAGGCCGGCGTCGCAGTTCGCCACTGGCCCGGTTTCATTACAAAGCCGTGACCATGAGAGGGACCACTTGGGCGTATACTGCGACGCGACGGTCGGTGCCCAACGGTGCCTGACTTCAGCTATCCTCCGGCCTCAATCGACAGGGTTGTTCGACCGCCATGACAAACACCATCCAGGCGATCCTCTACTGCCTTGCATTGTCGTCGCTCGCAAACTCAAGCCCGGTCGCTGCCCAGTCCGGCTCGACGAAAACTGTCGAGCAACTTTCCCGCGACCTGAGCGACGGCAGCGGCGAGGTTGGGGCAAATGACCGCAAGCCCGTTTCCCTCGCCCGATGGAATCAATGGCGTGGACCATTGGGGACCGGGGTGGCCTACGATGCCACGCCGCCGGTGGAATGGTCGCCCACAAAGAACATTCGCTGGAAAACCGAATTGCCGGGAAAAGGGCATAGTTCACCGGTCCTCTGGGATGACCGCGTGTTTGTAACTGCCGCGATTCCCGTCGGCCCAAAACTGCCCCCCCGCATGAGCGGTCGACCGGGGGAACACGACAATTGGCCGATCGACAGCAAATACCAGTTCGCGGTGATCGCGGTCGATCGCCGCGATGGGGCCATCGTGTGGAAAAAGGTGGTTCGTGAGGAAGTGCCACTCGAAGCGGGGCACATGACCGGCAGCCTGGCCTCCGCTTCTCCCGCCACCGATGGTGAGTTTGTCTTTGCCCACTTCGGCGGCGAGGGAGTTTACTGTCTCAACATGCAGGGGGAAGTTGTATGGGAGCGGGATTTCGGCCCCATGCACACCAAGCATGGCCATGGCCATGGGGCTTCACCCGCCCTCTACGGCGATTCTCTCATCGTGAACCGGGATCACGAAGATGGTTCCTTTCTTGTGGTGCTGGACAAACGGACTGGCAAAGATCGCTGGCGTCTGGAACGCGACGAAGATACTTCGTGGTGTTCTCCCATCGTCATTGAACGCGAGGACGGCGAAGGAGTACTGCGTCCGCAAATCGTTGTTTGCGGTACCAACCGGGTTCGCGGCGTTGATCTCGAATCTGGCGCGATTCTCTGGGAATGTGGCGGACTGTCGTCCAACGTAGTGGCAACTCCCGTCTACGCAAACGGGATGCTCTATGTCGGGAGCAGTTACGAAAAAAGGGTCCTGCTCGCGATCAACCTCGAAGATGCCCACGGTGACCTGACCGACACCCGGCATGTGGCCTGGACCCGCACGCGAAATACGCCTTACGTCCCCTCCATGCTGCTTTATGACGACTTCCTCTATTTCCTGTCCCACTACCAAAACATCATGACGCGAGTGCATGGTCCGGGCGGCGAGGACCAGCCGGGGCCTTTTCGACTTGGTCCACTTGGAAACATTTATTCATCGCCGGTCGCGGCGAATGGCCATATCTATGTGACCGACTTGTCGGGAACCACGCTGGTCCTGAGCCACGAACCGACTCCCAAAACCGTCGCCACGAATCGACTCGACGAACCGATCTGCGCGTCGGCAGCGATCGAGGGGGATGAGATATTCCTGCGTGGCGAAAAGCATCTGTATTGCATCGGAATTACAGCGCGGTAGAGGGCGGAATTCCGTTTTCCCGCGCGGTTTGCTGGCGTTGGTGCTGCTGGCGGGTCGGCGTTTGGGTTGAGCGGGAGTGGGGAAGAAACCAGGACTGCGGGGAAGCAACGGGAATTGGTCCAGTTGACTGGTCCCCGCCAACACCCACCCGATGAGTGTCAATGACGCTTGACATGTCACCATTTGGTGACATGTTGGTTCGGGTGGGACACGGCCGGTCGCCGGTCGAAAGTCCTGGAAACGACGGGTAGCGCTCGCCGGAAGCATGGGACTTCGAAGCGATTGTCCGCATGATGATTGCGGCTCGGGAGCGGATCCCGGTCCCGCCAAACGGCTGCTCAACAATGGACGCCCATGCGCCGCTGGCCGGGCTGCCTGGCTAATCGAACGCGATGCGCCGCCTCTCCCAGCGCCGGGCCGGCAGCAGCATCGCACTCCTCAGCTACAAACCCGCCCCGGCCGCCGTCGCCGGCTCCTTCTCACTGTAGCTTCTGGTGGCGACAAAGCTCCCGCTTTGTCGTTCAGCATCCGTTCCGATTCCTTTTTTTCAGCCAAAACAGGCGGGTAAGTCAGCATCATTCCAAAACTGGCCCAGCTTCCGCGAATGCTCGAACATGAAACTGTCACATGGCATCGTGTACCGACTGGATGGCCAGTATCGCCGCAGTTGCTGGCTCCTGGTTGCCTGTTCAGTAGTCATGTTTTTCGTAGCGCGGTGGATGGATGCGATCAACCCTGCTCCCAACCGGCCGGATGGCTGCTGGCTGATACTCGCTCTGGCGATGTTGCCAGGTGCAATCCTGACATGCCGCCTGCGTATGAACGACCAAGGCCTGGTTCAGGAATTTCTCTGTCGCGAGACTGCCTGGAACTGGGAGGACATTGCTTCCGGACGGATCAGGAAACACGGGTTCTGGACTCTGATCGACCCAGCCCGAAAGTGGTGGGGCCGGCGTCTGCGTCTGGAATACCTGCCCGACGCCGACGGGCGCGAGGTGCTGGCCGCGATCAATCTCGTCTACCAGCTTCCTCCGCCACCCGAGACGCCTGACCAGTTGAACTTGCGAGTTGGTTTCCGGAAACAGGTTCGCCTGTCGAGTCGAGGCCTGGAAATTCACTCAGCACAACAACTGCGACAGGTCGCCTGGGAACAAGTCGACGCTGTGGTTTTCCTGCGAAGCGACCCGGTCCGAAGAGACTTTCAGCGGCTGATCATTGGGTTTAGGCCGGACGAACTGGTGTTGAGGACGCATCAAAACTCGCCTTGCTGGAGTGGGGCAACGGCTGAGCAGATCAGCGTCCTCGTCGGCCGCCATGTCGATGAATCAAAAACCTGGCTGTGGATTCACGGCGAGCGTCCCCCCCGCCAGAAAGACATCGAGACCGAATCGACAAAAGTCCTGTCCAATGCCATCCAACTCTGGTGGCTCGGTCTCATTGGCACGGTCGGGATGCTGATTGCCCTTGTATGCCTGGGGGTTGGGAACGGCTGGCTTCAAGCCCTGCTGATGTCGCCTAGCGCGTTGATTGGTGCCGTTCCGTTCTGGCTGGCCCATGACAAGTGGAAGGAACACGCCAAGCTCCTGGGCTGGCTTCGTGACGTGGATAGCGACGAAGAGTCAGGGAACGGGCAAGCAAAGACTACCAGACTTCCTTGAGATCGACGGCCACGCCATCAATCACAGTGGGGCGGACAGTCCGGGTGGGGCGGCGACGCGTGTATTTGCCACGCTTGAGCACCAGCTGGATGAGGGTGCAGGCTTCGGGGTCGACGATCCAGTATTCGGGAACTCGCACGCGTTCGTACATTTCCCGTTTCATTTCGAGGTCGTACTCGGGGCGGGAGGGCGAAAGAATCTCAACGACCAAGTCGGGCACGCCGCGAATGCGAGTGCGGGTGACAAGCTTGACATTCTCTCCGATCAGGACGACGAGGTCTGGTTGGGCGATGTCATGTTTGTCCAGCTCGACGTCGATCGGCGCATCGAACACGAGGCCGCGACCGGTCAGGGCGATTTGATTGTAAAGCTGGACCTGGAGGCGGATGGAGACCAGCTGGTGGCGGGGGCTGGGTGCCGGATTCATGTAGACCTCCCCGTAGATGATCTCATACCGCCGCCCGTCGCTGGGTGCGTGGCGGTACTCCCGGTAAGTCAGCCTGCCTGGCCTGGTTCGAGGTGCGTTCATGATCGGAGGCGCCACCAAGTTCGCGGTCTACATGAGTCATTGTAGCCGCATTGATTGGCCAGCCGACGGCCATTTCCTCGGCGATAGCGAAGTCGGATCCGTGGGCGCAAGTGTCGAGCAGCGCAAACCGCAATGAACTGCGGCATTTGGCCTGCCGGCTCGATTGGGTTGCGGAACCGTTCTATAACTTTGGCTTGACGGGCGAGACGGCACTGTTGCCGTGCCTGTTAACCGGATCGCCGTCGGGACGGTTATCCCTGGGCGAACGGACCGTTCAGTCGACGGCATGGTGATCAAGAGCGCGGGTGCTTTTGGTGCCCGGCTGACCCCAACAAAAGGTATCCCATTCGGGAGCATGTCGATGGCCAAGGAATTCACGTCCGCCAATTTTCAGTCCGAAGTGCTCGAAGCCACCGGCCCGGTGCTGGTCGACTTCTGGGCGACCTGGTGCGGACCCTGCCGGCAGATCGCGCCGGTGATTGACCAGCTTGCCAAAGAGAATCCGGACCTGGCTGTGGGCAAGGTTGATGTCGATTCCAATCAGGATCTTGCGATTCGCTATGGCGTCAGCAGCATTCCGTCGATCCTGATCTTCCGCGGCGGCGAAGTGGTCGAGTCGGTGCTCGGCGTGCAGCCGAAGAGCTCGCTCCAGATGCTGCTCAACCGCCACAAGGCCGCGGTCTGACGGCCGGCCCAAGCCCGCGGAACAGCCTGTGTAGGGTGAGGTCGAGTTTTCGAGACCCACCTTTCGTCAAGCGGTTGAACTTGGACTCTGATTGAACTTGGGACTGGGCAGGTGGGTCTCGAAGACTCGACCCCACCCGACGGTTTCTTGCTGACAGGTTTCATTTGGCCGGTACAGCTTGCCCAGCCGGCATATGCGGTTCAGTCCGCGCTGATTGCCGGCTGATGGTTGAGGACGGTTGAACTCGCCCGCGCGGACTGGCCGAAGGCAGGGATTGCAGCGGTTGTCCGGCGCGCCCGGTCCGCTGACTGGTTCCGGTCTGTGGCGGGCGGGCGAACAATGGAACTTCTCGCGATCCTCGTGCCGGGTGTGGCCGCAATCTGGCTGGTGGTTCTGGCGCGGAATGCCGGTTCACTGCCAGACAGCTGGGCGGCGCACAGCGTGATGCTGCTGATCGTGGTGGAATGCGTCTTTGGGGCCGCGTTTTTCAACCGGTCGCTGGGGCCGGTGCCCGTCACGCTCGACCGGGTGCTGCTGGGCGCGGTGGTTTTGCTGACGCTCGTGGTTTTCGGATCGCGGTTCTTGCGAACCTGGCACGATGCTGGCCGGCAAACGAACTCGTTGCCGGACAAAAACCACGGGACTGGCGGGGAGTGTGGGGCCTGGCACTGCGGGAGCCCGCGGGTCACTGGGCGGTCGGGATGGACGTCTCCGGATTGGGCGGTTGTCGCCTGGATCATCGTCCTCTGCGTCAGCACGTTGTTGCACGAGTTCCGGTTTCGCGACGACCTGCCGTTGCGGCGACTGCTGTTCTTCAATTTGTTGCCGGCGGCACTCTATCTGGTCATCCGGTGCGCGGGCTGGACTCCGGTCACGGTGACCCGGCTGCAGGGCTGCGTTTTGGGCCTCGGAGTCTGGCTGGCGGTCACTGGCATTTGTGAATGGCGGGGCTGGCACGGGCTGGTGTTTCCACGGCACATCGTCGATCCGTCCCAGGCCGAGTTTCTTGGTCGGGCCCGCGGCCCCTTGCTCAATCCGGTCATCAACGGCATGTGGCTCAACGCGGCCCTCGCCGTGGCCTGCCTTTGGCTGAGGGGAAGTCTGGGCGGCTGGCGCTGGGCGATTGGCTTGTGCATTCCGCTGCTGCTCGCCGGCAGTTACGCCACGCTGACCCGTAGCGTCTGGCTGGGATCGGGACTGGTCGTCGGGCTGATGGTCCTGCTGCCGCTCACACCGCGCGTCCGCGTTGGAGTCTGCCTCGCGGGCCTCGTTGCTGGACTGGCGCTGTTTGGAGTCCTCGGTGATGAACTGAACCGGTTCAAGCGCGACCGGAACGTGAGCGTGGCAGAGATGTCCCAGTCGGCGTCGTTGCGCCCTTTGCTCGCCATCGTCGCCTGGGAAATGCTCCGGGACCGTCCCTTGACCGGATTCGGCTTTGGCCAGTACCCCGCGGCGAAGAAGCCCTATCACTGGACCGATGGCCATAACCGGCCACTGCAACTGGCACTGCCCTACATGCAGCACAATGTGGTGCTCGCCTATGCCACGGAAACCGGACTGGTTGGTGTGGCCGGGCTCCTGGCCCTGCTGGGCACCGGAATCTGGAAAGCCCTGCAACTGGTCAGGCGGGATGCGCTTTGTTCGGAACCCATTTTCCGCGTTCAGGGCTGGCTGACCCTTTGCGTGGTTGGAAACTACCTGGTCAACGGCATGTTCCACGACGTCTCGATCATTCCGATGAGTCATTCGCAGCTGTTGCTGTTTCTGGGACTCGCTGCATCGCTTGCCGGCGTACCAGCCTGGTCGACGCAGCACTGTCCCACGACAGAGGATTCGGCGTTGATGGCTGCCGCCAGGTTCCACGTCCCGCCGGCACAGGCGACCTGAGGATTTGCCAGGCCAGCCGTTACCAGCGCAGGCGTTCACCGGAATAGAGAAGCCTCTGTGCTGAATGTCAGGCTGGAAGCCTGACCCACGATCACCAGAGTCGCCATTCACCCGAGTAGAGGATCCAGAGGCCGAGCGTCAGATTGGTCGCGGCGTGGATCGCGACGCAGTCCCAGAAACGGCCCGTGCGGAGCATCCACCACGAGACGAGGTTGAACCAGGCCAGAGCCGCGACGGCCTCCATTGGGTGCTGGAGCACGGCGTAGGCTGCGACCGCCAGCAACCCGTTCCGGCCGATTGACTTGAACGAGAGCAGATGCCACCGATCAGGTGAATCGATCCAGCGGGCCAGCCAGCCGCGCAGGAAAAGCTCTTCCGCCAGCGGCACCAGTCCGGCCAGCAACAGGAAACGGGTCCCGAGGAAGAGCCCCCGTGCCGCCGGGCTTTCAATCTCGGTGAACGGATTGAAGCCCGGCCTGTCCGGGACCAGCCAGCCCAATCCGGCTAGCTGAACGATCCAGGCATCGAACCGCGCCAGGAGCACCCACAACACGGTCCCCACGATACCGATCGCGATGGCGGCCGGTGAAACGGCAAAGGGAAACCGTTTCCGGTTGATGGACCACCACAGGCCAAGCAGGCAGGCCACAACCAGCGCCTCCAGCGCCAGCATCCCGACCAGCCAGTTCGTTTCCTGCGCCGCCATCCGTTCGCCCGGCTCATGTTCTGGCCAGGGAACCCGGCTCCCGATCACCAACAACGCAATCAACGGGGCAACAAACGGCCAGGGGTTGCCGGGATCAGACGTAGTGGCACTGGCATTGGGTTCCGGACTGGCGGACATGGGCGGGCGTGCGACGAGGCGAGCGGCAGGGCGTCAGCCCTCCGGGTTGGGTAATCTCGGACTGGCGGGCATGGGCGGTCGGAACCATGCATTCGACAGAGAACTACCAGCCTAGCTGGCGAACAGCAAACCGGCAGGCCCCGGACACTGCAAAACCACAAACGACTGTTGCCGACGCTGCAACACGGAGGGCTGACGCCCTGCCGCTCGCCTTGGGCACCTCAAAAACCTCCGCCGACAGCGGCCGACGCAGGCCCGATTCCTGACCCGTACAATGTGGCGGGTCGGGCACAGTTTCATTATTTCCGGGTTTGCGGCGAAATGAGCATTCGCACTATCGGACTGATCCGGCTCGTCACGATCATCCTGCTTGCAAGCCGGGCCTGCGACCCGCTGCCGCTTTGCGCCACGCAGGAACCGGCGAGCGACGCCTATCTGGAGCGCCGGATCAAAATGGTCGAAGTCGCGGTCGCCAATGCCGGCGTCCGGAACGAACGGGTTCTCGACGCCATGCGGAAGACGAAGCGGCACGAATTCGTGCCCGAACACCTGCGCGAGATGGCGTATGTCGATGGCAGCCTGCCAATTGGCGAACAACAGACGATTTCGTCTCCCTTCATCGTCGCCTGCATGACCGAGGCGATCGATCCCCAGCCTGTAGATCGTGTCCTGGAGATCGGCACTGGCAGCGGCTACCAGGCTGCCGTGCTCAGCCCGCTGGTCGCCGAGGTCTATACCATCGAGATCGTCGAACCGCTGGGCAAGAGCGCCGAAAAAGTGCTCAACCGGCTCGGCTACACCAACGTCCACGTCCTCGTCGGCGACGGCTATCAGGGTTGGCCCGAGCACGCTCCGTTCAACAAGATCATCGTGACCTGTTCGCCCGAAGACGTCCCCCGACCACTGGTCGACCAGCTGGCGGAGGGCGGCCTGATGGTCATCCCGATCGGACAGCGGCATCAGCAGTCGCTGGTTCTGCTCAAAAAGACCGGCGGCGAACTGGTCGAAGAGAAACTCCTGCCCACCTGGTTCGTGCCGATGACGGGCCGCGCCGAAGACGAACGGGAAGTCAAGCCCGATGGCTCACGGCCAGCCGTGGTCAATGGCGACTTCGAGGCGGGGCTCGACGAAAAGGGCTTTGCGCCAGGCTGGTACTACGAACGGCAGTGGGAGTTCGTGGAAGCCGACGAAGCGACCGGAACATCGCGCCACGTCCGGCTGGCAACGGCGGTCGCCGGGCAGAACGCCCATCTCATGCAGGGCCTCGCGATCGACGGCCGGCTGGCACCGCGGGTTGAGTTCAAGGCTTCGGCGAAATGGGATGACGTGAAGCCGGGTGCCGGCGAGTCGGACGTCGCAACCGTGGCACTGACTTTTTATGACGCCCAGCGGCGCGAGATCGGCACCGAGTTCTTTGGCCCCTTCACCGGCTCGCGCGAGCACTGGAAACAGTTCAGCCGCAAAATCAGGGTCCCCATCGCCGCGCGCGAGGCAATCGTCAGGATCGGCGTTTTCGGAACAAGCGGAACGCTCTCCGTGGACAACGTGACGCTCAAAGTCATCGAGTAATCTTCTTCCGCCGAGGGCCACGGGACGATTCGAGCGGGCCCAAGGCAGCTAATCTGGGCATTTCAGGGGTTCTTGGTGGTCTTCGTTCTCAAGACGAAACGGCGCAAGATGCTTGCTTGCTGGCCTGTTTTTTCGGGCTAGACTGCTTGAATACCCCAAGCCCCGCAAGTTCATTGCGACCTTGAGTTTTTGGGAAGATGCATCTGGAGGAATTTCACGATGAAACTGGTCAAGTTGTCAGCACGGCTGCTGGTTTGCCTGGCAGTCGCCGGCTTGGCGGCCCAGCCTGATTGTGCGCGTGCCGATTCCTTCGGCAGCCGGGGCGGCGGGTCTTCGGGTGGTTCGTATGGCGGCAGCTACGGCGGCAGCGGCGGAAGCTACGGCAGCAGTGGCGGCGGTTACGGTAGCCGTGGCGGCCCGATCCGCAATCTGTTTGGCCGGATGCATGACCGCGTCCATTCCGGTTCGAATGGAAGTCAGGGCGGCGGGCTCTTCCATCGTCATCGTGTAAGTTATGGCAGCAGCGGCGGGTATGGCTCGTCGGGCGGT
This sequence comes from Planctomycetota bacterium, assembly GCA_031405895.1. GTDB lineage: Bacteria > Planctomycetota > Planctomycetia > Pirellulales > Pirellulaceae > BJ22. Next base: position 13,946 of record JANOFL010000367.1, read on the forward strand.
GGCAGCTCGGGAGGCTACTCGTCGGCCTATGCCAGTTCGGGCGGGTCGTCCGGTGGCTACGGCGGCTCGTGGAGCAGCGCTTATGCCAGCGGCGGCAGCTCGGGCGGTTCGCAAGGCGGCTCCACCGGCAGCTACTACTCGCCGGCACCGGCCTACTCGAACTATTCCAGCGGTGTCCCCGTCCAGTCCTGGTCGTCGGCACCCGTCATGGACGGCGGCATGGTGACCAGCCCCTCCTGGGATCCTGGCTACGGAACGCCAGTCCAGGGCGACGTGATTTACGGCGCGCCGGTTGAGAGCAGCTACTACCAGGATGGCTCGGTGATTCAGGGCGGGACCGTGGTTCCGTCCGGTTCAACTCCGCTGCCCGCCGGATCGACTGATCCAGTTCCGTCGCCGACCGATTCGCAGAAACCTCCTGTGCCGCCTTCGGAAGGCGGTTCCGCGACGGGTGATTCATCCGTTTTGCGTGTGATGTTGCCTGAAGATGCCCTGATGTACGTCAACGGCCGGGCAACCCGCAGCACGGGCAGCGAGCGCAGTTTCGTCGCCCGCCGTCTGAAGCCGGGCCAGGTTTACACTTTTGAACTGCGCGCAGTCGTCCATGGACCGGACGGCGAACGCTTCCGCCACGAGATCGTTTCGGTCCGCGGCGGGCAGAGTCGCGATATCCGTTTCGACTTCGACGCCGCCGCCAGCCTGGCCACGACCGTCGCGGTCGATGTTCCGGCTGACGCCAAAATCACGCTGGCCGGAGTCGACACGAGCGAGACGGGCGCGACGCGGATTTTCTCCACCGACAACCTGCGCGAAGGCCAGTCATGGAAGAACTATCGCGTGGTCGCGACGGTTGAACGCAACGGCGAGACGGTGACCCGCGAGCAGACGCTCGACGTGGTCGCCGGCGAAGTTTACCAGGTCAAGTTCGACTTTGACGGTGGCGATACCCGCGTCGCCAGCCGGGAGTAATCCCAAAAAAGTTGGACGACGCAAACGGTCACCCGGATTCATTCCCGGGCTGAAGCACTTTCGAGGCCGCTGCCACTTCGGTGGAAGCGGCCTTTTCATTTGGTGCCGGTCACAAAGTCACCAGCCCTGCCCGGTTCCCGGGATAATACTCCCCCGTCGCCAACGCTTCCGGCTCGTTTGATCTAAAGGCACCAACCCTGCCGGGTGTTCGGGTCAGGGCAGGGGAGGGGAGGGCAGTTCGCGGGCGCTGCTCCCCGCCGCCGAAGATGACGATTGAGGAGAGTTTTCGCCCTCCTCCGGAGCGCGGTTGTAGAACAGTTGTCCCCAACTGTTCTCCGCGGGTCATCGAAGTTCGACCGCTTCGCCAACGATGTAACAGGCGCGCGAGCAGGTGGGGACAACTGCTCTACACTCAAGCCCTGCCATGTCGCACAAGCCTGAACCATCAACTCCTTTCCAGCACGATGCCGGGCCGTGGCTGCCGGCTTGGCGGCTGGTTGCCAGTGCCCTGATCGCAATCTGGGTTGCGCTCGTTTTCCTTGGCCCGGTGACGAACCCATCGGCGACCGAAGAGCTGACCGCACCGCTTGCCAGAAAACTCGCCCCGCTGCATCAGACGCTGTTCCTGGGCCATGGCTACCGCTTTTTCGCTCCCGATCCGGGTCCGGCCCATCGCGTGGTGGCCCGCGTGCCTGGCAGTGAGGACGTGGTCTGCTCACTTCCTGACCGCTCCCGGCACTGGCCGCGGCTGCTCTACCACCGCTGGTTCATGCTCAGCGAAACGCTCTGGAACGAGCGGCAGTTGCTGCCACCGCGCGAAGAATTCCAGTTGATGCAACAGGACCTCGCCGCGCAAGCCGACCGGATGCTGCTGGGAGGAGAACGGGCTCTCGCCAGCTCCTTGCGGGCGATTCACGATCGCCAGGAACTGGCCTGGGCCTGGGGCAACCGCCGAACCGCTGTCCTGACTGAGCACGTTCGCGCCGAGCTGGCCCGCCGCGCCGGACAACCCGAAGTCGAACTCGGCTTGCAAGCCCGTTTGATCCCGTTTCCCTCCGACGTGGTCCTCGGCAGCCAGCTTTCGGACAGCCGCTACCTGACTGAGCCCGGCCGGGCCAGCTCGACCGAAACAGTCGAGGCACCGGGAGCCGCCAGCCAATGACCGCAGGGATGCAAGCTGCACGCCAGTGGCTGGCCGACTGGGCCGCGGCCTGGAACCGGTTCTGGTTCACACCATCTGCGCCCCAGTCACTGGGGTTGATCCGGCTGTTGGCTGGTCTGCTGATTTTCTACACGCATCTGGTCTGGTCGCTGGAGCTGGGTACGTTCTTCGGCCAGGAGTCGGTGCTTCCGGCCGACTACCGCCAGATGCTCGGCAACGGACAGACCTGGAGCTGGAGCCACTTCGACTGGCTGCCCGGCGACGGCTGGCTTTGGCCGGTACACATCGCGGGGCTGGTTGTGATGTTTCTGTTCGCGATCGGCTGCTGGACGCGGGTGACGTCGGTGCTCACGGCATTGCTGGTCATCTCCTACGCCAACCGGACCACGGGCGCGCAGTTTGGACTTGACCAGATCAACAGCCTGCTGGCGACCTATCTCGCGGTCGCACCTTCGGGTGACTGGCTGAGCGTCGATCAGTGGCTGCGGAAGCGGCGGTCAGAAAGTGAGCCTGAGGCGCTAGCCGAAAACGCTGATTCAATCCTTTTTTCACAACCATGGAAATCGGCTAGCGCCTCAGGCTCACGACCAGGGAAATCGGCTAGCGCCTCAGGCTCAAAGGAAATCGCCGTTGTGTCAGTCCAGGGCAGGGGGGCGCCGCGGAGTTCGATTCTGGCCAACATCGGCATCCGGCTGATTCAGGTCCACCTCTGCATCATTTATCTGTTCGCGGGGCTCGGAAAACTGCAGGGCGAAAGCTGGTGGAACGGCCAGGCGATCTGGTACGCGGTCGCGAACCTCGAGTATCAGACGATGGACCTGACCTGGCTGGCCGATCACATGTGGCTGGTCAACCTGATGACCTGGGCCGCGCTCGCCTGGGAGACCAGTTACCCGTTCCTGATCTGGCCGCGTCTCAGCCGTCCCCTGATGCTGGCCGGTGCCCTGCTGGTCCACCTCGGCATCGGCCTCGCGATGGGCATGATGACTTTTGGCCTCGCAATGATTGTTGCCAACCTCGCGTTTGTGCCGCCAGCGATAGTAGAGCAGTTGTCCCCAACTGCTCGCGCGATGGCCAAAGGCACCTTTTCGCGCTTGCCGAACAGTTGAGGACAACTGTTCTACATTCCAGGGCCGTCTTAACCCGCTTTCAACCACTTATCCGCTGTGGCATCCCAGCCCGGATCGTTGAGGACACTGGCATCGGCGAATAGACTTGATCCGTCCGGGCATGGCGGTCGGTACCGTGCTGCAATTCGTTCTGCCAGGGATCAGTGATTGACCTGCCCAGAGAGAGAGGCTGTGGTGAATGCGGTTCGACTGGCAGTCGTCGGCGCGACCGGCGCGGTGGGCGGCCTTGTACTTCAGCTGCTGGAGGAGAGGAATTTTCCACTGGCGTCCTTGCGCCTGCTTGCGTCGGCGCGCTCGGCGGGGCGGGAACTGTCGTTTCGCGGCGAGCGGTTGCGGGTTGATCCCCTGGGGCCGGAGAGCTTTCGCGACATCGATCTGGTGATTGCGAGCACGCCGGACGAGGTCGCCGCGAAGCTGGTGCCGTGGGCTTTGGCTGCCGGGGCAACGGTCGTGGATGAAAGCGGCTTTCACCGTATGCGGGCGGACGTGCCGCTCGTGATTCCCGAAGTCAATCCCGACCACATGGCGCGGCACCAGGGGCTGATCGCGAGTCCGAACTGTTCGACGACCCAGGTGGTGCTGGCGTTAAAGCCGCTTTACGACGCGGCGCGAATCAGGCGCGTGGTGGTCTCGACCTATCAGGCAACCAGCGGTGCGGGGGTAGCGGGACAGGCCGAGCTGATGGAATCGACCCGCGCGGCGCTGGCGGGGCAGGGGAGCGAGCCGAAGGTTTTCGGCCATCCGATCGGCTTCAACCTGGTGCCGCAGATTGGTTCGGCGAAAGAGGCCGGCTACACGTCGGAAGAGCTGAAGCTGGTTTACGAAACGCGCAAAATTCTTGGCGATGACGCGATTCAGGTTTGCCCGACCTGCGTGCGGGTTCCCGTTTCCAATTGCCACAGTGCTTCGGTGCTGGTGGAAATGGAACGGCGGATGGAGCCGGACGAAGCCCGCCGGCTTTGGGAGGCGATGCCTGGTGTCGCCGTGGTCGACGATCTGAGCCGCAAGCAATATCCGATGCCGCGGGACTGCGATGGCCGGGACGAAGTTTTTGTCGGCCGCATCCGGAGTGACTTCAGCGGCTCGGGCGGAATTGCGTTCTGGTGCGTAAGCGACAACCTGAGAAAGGGCGCGGCAACCAACGCGGTCCAGATTGCCGAACTGCTCGTGGCCCGGAATCTCTTGCCATGCGCAGCCTCAGCCTGACGATTGCCTATGACGGCACGGCCTATGTCGGCTGGCAGTGGCAGCTCAACGGCATCTCGATTCAGCAGCGGATGGAAGAAGCCTGGCAACGGGTCACAGGCGAACAGGTCCGCTTCACAGCCAGCGGCCGGACCGACGCGGGCGTTCACGCACTGGGCCAGGTTTGCAGTCTCACCACGACGTCAACCCTCGGTGACGCGACGCTGGTCCGGGCTCTCAACGCGAATTTGCCCGACGACATTGCCGTGCGCGAAGTCGCGGAAGCGCCCGCCGGTTTCCACGCCATCCGCGATGCTATCCAGAAGACGTACCGGTATTCCATCGCCGCGGGGCCTGACCGCCCGGTCTTTGAACGATCGGTCCGCTGGCATGTGCCTGTGCGGCTGGATGTGGACGGGATGATGTCAGCGGCGACGGCCCTCGCCGGCAAGCATGACTTCGCGGCGTTTCAGGCGGCGGGATCAGATCGCCAGACGACCATTCGACAGATCACCAGGCTGGTCGTGACCGCGCATGAAGGCGGGGCGGGGCAGGTGATCGAACTCGAGGTTTCAGCCAATGGCTTCCTTTACAACATGGTCCGGATTATTGCCGGGTCGCTGGTGCTGGTTGGCCGGGTTAACCATCCGCCGGATTGGCTGCGGTCCGGACTGGAGTCCCGGGATCGGTCGCGGACGGGTCCCACGGCACCGGCCCACGGACTGAGCCTGTTGGCGGTATGCTACGAAGGGCGTTGCCGCTGTCCCGGCAAACAGGTCCCCGACGAACGTTGTCGCGGCCTGCCGGACGCGCGGACTGTTTCCGCGTCATTGCCGGGCATGGACGACGACATCGCCGCAGAAGGCTGACGCCAGACCGGCATGTCGCGAAAACGGGCGGGGACAATCCCGGAGAATCGAGGCGTGGTTTGGTAGCAGGACGTGATTTTCTCGGTCCCTTTCAGCTCTTGCGGCTGATCCGCGCCGGCCAGACGACCCAGGTCTGGGAAGCGATGCGCGAAGGCAATGAAACCCGGATCGCGCTCAAGATCCTGTCGCAGACGCACGCGAAGGACAGAACCGAGATCGGCCAGCTCAAGCATGAGACTGCGGTCGCGAAGACCATGGATCACCCCAACGTGATCCGGATTCATGATTTCCACGATGAGTTCGGGCTGCCCTTCATCTCGATGCAGCTCTTTGCCGCCCGCAACCTCAAGATCGAACTGCGCGAGCGGCCGGAAACGCTCGATCTCAACATTCAGAGGATCGTCAAGGGAGCGGCCGAGGGGTTGGCACACATGCACGACCGGGGCTGGATTCACTGTGATATCAAGCCCGATAATTTTCTGGCGGACGAGCAGGGCAACATCAAGCTGATTGACTTTTCCATCGCCGAGAAAGCGCGGTCGGGCTTCCGGCTGTTTGGCAGGTCCAGAGCCATTCGCGGCACGCGCAGCTACATCTCGCCCCGAACAGCTCCGCCGCAAGTCACTCGACATCCGCGCCGACGTCTACTCTTTCGGCTGCATGCTTTACGAGCTGGTTTCCGGCCGGGCACCGTTCACTGGCAGCAATCCCGAGGAACTGCTGAACAAACATCTCTACGGCAGCATTCCCTCGCTGCAGGCGTCCGAGCGGAACTGCTCGGCCGAGTTCGCGGCGCTGGTCTCGCGAATGCTGGCCAAGGAGCCAGGCGAACGGCTCGCGAACATGCATGAGTTTCTGATAGAATTCAACCGGTGCATGGTTTACCGCGCCGGCTTGCGCGGCCGCGGCAGCCGCAAGAAGGCCTGATCCGGCGCAGGACAGGCTTCCAGCCTGTCAGTCAGCATTTCAGTCATGACAGGCACGAAGCACCATCCCAATTTGACAGGCTGGAAGCCTATCCCACGTTAAGATGCCCCTCGACTATCTGCCGTTTGAACAGCCGATCGCCGACCTCGAAGCCGAACTGCAGGCGGTCGAGAAGAGCGCTGGCGACACCGCCGCGCGGATGGAGCAGATTCGTGAACTGCGACGACGACTGACCGAGGTCACGCGCGAAATCTACTCCAACCTCGACCCGTGGCAAACCGTCCAGGTCGCCCGGCACCAGCAGCGTCCCCACACGACCAGCTACCTGCAGCTGGTCTTCGACGAGTTTGTGGAACTGCACGGCGACCGCAAGTTTGGCGATGACCGGGCGATGCGGGTTGGCTTTGCGCGGCTCGATACCCTGAAAGTCCTGGTCGTCGGCCACGAGAAGGGCCGCAACCTCAAGGACCGGACCGAGAACTTTTTTGGTTGCGCCCATCCGGAAGGCTATCGGAAGGCCCTCGCCAAGATGAAGCTGGCCGCGAAGTTTCACTTGCCCGTGATTTGCCTGATCGACACGCCGGGAGCCTACCCCGGAATCGGTGCGGAAGAGCGCGGCCAGGCCCAGGTGATCGCCGAGAACATGTTCGAGATGAGCCGCTTGCCGACGCCGATCGTCTGCGTCGTGATTGGCGAAGGCGGCAGCGGCGGTGCGCTGGGAATCGGCGTCGGCGACCGGGTCGCCATGCTCCAGCATTCCTATTACTCCGTCATCAGCCCGGAAGGCTGTGCCGGTATTCTCTGGAAGGGTGCCGAGCACGCTCCCCGGGCCGCCGCCAGCCTCAAGTTCACGTCCAAACACCTTCCCGGCTTCGGCATCGTCGACGACGTGATCGAGGAACCGCTCGGCGGTGCTCACCGCGACCACCATCACATGGCGGCGAACGTGAAGAACTGGCTCAAGAAAAACCTCCGCCAGCTCGCCGCGCTGCCGGTTTCAGAGCTGCTCGAACTGCGCTACGAAAAATTCCGGCGGATGGGGCAGTTCCTCGAGCCGGCTTCTGAATCGGGATAACTTCCAGCCGTGGGGACGAAGCTCCCGCTTTGTCCTCTTTACGCCGATTGCGCTCCGATTGCCATGAGCCTCCGGATCTCTTCACATCAGGGCGGACAAAGCGGGAGCTTTGTCCCCACACCCAACGTCCGATAATGTTTCTTATGTTCGGTTGCGCCCCCGTGTTTTGCCGGGTTTTTCTTCCGTGGGGACGAAGCTCCTGCTTTGTCCGTACATTCCCGGCATGCACCCCTGTCAGTCTGTGCCTTACCAGCACGCCGACAAAGCAGGAGCTTCGTCGCCACTACCGGTTGACGCCCTGGCCGCCTTGCTGCGCGGGCAAGTTCTGCTGGACGCTGTTTCTCAAGAGTTCGGCGGCCCGGTCGACGGTGGCGTTGGGGTTGATGTTGACCTGGAAGCCGCCACCAGGCTGGGCCTGGACCTGAACGGGCAGCTGGAACTGGCCGGTGAAAGGCGTGCTCGCCGGTGGACTGGTCGCCGCCGCGGCTTGGCCAAAAGTCCAGTTGCCGGGCGCGGTTTCCGGTGGCAGTGGCTCGGTCAGCCTTTCGTTGAACTTGCTGAAGTACGGATCGAGGACCTTGTGCAGGTCCGCCGGCACGACCGCCGAAAGCTGGTTGATTGAGCGCGCAATCAGGTTGCCCGATTTCGACTGGATCACTGCCCTGCGGGAATTCTCGCCGGCGACAGTCACGGCAAACATGGTGATGACCATACAGAGCAGGGCACCCTTCAGCGCGCCGAGCAGGGCGCCCGACTGCCGGTCAAATTCCTTGAGCTGCATCCGCTCAATGTTGCGCCGGACCGCGCCAAAGGCCAGCCAGATCACGAGGCTGGTCCCGACGTAGAGGATCAGCATCGCGATGAAGCCGTTGAGCGGCGGGTTGACGCTGATCATCGGCGTCAGCACACCGCGAAACGAAACTGCGACAAAGTAGCTGGCGAAGACAGCTGCCAACGAAGCCACTTGCCAGGCGAGGCCCTTCCAGAAACCGAACGCGATCGCTCCGGCAAGAACCACGAGCATCACGATGTCATAGGTGGCAAACATGGCGGGCGACCCGGGAGGACGATGAGGGCATTCGCGCGGGATTAAAGCGGATTGGACGGGCAGCCTCAAGGCGAGAGCGCTGGTGAAATGACAACTTCTTTTCCGGCTCCCTCCCCCGCCGCGGCTTTGGGCGGTGTGGGGAGCGATACCCAATTCTTTTCCGGCTCCCTCCCCCGCCGCGGCTTTGGGCGGTGTGGGGAGGGCGGGGGGACTCATCGTTCCACACAAGTACCTGCTGTCACTTTTGATCCGGGGCCGAAGGCTTCGTAGCCGCGAGCGAGGTCGTGCATTCTTTGCATG